>JBJEYS010000207.1:0-1734 GCA_051886995.1 Oscillospiraceae bacterium
AAATGGACAACATTATTCTCATCGGTATGCCCGGCTCGGGCAAGAGCACGGTGGGCGTGCTTCTGGCCAAAGCCCTGGGTTTTGATTTTATCGACACCGACCTGACCCTCCAGCAGCGGGAGGGCGCACTTCTTCAGGACATTCTCAACACACGCGGAACCGAGGCCTTTCTGGATCTGGAACAGGCCGCCATCTGCTCGGTCGTTTGTGAGAATTCCGTCATTTCCCCCGGCGGAAGCTGCATCTGCCGGGAGCTTTCCATGGCTCACCTCAAGGGCCTGGGCCGGGTGGTCTACCTGCGCCTGCCCCTGGAGGAACTGGAAGCACGCCTGAACAACATCAGCACCCGCGGCATCGCCATGGAGCCCGGGCAGACACTGCAGGATCTGTATGATTACCGCACCCCCCTGTACGAGCGCTGGGCCGACGTGACCGTGGACTGCGCCGGACAGAATCTGGAAGAGACTGTAGCGGCAGTCTTGCGCGGGCTTCTTTCGCAGAAAAAGGACTGAAAGCATGACATTTCAACAACTCGGGCTTTTGCCCCAAATACTCACCGCTTTGGAGGAGCAGGGCTATTCCGAACCCACTCCCATCCAGCGGGGAGCCATTCCTCCTGCCCTGAAGGGGCAGGATGTGCTGGGCTGCGCCCAGACGGGCACGGGCAAGACCTGCGCCTTTGCCGCGCCTATTTTACAGCGCCTGACGAACACCCATCAAAAAGGCCCCCGCTCCATCCGCGCCCTGATCCTGACGCCCACCCGGGAGCTGGCGCTGCAGATCGAGGAGTGCTTCGAGGCCTACGGCAAGCACCTGCCCCTGCGATGCGCCGTCATCTTCGGCGGCGTGGGACAGCAGCCCCAGGTGGACAAGATCAAACAGGGCCTGGACATCCTGGTGGCCACCCCCGGCCGCCTGCTGGACCTCCACGGCCAGGGCCTGCTGGACCTGTCCCACATTGAGATCTTCGTGCTGGACGAGGCTGACCGGATGCTGGACATGGGCTTCATTCACGATGTGCGCCGGGTGCTCAAGCTGCTGCCGGAACGCAAGCAGACCCTGTTCTTCTCCGCCACCATGCCCCCCGAGGTCATGGAGCTGGTGAACGCCCTGCTGCATGACTACGCGCGGGTGGAGGTGGACCCCGTTTCCTCCCCGGTGGAGGTCATCGCCCAGAGTGTGTACTTTGTGGACAAGGGCAACAAGACCAAGCTGCTTGCCCACCTGATCGAGGAGAAGAACATGGACAGCGTGCTGGTCTTCTCCCGCACCAAGCACGGGGCCAACCGCATCGCCCAGGACCTGACCAAGCGGGGCATCACCGCCGCCGCCATCCACGGCAACAAGAGCCAGACCGCCCGTCAGCAGGCTCTGGCCGACTTCAAGGCGGGCAAGGTGACCGCCCTGATCGCCACCGACATCGCCGCCCGGGGCATCGACATCGACGAACTGAACTGGGTGGTCAACTACGACCTGCCCGAGGTGCCCGAGACCTACGTCCACCGCATCGGCCGCACCGGCCGCGCCGGACGGGAGGGCACCGCTCTGTCCTTCTGTCGGGCGGATGAGAAGGACTATCTGAAGGCCATTGAAAAGCTGCTGGGCCGCAAGCTGTCTGTGACCGAGGATCACCCTTACCCCATGGTGGAGCCCGCCACCGGCGTGGACCCCATGGTCCAGGCCCGCAAGGAGGGCAAGGAGAACGCCCGCGCCCGGGCCCAGGAGCGCCGCAAG
>JBJEYS010000208.1:0-1725 GCA_051886995.1 Oscillospiraceae bacterium
GGACATCGACAAGGCCATCAAGATCATCCGGGAGACCGAGGAGGAGGCCGAGGTCGTCCCCAATCTGATGATCGGTTTCGGCATCGACCAGGTCCAGGCGGAGTATGTGGCCGATATCCGGCTGCGCAACATCAATAAAGAGTATATTTTGAAGCGGGTCGAGGAAACCTCTACTTTGGAGGACGAGATCGCCGACCTGAAGGACATTATTGACCACCCCCAGCGTGTCAAAAAGATCATCGCCGGGGAGCTGGCCGATGTGAAGAAGAAGTACGCCGTCCCCCGCCGTACCGAGATCATCTACGAGTATCAGGCCGCTGTGGAGACCGAGGCGGAGGACGACGCCCCCGACTACCCGGTGAACGTGTTCCTGTCCCGGGAGGGCTATCTGAAAAAGATCACCCCCCAGTCCCTGCGCATGGCGTCCGAGCAGAAGTACAAGGAGGGCGACGGCCCTGCCCAGAGCTGGGAGGCCAATAACAAGGACGAGATCATGGTCTTCACCGACGCGCAGCAGTGCTACAAGGCCCGCCTGTCCGACTTCGCCGACACCAAGGCCAGCGCCCTGGGCGACTATCTGCCCACCAAGCTGGGCTTTGACGAGGGCGAAAGCGTGGCCTGGGCCTGCCTGCCCGGAGACTACTCCGCCCACCTGCTGTTCTTCTTTGAAAACGGCAAGGCCGCCCGGGTGGAGCTGAGCGCCTACCAGACCCAGACCCGCCGCCGCCGGCTGACCGGCGCGTACAGCGACAAGAGCCCGCTGGTCTCCGCCCTGCTGCTGACGGAGGACCTGGAGGTGGCGGTCATCTCCACCGAGGGCCGGGCCGTGGTGTTCCACACCGCCAGCCTGAACCCCAAGAGCACCCGGAACACCCAGGGCGTCAACGTCATGACCCTGAAAGGCAAGCACAAGGTGGAAAAGGCCCTCCCGCTGACCCAGACCTCCATCGTTAATGTGGCCCGCTACCGGGCCCGCAGTCTGCCCATTGCCGGTGCCCTTCTCAAGGAGGAGGACCGGGGCGAGGAACAGATGAGTTTGCTGTAACACCAATATTTTTCCGGAAATATAAATAGCTTTTTAAAAAGCTTCGCAGAATTCGCGGCGCGCACGCCGCAGCCCTTTTGTTGAAAAAGGCAAATGCCTTTTTCAACAGTCGAAAGAAAGGTGTGCAACTGTTGAAAAAAGCCGTGCCCTATCTCTGGATCATCCTGGCCTCGGCAGTGTACGCCGTAGGCTTCAACTGGTGCTACGGTCCCAACGGCATCGCCTTCGGCGGCCTGACCGGCGTGGCACAGATCATCAACGCCGCCCTCCCCTGGGCGCCCATCGGCACGGTGGTCATCCTGCTCAACATCCCCCTGTTCCTGCTGGGCTGGAAGCTGTTGGGGGGACGGCTGCTGGTGACCTCCCTGTTCGCCATGGTGGTGTCTTCCGCGTTTATCGATGTGCTGGATTCCCTGGTTCAGTTCCGGCCTATGAACCCGCTGCTGGCCTGCATCTACGGCGGCGTGCTCATCGGGGCCGCACTGGGCGTGATCTTCCAGCAGGGAGCCACCACCGGTGGAACCGACCTGATCGCCCGCCTTTTGAAGCTGCCCCTGCCCTGGCTTCCCGTGGGCAAACTGCTGATGGCCGTAGATCTGATCGTCATCGTGGCGGTAGCCCTGGCCTTCCGCAGTCTGGACAGCGCCCTGTACGGCGTGGTGTCCCTGTATATCACCACC
>JBJEYS010000209.1:0-1721 GCA_051886995.1 Oscillospiraceae bacterium
CCCGAGTCGGTGCGCACCGACGTGCTGTTCCGGGATATGCAGAGCAAGAAGGTACATATGGCCATCGTGGTGGATGAGTACGGCGGTACCTCCGGCCTGGTGACCATGGAAGACCTGCTGGAGGAGATTGTAGGCAATATTTACGATGAATTTGACCCTCAGGACGAGCAGGACATCATCCGGCTGGAGGAGAACCTCTGGCGGGTGGCCGGCTCGGTGGAGCTGGAGACCCTGGCCGAGGAGCTGGACGTGGAGCTGCCCGAGGAGGAGGAGTACGACACCCTGGGCGGACTGGTCTTCTCCCAGCTGTCCGTGATCCCCGAGGACGGCAGCACCGTGGAGGTGGATGTCTGCGGCCTGCATGTCAAGGTGGTGGAGCTCTCCGACCGCCGGGTGGAGTGGGCTCTGGTGTCCAAGCTGATCCCCGATGAGAACAACGAAGGCTAAATAAAACAGGGAGGAATTTCGATGCGAAAGACAAAGATCATCTGCACCCTGGGCCCCGCCGTAGACAGCGAGCAGGCCATCCGCCGGCTGATCCTGGCGGGTATGAACGCGGCCAGGTTCAATTTTTCCCATGGCACCCATGAGTCCCACCTGGCCCTGCTGAACAAGCTCAAGCATGTGCGGGATGAGCTGGGGCGCCCGGTAGCTACCATTCTGGACACCAAGGGGCCGGAGATCCGCATCAAGGCCTTCGCGGCAGGCCCCATCACGCTGAAACGGGGAGATTCGTTTATCCTGACCACCGAGGATGTGCCCGGAGATCAAAACCGGGTGTCGGTGACTTATGAGGGGCTGCACGAGGAACTGTCCGCCGGCTGCCGTGTGCTGATCGACGACGGCCTGGTGGAGCTGGTGGTAACCGGGATCGAGGGGCCGGAGATCCACTGCACCGTGGAGACCGGCGGCGAGCTGTCCAGCAATAAGTCCATCAACATCCCCGATGTGGCCATCCCTCTGCCCTCCCTGACCGAGCGGGACGAGCAGGACATCAAGTTTGCCGTGGAGCAGGACTTTGACTTCATCGCCGCCTCCTTTGTACGTAAGGCCCTGGACATCGAGGACATCCGCGCCGTGCTGAAAAAGTACGGCGGCGAGGATATCCGCATCATCGCCAAGATCGAGAACCGGGAGGGCGTCAACAACCTGGATGAGATCATCGCGGCCTCTGACGGCGTCATGGTGGCCCGGGGCGACCTGGGGGTGGAGATCCCCGCCCAGGAGGTGCCCGTGCTCCAGAAGGAGATGATCGCCAAGACGGTGCGGGAGGGCAAGCCGGTCATCATCGCCACCCAGATGCTGGATTCCATGATCCGCAACCCCCGGCCCACCCGCGCCGAGGTGTCCGATGTAGCCAACGCCGTGTATGACGGGGCCTCCTGCGTCATGCTCTCCGGGGAGACCGCTTCGGGCAAGTACCCCGTGGAGGCCCTGGAGACCATGGTCAAGACCATCACCGCCGCGGAAAATTCCATCAACTACTGGGGCCGCTTCCAGAAGCTGACGCCCCCTTCCCTGGGTACGATCAGCGGCGCCATCACCCATACCTGCTGTCTGACCGCCATGGACCTGAACGCCAAGGCAATCCTGGTGGCTACCTCCTCCGGCATCACCGCCCGGATGATCGCCCGCTTCAAGCCGGCCTGTCCCATCGCCGCCCTGACCATGACCGAGCGGGTGCGCCGCCAGCTGGCCATCGCCTGGGGCGTGCACCCCTA
>JBJEYS010000210.1:0-1707 GCA_051886995.1 Oscillospiraceae bacterium
CCGGAGGTGTTGTCGTTAGCAGTGTGACGATTGGCTGGACCGTCCATGATCCACCAAATGTAAAAGCCCAGTACGGCATAGACCACGACCATGGCCAGCCAGAGCGGACAATTCTCCCATAAAACCAGTAAAAGCATCTCTGCGCCAATGGCCAGGGCAAACATAGGAACACAAAACAAGAGCTGGTAAATTAGATAAAGGAGAAAGTTACGGGGTGTAATGAAAGCGGGAAAGGGGAGAACAGCACAGGTGTCGTAGTGGGCGGTATAGACCACAGATGCTGTCTCCGGGTCTCCCACGACCACATTGGTGCTCTTGACCAGCGAGCCGCCCGACTCCAACCGAGGTTCATAACCGTTGGTGGTCAGAACGCCGGTCAGCCAGTCCCGAAATGCTGCTTTCTGGGCGGCGCTTTTGCGGATCTGAAAATGCTTCAGGAGATGATCGGTTTCAGCAGTCATATCATTCACTCTCCCCGCAGCCGGATGATGCGGTCACGCAGCTGGGCCGCGTACTCGAATTCCAGCATCTTGGCCGCCTCTTTCATCTCTTTTTCCAGCTTGGCGATGGTCTCCATGCGCTGGAGCTTGGTCATCTGCTTTTCGTCGGCGTCGTACGCCTTCGGTTCGTCGCTGGACAGGTCGATGACGTCGCGCACGCTCTTGATGATCGTCTTGGGTACGATGCCGTGGGCCTTGTTATAGGCATCCTGCTTGGCGCGGCGGCGCTCCGTCTCGTCCATGGCCCGGCGCATGGAGGGGGTGATGGAGTCGGCGTACAGAATGACCATGCCCTCGGCATTGCGGGCAGCACGGCCGATGGTCTGGATCAGGGAGGTCTCGGAGCGCAAAAATCCCTCCTTGTCGGCGTCCAGAATGGCGACAAGGGATACTTCGGGCAGGTCCAAACCCTCCCGCAGCAGGTTGATGCCAACCAGAACATCGAAGGTGCCCAGACGCAGGTCCCGGATGATCTCCATGCGTTCGATGGTGTCGATATCGTGGTGCATATAGCGCACCTTGATCCCGGCGTTTTTCAGATAGGCAGTCAGATCCTCCGCCATCTTCTTGGTCAGCGTAGTAACCAGTACCCGCTCGGAACGGGCGGTGCGCTCGTTGATCTCACCGATCAGGTCGTCGATCTGGCCCTCCACCGGGCGAACCTCCACCTTGGGGTCCAGAAGGCCGGTAGGACGGATGACTTGTTCCACGATTTGTCCGGAGCGGGTGCGCTCGTACTCGCCGGGGGTGGCGGAGACATAGACCACCTGATTCAGGCGCTTTTCAAACTCTTCAAATTTTAAGGGGCGGTTGTCAAAGGCACAGGGCAGACGGAAGCCGTAATCCACGAGTGTGGTTTTGCGGGCCCGGTCACCGTTGTACATGGCTCGCACCTGGGGCAGGGTCACATGGGATTCGTCGATAAACATCACGAAGTCCTTGGGAAAGTAGTCCATCAGCGTGTGGGGCGGGGAGCCTGCGGGCCGGCCCTCAATGACCCGGCTGTAGTTCTCAATGCCGGAGCAGTAGCCCAGCTCCTGCATCATTTCAATGTCATACATGGTGCGCTGCTTGATGCGCTGGGCCTCCACCAGCATGTTGTTGCTCTCGAAGAAAGCAACCCGTTCTTCCAGTTCCTTGTAGATTTCCTGAATGGCGGCGTCCATCTTCTCCTTGGGGGTGACATAGTGGGTGGCGGGCCAGACCG
>JBJEYS010000211.1:0-1706 GCA_051886995.1 Oscillospiraceae bacterium
ACGTCAACGGCCTGCAGATCGACGGCAAAACCGCCGACGTCATGCCCTCCGAGCCTCTGGACAAGAAGTTTGAGGCCTTCGGCTGGCGGGTCATCAAGACCGACGGCCACGACTTCGACGCGCTGATCCGCGCCTTTGATGAGGCTAAAAAGGACGAGGGCTGCCCCGTGGTCATCCTGGCTAAGACCGTCAAGGGCAAGGGTGTCTCCTTCATGGAGAACAACGCCGGCTGGCACGGCAAGGCGCCCAACGCCGAGCAGTACGAGCAGGCCAGGGCCGAGCTGGAAGCCAAAGTGGCGGAATTGGAGGGCAAATAAGATGAGTGAAAATATTGCGACCCGTGCCGCCTACGGCGAGGCTCTGGTAGCCCTGGCCGAGGAATATCCCGATCTGGTGGTCCTGGACGCCGACCTGTCCGGCTCCACCATGACCAAGGGTTTTGCCACGGCCCACCCCGACCGCTTCTTCAACATGGGCATCGCCGAGGGCAATATGGCCGGTGTGGCCGCCGGACTGGCCGCCTGCGGCAAAAAGCCCTTCTTCAACTCCTTCGCTATGTTCTCCGCCGGCCGCGCCTGGGAGCAGGTGCGCAACTCCATCGCCTACCCCCGCCTGAACGTGAAGGTCATCGGCTCTCACGGCGGCCTGTCCGTGGGCGAGGACGGCGCCACCCACCAGTGCATCGAGGACTACGCCATCATGCGGGCCATTCCCGGCATGACGGTGGTCTCCCCCTGCGACGGCCCCGAGATGCGCGCCGCCGTCAAGGCCCTGCTGGACTATGACGGCCCCGCCTATATGCGTCTGGGCCGTCTGGCGGTGGACTCCATCACCGACTCCGTCCCCGGCTACAAGTTCGAACTGGGCAAGGGTGTTACCATCCGCGACGGCAAGGACGTGACCATCGTCGCCACCGGCATGATGGTGCAGATGGCCGCCCAGGCCGCCGAGCTGCTCGCCGCTGAGGGCATCTCCGCCCGGGTGCTGGACTTCCACACCATCAAGCCCCTGGATGAAGACCTGCTGCTCAAGGCCGCTCAGGAGACCGGCGCCATCGTCACCACCGAGGAGGCCAACGTCATCGGCGGTCTGGGCTCCGCCGTGTGCGAGTTCGTGGCCGAGAACTGCCCCGTGCCCGTGGTGCGCCACGGCGTGTACGACGAGTTCGGCCGCTCCGGCGCCGCCAAGAAGGTCCTGGCCGCCTACGGTCTGGACCCCGAACACATTGCTGAGGCCGCTAAAAAGGCCATTTCCCGTAAGTAAAAGCGATAGGAAAGCGCCCTCCGCTCGCAGTTGAGCGGAGGGCGCTTTTTACGGCTTTTTGACCTGCTCGGAGATCTCGCTCAGGGCCTTGGAGGTCTCCATGTCAAAGGCGTGGGAGGTGGCCAGGTCGCCCAGGGAGACCATGCCCACCAGCCGGCCCTCCTCCAGCACGGGCAGCCGCCGCACCTGCCGGGCCGCCATGAGGCGGGTGGCTTCCCGGGGGTCGTCATCGGGGGAGACCACCGTACAGTTGCGGGTCATGATGTCCCGCACCGGGGTCTGGGCCGGGTCCTCCTCCGCCGCGATACAGCGGGTAACGATGTCCCGGTCGGTGATGATGCCCCGCAGGTGCCCGTCCTCCCCGCACACGGGCAGAGAGCCCACATTATGCCGGGACAGCAGCCGGGCGGCCAGGGCCGCCGACTCGCCGGGGGTGATGGAGA
>JBJEYS010000212.1:0-1705 GCA_051886995.1 Oscillospiraceae bacterium
GTATGAATTACGAGCAGATTTTGTCCCAGCGGATCCAGGAGGTCAAGCCCTCCGGCATCCGTCGGTTCTTTGACATTCTGGAGGAGATGAAGGACGCCATCTCCCTGGGCATTGGCGAACCCGATTTCGTCACTCCGTGGCACATCCGCGACGCGGGTATCTATTCTCTGGAGAAGGGCTTTACCAAGTACACCGGCAACGCCGGTATGGCGGAACTGCGCCGGGAGATCGCCTCTTATCTGAACCGCCGTTTCGACCTTCAATACGATTTTGCCAGCCAGATCATCGTCACCGTGGGCGGCAGCGAGGCCATCGACCTGTCCCTGCGCTGTCTGCTGAACCCCGGTGACGAGGTCATCATCCCCGTGCCCTCCTTTGTGTGCTACGGCCCCCTGGCCTCCATGGCGGGCGGCACCCCCGTCTACCTGGAGCTGAAGGCGGAAAACGAGTTCCGTTTGACGGCCGAGGAGCTGAAAAGCGCCATCACGCCCAAGACCAAGGTGCTGGTGCTGCCCTTCCCCTGCAACCCCACCGGCGGCATCATGGAGCGCGCCGACCTGGAGGCCATCGCCGAGGTGTTGGAGGGCACCGACATCATGGTCCTGTCCGACGAGATCTATGCCGAGCTGACCTACGGCCAGCACCATGTGTCTCCCGCCAACCTGCCCCGTATGAAGGAGCGCACCATTGTGGTCAACGGCTTCTCCAAGAGCCATGCCATGACCGGCTGGCGCATGGGCTATGTGTGCGGCCCGAAGGAGATCATTCAGCAGATGCTCAAGCTGCACCAGTTCGGCATCATGTCCGCCCCCACGGTCAGCCAGTACGCCGCCATCGAGGCCATGCGCAACGGCGATGTGGACATCGAGCGCATGCGGGACGAGTACGACGGCCGCCGCCGCTACCTGGTGGAGGGCCTGCGCCGCATCGGCCTGCCCTGCTTTGAGCCCAAGGGCGCGTTCTATGTATTCCCCGACATCCGCGGCACCGGCCTGTCGTCCGACGACTTTTGCGAGCGGTTCCTGATGGAGGAAAAGGTGGCCGTCATTTCCGGCTCCGCCTTCGGCCCCGGCGGAGAGGGCTTTGTCCGCTGCTGCTACGCCACCTCCATGCGGGACATCGCGGAGGCCCTGACCCGTATGGATAACTTCCTGAACAACCTGCAGAAAAAGCGGGACCGGGGAGAGCTTTGATCGGACGGAGGAAGTAAAATGTATATTACATGTTTGGATATGGAAGGCGTGCTGGTTCCCGAGATCTGGATCGCCTTCGCCGAGGCCAGCGGCATCCCGGAGCTGAAGCGTACCACCCGGGACGAGCCCGACTATGACAAGCTGATGCAGTTCCGCCTGAACATTCTGAAGGAGCACCATCTGGGCCTGAAGGAGATCCAGGAGACCATTGCCGGCATCGACCCGCTGCCCGGCGCCAAGGAGTTTTTGGACGAGCTGCGCACCCTGACTCAGGTGGTCATTCTCAGCGACACCTTTGAGCAGTTTGCTAAGCCCCTGATGAAAAAGCTGAACTGGCCCACCATCTTCTGCAACACCCTGGAGGTGGCCCCCGACGGCGCCATCACCGGCTACAAGATGCGCTGTCAGCAGTCTAAGCTGACCACTGTGCGAGCACTGCAGAGCGCCGGATTTGAGACCATCGCCGCCGGCGACAGCTTCAACGACCTGGGCATGATCCAGGCCAGCAAGGC
>JBJEYS010000213.1:0-1705 GCA_051886995.1 Oscillospiraceae bacterium
TCAAGTACTACTGGGCCATCGACGCCCGGGAGCACAACAAAGACGAGCTGGCCGATGCGGTGGACAAGCTGGCCAGGGCCGGTGTGATCAACAGCCCCGCCTACTGGAAGCAGGGCAAGGGCTACAGCGACGCCAACGTGGTGAGTTTGATCAAGAAGGCCGCGTCCTTGAGCAAGCCGGACGAGCTGACCCTGGCCTGTTGCAAACTGGCCGCCGCCGGTATCATCGACAGCCCGGACTATTGGGCCGCCGGCAAGGGGTACAGCAGTGAGAATGTTGTGGCCCTGATCAAGAAGCTGGCTGGACTGTGTAAGTAAGCCCCGGACATGATAAGCCCCCTCACAGGTTACTGATCCTGCGAGGGGGCGTTTGCCCTTGCGCAGACATGAATCGAGAATTACAAAATTATATAGTCTATGCACATACAAAGCGCCTGCTTGCCGCAGGCCTTTGCCTTCTGAAAGGCGTGGTCCAGGACAAAAGCCACACGGGGCAGGTAGCCGAAATCCTCCAGCAGGGTGAACAGGGGAAAGAAGATGGCCATGGGGGGCAGCATGACGCTGACCACCCAGGCCAGGACCCGGTAAGCCCCCAGGACCAGGGCACCGTGAAGCCAGTCGGGCGTGTGCAGAAATGTGAACAGGTCGGTCAGGCGGTCCTGAAACCAGAACAGCGCCCGGGACAGCAGATCGGAGGGGACGTTGGCCCCCACGATGGTCAGCCAGAGGATTCCCGCCAGCAGGAGCAGCATTGCCGGAATACCGGTCGAGCGGCTGGTCAGAATGCGGTCCAGCCGCCGGTCCCGTGCGGCGGCGTCCGCGCGGCGGTACTGTACCGCCGCGCGTGCCAGCCGCTCCGCCTGCTTTACCCGTTCCTCCTCATTCAGCCGGGGCAGGACGCCCCGGCTTTTTCCGCCATGGGGGGCGGCGCAGACCCGCTCGACGGCCGCCATGAGCGCGCCCAGGCCCCTGCCCTGTCCCGCCGCGGTCCCCACCACGGGGATCCCCAGACGGGCGGACAGCCCCTCCAGATCTACCCGGATGCCCCGCTTCTCCGCCTCGTCCAGCAGGTTGACGCAGAGCACCGCCCGGTCTGTCAGCTCCAGTACCTGAAGGGCCAGGATTAGGTTGCGCTCCAGGCAGGCGGCATCACACACTACGACCACGCAGTCCGCCCCGCCGGTTTGGAGAAAGTCCCGGGCCACGGCCTCCTCCTCCGAGTGGGCCAGCAGGGAATAGGTGCCCGGCAGATCCACCAGAATGTATCCGCGCCCCGCGTGGACGGCGCGCCCCTGGGCGCAGGCCACCGTTTTGCCGGGCCAGTTTCCCGTATGCTGCCTTAAGCCGGTCAGGGCGTTAAACACGGTGGACTTGCCCACGTTGGGGTTGCCGGCCAGGGCCACCACCAGGTCGTCCTCCCGCTCCTTGATGATCGTCAGACCGCTGTCCGCCGCTCCTGCGCCGGTCGAGGTGTGTGTCAGTCCCATGGGCGTGCCCTCACGCCGGGGCTTCGGCGGCTGCGGCGGGGACCGGAGCGGCGGCCAGCTCCACCTGTACGCGGGAGGCGTCATGCCGGCGCAGGGCGATGACGGCGCCCCGGATCAGATAGGCCGCCGGGTCGCCCGCCGGGCTGCGGCACAGGCAGGTGACCCGGGTGCCCCGGATCAGGCCGATGTCCGCCAGACGCTGGCGCATGGAGGGTTCGT
>JBJEYS010000214.1:0-1702 GCA_051886995.1 Oscillospiraceae bacterium
CGCAGGTAATTGGAGTGGTGCACCACGCCCATCCGGTCGGTCTCATAGTATTTCACACGGCGCTGATACGTCCAGCTCATGGGTCACCCTCCCATCAGGCGCGGGTCAGCAGCCCGGCGGCCAGATCCTCGGCGGCCTGCTGCTTGATGACATAGTGCATCTTCTTGCCGGTGGCCGTGTGGGGCAGGGACTCCACGATGCGGTAGTAACGGGGGCACTTGTACGCGGACAGCATGGGGCTGTTCTTGCAGTAGGAGGCCACCTCCTCCACGGTCAGGGAGGGGTCCTTGGGCACCACATAGGCCACCACGGCCTGGCCGCGCAGCTTGTCGGGCACGCCGGTCACCATGGAGTCGGCCACCTTGTCGCAGCTGTTCAGCACTTCCTCGATCTGGGTGGGGTAGATGTTCTCGGCGGAGCAGACGATCATGTCGTCCTTGCGGCCGTTGACGGTGACATACAGGTTCTCGCTCCAGTAGCCCAGGTCGCCGGTGTACATCCAGCCCTTGTAGAACTTCTTTTCCTCTTCCTCCGGGTTGTTGTAGTAGCTGTAGGTGCCCTTGGCCGGGGACCAGATGATGATCTCGCCCACGGTCTCATTGTCGGTGGGGACCAGGTCGTCCGGCTCGGCCTTGCGGTCGTCATAGACCTTGACCACCCGAACCTCGTCATCGATGCAGCTGCCGCCCACGGTGCCGGCGTATTCCGGCAGGTCGTAGGGGCGCAGGAAGGAGTTCCAGAAGGTCTCCGTGGTGCCGTAGCCGTTGAAGATGTTGGGGGTCAGCACCTCCAGATAGCGCATACAGGCCGCCTTCTCAAAGGGTGCGCCCATGGTGACCAGGCCCTTCAGGCCGCTGAGATCCACGGGGTGCTTCTCCTGGGTGCGGGAGAGCATCTCCAGGGAGGACGGCGCGCCCATCAGGAAGGTGATGCCGTACTCCTCCACCCACTGCAGGCACTGGCGGGGGGCAAAGGCGCGGCAGACCACCACACTGGCGCCCACATAGAAGCTGGGGCAGGGACCGCCGCAGTGGCAGCCGCCCCGGTGGAACCAGGGGGTCATGTTCATGCACACGTCGTTGCAGTTCATGGGGTAGTGCATGATGACGTCGTGGGCGGACAGGACCTCGTTGATGTCGTTCAGCGCCGTGCTCTTGGGCAGGGCGGTGGTGCCGGAGGTACACAGGCGGATGACCTCGTCGTAGATGTGGGGCACAAAGTCCATCTCCGGATCGGTGTCCGGCTGGCCCGCCACATAGTCCTCATAGGAGATGTGGCCCTCGGGCAGCTCCACGCCCCGCAGGTTGTCGGCCATGACCGCTTTGACCGGCGGGAATTTCGCCATCTGCACCGCCTTGGCGGCCACGTCCTTGATGTCGGCGGAGTAGATGAACACCTTGGGGCGGTTGTGGTCCATCAGCAGGGCCAGTTCGCCAGGGGACAGGTTGAAGTTGGCGGGGTTCAGGATGGCGCCGATCTTCCGGGGGCCGATGTAGGTAAAGGCGAACTCCGGGGTGTTCATCAGAGCGGTCATGACCACATCGTCCTTGCCCACGCCGTCCGCGCGCAGGGCATGGGCCAGCCGGTTGGCCTCCTGGTTCAGCTCGATATAATTCCACTTCCGGCCGGTCGCCGGGTCCAGCATGGCCTGCTTGGTGCCGTAGCGGCGGACGTTGCGCATGACGCCGTTCAGCCAGGTGTA
>JBJEYS010000215.1:0-1685 GCA_051886995.1 Oscillospiraceae bacterium
ATCATCTCCATCGTGGGCCGGCCCAACGTGGGCAAGTCCACCCTGACCAACGCCCTGGTGGGGGACAAGGTGGCCATCGTCACCGACAAGCCCCAGACCACCCGCAACCGCATCACCGGCGTGGTCACCCGGGGGGAGTGCCAGTTCGTGCTGCTGGACACGCCGGGCCTGCACAAGGCCCGCACCCGTCTGGGCGACTACATGGTCAACGTGGTGCGCCAGAGCGTGTCCGACGTGGACGCCGTCATGCTGGTGGTGGAGCCCATCGCCCGCATCGGCGCCCCGGAGGAGGAGCTGATCGGCCGCATCAAAGCCCTGGGCTGCCCCGGCGTGCTGGTCATCAATAAGATCGACACGGTGAAGAAGGAAGACCTGCTGGCGGTCATGGCCCTGTACGGGGAGGCCATGGACTGGAGCGCCGTGGTGCCCGTCTCCGCCAAAGACGGCGAGGGCCTGGACGAGCTGCTGGACGTGCTGGAGGCCTTTCTGCCCGAGGGGCCCCAGCTGTTCCCGGAGGGCATGACCTCCGACCAGCCCGAGCGGCAGGTGGCCGCCGAGATCGTGCGGGAAAAGCTGCTGCTCTGCCTGGATAAGGAGATCCCCCACGGCACCGCCGTGGAGGTCACCCACTGGAGCGAGCGGGAGGACGGCATCATCGACATGCACGCCACCATCTACTGCGAGAAGGAGTCCCACAAGGGCATCATCATCGGCAAGAAGGGCGCCATGCTGAAAAAGATCTCCACCCTGGCCCGCCGGGACGTGGAGGACTTCATGGGCACCAAGGTCTATTTGGAGACCTGGGTCAAAGTAAAAGAAAACTGGCGGGATAACGTCAATCTGATCAAAAATTTCGGCTTCAAGGACGACTGAAAACCTGTATTTCCCTGCGATAAAGCGGCGGCCATGGGCAACGCTAAAGGCAAGGAGGGCTTGCCTATGACCGCTGAATTTCTTTGGAATTTGTTTTTGCGCACCGGCCTGCCGGAGGCCTACCTGCTTTACCGCAAAATTCTGGGGACGTGAGCGTCCCCTTACATAGGTGACGCCATGCATATCGTGACAAAGGGCATCGTCCTGCGGGAGACCAATTACAAAGAGGCGGACAAAATTCTCACCGTCCTGACCGCCGAGGGCGGCAAGCGCACGGTGAAGGCCCGGGGCTGCCGCCGGAAGGGCAGCGCCCTGGCCGCCTCCGCCCAGCTGCTGGCGTATTCGGACATGACCCTGTTTGAGTACAAGGACTATTATACCCTGAACGAGGGCTCCACCCTCGCCCTGTTCCGCCATGTGCGGGAGGATCTGGATAAGTTGGCTCTGGGCTCCTATTTCGCGGAGGTCGTGGAGGCTGTGGCGGAGGAGGGGCACCCGGAGCTGGAGATGCTGTCCCTGCTGCTGAACTCCCTGTACGCCCTGGACACCCTGAACAAGCCGCTGCCCCTGGTGAAGGCGGCCTTTGAGCTGCGCCTTCTGTGCGCGGCGGGCTACGCCCCGCTGGCGGACGCCTGCGGCGTGTGCGGCGTGCCCGACCCAGAGGAGCCTTTCCTGAACCTGTCGGAGGGCGTGCTCCACTGCGCCGCCTGCCGGGCGGAGGTGGGGGACGGCATCTCCATGCCCCTGTCCCGGGGCGCTCTGGCCGCCCTGCGGTATATCGTCTACGGCGACCCCAAGCGGCTGTTCTCCTT
>JBJEYS010000216.1:0-1683 GCA_051886995.1 Oscillospiraceae bacterium
AAAAATATTCGGGAATTTTGCGGTTGAAATACCGAACACTGGCAGCGGATGCTCCCAAAAGCGGCCTTGACTTTTTTTCCGGGTTATCAGATAATAAATCAGTAGACATAACAACATTTTTGTGTGAAAGGAGCGGGGGAACTGCCATGGAGCGCTATCAGGATGTTGCCCGTATTCTGGCACAGGTAAAAAAGGCCGTTGTCGGCAAGGACGGGGTGCTGGTGCGCGTCATGCTGGCCGTGCTGGCCCGGGGTCATGTTCTGCTGGAGGATATTCCCGGCGTGGGAAAGACCACTATGGCCCTGGCTTTTTCCAAGGCACTGGGGCTCAGCTACCGCCGGGTCCAGTTCACCCCGGACGTAATGCCCTCCGACCTGACGGGCTTTTCCATTTATAATAAGGCCACCGGAAAGATGGAATACCAGCCGGGGGCTCTGATGTGCAGCCTGTTTCTGGCTGACGAGCTCAACCGCGCCACCAGCCGCACCCAGTCCGCCCTGCTGGAGGCCATGGAGGAGGGACAGGTCACGGTGGACGGCGTGACCCACCCCATTCCCCAGCCATTCCTGGTCATCGCCACCCAGAACCCCACCGGAGCCTCCGGCACCCAACTGCTGCCTGATTCCCAGCTGGACCGCTTCACCATGCGCCTGTCCATCGGTTACCCCAGCCTGCAGGATGAGAAGACCATGGTTCGCCGGCAGCGGGGTGGTTCATCTGTTGAGCGGGTGGAACAGGTGGTTGATCCCCAGGGCCTGGAGCGACTGCGCCAGCAGGTGGAGGCCGTCTATCTGTCCGACGAGGTTCTGGACTACCTGCTTCGGCTCATCGACGCCACCCGCCGTCACCCCATGATCCGCCAGGGGGCCAGCCCCCGGGCCACTTTGGCCCTGACAGCGGTCAGTCAGGCCGCGGCATTCCTCCGGGACCGGGACTATGTGGTGCCTGAAGATATCACGGCGGTGTTCCGGGACGTGATCGACCATCGGCTGATCTACGCTCCCCGGGCGGTTCGGGACGCGAAAGCCGACCCGCTGGCCGAGGTGCTGCGGTCGGTGAAAGCTCCGGCCATCCGGTGACGCTATGTGGCACCGAAGGGTTTTGTATGCTTTGACGCTGACCGCCGCTGTACTGTTTCAGATCTTTTATGACCGCTATCTGGCCCGCTTCGTGCTGGCTGGTGTGGTTAGTGTACCCATTTTGTCCCTCCTGCTTGCCTTGCCAACTGCTTTGCGTCTGCGCCTGCGGCTGGAAGGAGACGGCACGGAGTGCCGCCGCGGAGCCGACAACCGGTGGAGCCTTTGTGTGGAACGGCGCGCGTTTCTGCCCGCGCCCCGGCTGACCGTGCGGCTTCGCTTCACCAACGACCTGACCGGCTGGACGGAGAAAAAATGGGTGACCTTTGATCGCCTGTCGGCGGAGAAGCTTATATTTCAGGTACAGGCGGACCACTGCGGACGCTTTGCCTGCCGGGTGACCCGGGTGCGGATGCTGGACAGCCTGGGCTTGTTTTCCCTGCCCGTGCGCCGGAGTGCCCCGGCGGCGACGCTGGTGATGCCGGTCCGTACCGGGTTGGAGGAACTGCCGAATCTGGAACTGCCGAACGCTCCGGCGGCATCAGAGGGGAAACAGAAGATCCCCAACGGCGATTACGAACTGCGGGACTACCGGGCGGGCGATCCG
>JBJEYS010000217.1:0-1682 GCA_051886995.1 Oscillospiraceae bacterium
TGACCTCAAACTCGATCTCCTTCCAGCCGGAGATGCAGCGCTCGATCAGCACCTCGCCCACACGGGACAGATGGATGCCGCGGTCGGTGATCTCCTCCAGAGACGCGCGGTCATAGGCAATGCCGCCGCCCGTGCCGCCCAGGGTATAAGCGGGTCGGACGATGACAGGGTAGCCGATGCTCTCGGCAAAGGACACCGCGTCCTCCACACTCTTCACCACCAGGGAGGTCACGCAGGGCTGACCGATGGACTCCATGCAGTCCTTGAAGCCCTGGCGGTCCTCCGCCTTGTGGATGGATTCCGGACTGGTGCCCAGCAGCCGGACATTGTACTTCTCCAGAGTGCCGTCTTCATGCAGGGCCATAGCCAGGTTCAGCGCGGTCTGACCGCCCAGGGTGGGCAGGATGGAGTCGGGCCGTTCCATTTCGATGACCTGGGTGACCGAGGGGACATTCAGCGGCTCGATATAGACGTGGTCGGCGATGTCCTTGTCTGTCATGATGGTGGCGGGGTTGGAGTTCACCAGAACGACCTCCAGGCCCTCCTCTTTCAGGGCACGGCAGGCCTGGGTGCCGGCGTAGTCAAACTCGGCGGCCTGGCCGATTACGATGGGGCCGGAGCCCAGCACCAGCACCTTTTTAATGGAAAGATCCTTCGGCATTATCGGTCACCTCCCATGGAAGCGATGAAGCGGTCAAACAGGTATTCCGTGTCCTTGGGGCCGGCGTTGGCCTCCGGATGGAATTGGGTGGTAAAGCAGTTGGGGCGCTTGTAGCACAGGCCCTCACAGGTACCGTCGTTGACGTTGACGTGGGAGACCTCGGCCACCGCCGGGTCCACCGTCTCGGACAGAACCATATAGCCGTGGTTCTGGCTGGTAATAAAGATCCTGTTGCGCGCCAGGTCGCGCACGGGGTGGTTTCCACCCCGGTGGCCGTAGGGCAGACGGCCGGTCTTCGCCCCGGTAGCCAGCGCCAGCAGCTGATGGCCCAGGCAGACGCCGAACAGGGGAAGTTCACTTTCGTACAGTTTCTTCACCTCAGCGATGATCGCAACGTTTTCCGCCGGATCGCCGGGGCCGTTGGCAAGCATAACACCGTCAAAGCCGCCCGCGAGGATGGTCTCGGCAGGAGTCATCGCGGGGAACACGGTGACCTGGCAGCCCCGGCGGGTCAGGCAGTTGATAATATTCTGCTTCACACCGTAGTCCATCAGGGCCACACGGTACTTTTGCACGCCGGCGGCGGGGAACACCTCGGGTTCCTTCCGGGAAACCTTCTCCACCACGTTTTCCACTTTGTACGCCTTCAGCCGTTCCATGACCTCGGCAATATTAAAATGCTCCGCGCAGGTGAGCAGTCCATTCATGCTCCCCTGATTGCGGAGTATCTTTGTCAGCGCCCGGGTATCCACACCCTGAATGCCGGTAATGTTGTGTTCTTTCAGATAATCGCCCAGACTGCCCTCGCAGCGGAAATTGCTGCCCCGCTCGGACAGACGGCGGACGACAAACGCTTCCGCCCAGGGACGCCCGGACTCGTTATCCTCATGGTTCACACCGTAATTGCCGATGAGGGGGTAGGTCATGACAACGCCCTGGCCCGCATAGGACGGATCGGTCAAAATCTCCTGGTATCCGGTCATCGAGGTGTTGAACACCATCTCGCAGACGCGCTCTTCCA
>JBJEYS010000218.1:0-1681 GCA_051886995.1 Oscillospiraceae bacterium
TGCGCACGCCGTATTTGGCCAGTACGCCGGCCGCGGAGCGGCCCACGAACAGGAGGTCGGTGACGGGAAGGGGCCACACGATCTCGCGAAAGTTTTCCCGGGTAATGACGGTAGTGGCGTCCGGCTTTTTATAGTCGCTGCCCAGCTTGGCAAAGATCTTGTTGAAGGACACGCCCACCGAGATGGTCAGCCCGAAGGTCTCCCGCACCTCCCGGCGCAGTCGGTCGGCTACAGCCTTGCCGCTGCCGCCGAACAGGTGCATGGAGCCGGTCACGTCCAGCCAGCTCTCGTCGATGCCGAAGGGCTCCACCAGGTCGGTGTACCGCTCATAGAGGGCGTTGATCAGCTTGGAATATTTGCGGTACTCCCCATGGTGGGCGGGGAGCAGCACCAGGTCGGGGCACTTGCTGCGGGCCTGCCAGATGGTCTCGGCGGTCTTGACACCGTACCGCTTGGCCGGCTCGTTCTTGGCCAGGATAATGCCGTGCCGACTCTCCGGATCACCGCAGACCGCCACGGGCCGATCCCGCAGCTCGGGGTGGCTCAGCAGCTCCACTGAGGCGAAAAAGCCGTTCAGATCACAGTGCAGAATGGTGCGCTCCATACCGTTTCCCTCCCTTATACCACAAGTATAATACAAATGTTCGATTATGTCAAACGAATGTTTGAAAATAGGACTTCCAATTTTCACTCCAGGCTGTTAAAATGATGGCTGTAGGAGGGAGTACAATGGAATACATCCCGGCCAAGACGATCCTGAATCGAAACAGATCCACCCAATGGTTCGGCACCGACTACACGCTGAACCTGTACCGCGGGTGCTGCCACGGCTGCATCTACTGCGACAGCCGCAGCGACTGCTATGGCATCGAGGACTTTGACCGGGTGCGGGCCAAGCAGGACGCCCTGCGCATTTTGCGGGATGAACTGCGGCGGAAGGTGAAGCCCGGCTTTGCCGCTATGGGCTCCATGAGCGACCCGTACAACCCCTTTGAGAAGACTGAGCTGCTGACTCGGCGCGCCCTGGAACTGCTGGACGCCTATGGGTTTGGCGCGGCTGCCGCCACGAAAAGCGATTTGATCGTCCGGGATATCGACCTGTTTCAGAGCATTCAAAGCCACTCCCCGGTGGTGTGCAAGATTACTGTGACCACTGTAGACGAGGCCCTGGCTGCCAAGGTGGAGCCGGGAGCGCCCTCGCCGGAGCGGCGGCTGGCGGCGGTCAAGGCTTTGAGCGATGCGGGCGTGTTTACCGGAATTTTGCTCATGCCGGTGCTGCCCTTTCTGGAGGACAGTTGGGAGCAGGTGGACGGCGTGCTGGAACGCGCGGCGGAAGCCGGGGCGCGGTTTGTCTATCCCGCCTTCGGCATGACCTTGCGGGACGGCCAGCGGGAGCACTACCTGCAAAGGCTGGAGAAGCTGTTCCCGGGACAGGGGCTGGCCCAGCGGTATCGGACCCGGTACGAGAGCCGCTACGAGTGCAGTTCGCCCCGGGCGGCAGAGCTATGGGAGCGATTTCGCCGCCGATGTGGTGAATTGGGAATCCTCTGCGATATGAAGTACATTATTTCGGCGGTCAAGCGTGGATACGGCGACCGCCAGTTGACCTTTTTTGACTGTCAGGAGGAAGAATGATGACGGGTTTTGACGAAAAGCTGCACCAGCTGCAGGCCCAGGTTGC
>JBJEYS010000219.1:0-1679 GCA_051886995.1 Oscillospiraceae bacterium
TGGGGTCCATTTACGCTCTGGTGGCACTGGGCTACAGCATGGTGTACGGCATTATCCTGCTGCTGAACTTTGCCCACGGCGACATCATCATGGTGGGCGCCTATGTGACCTTCTTTGCCGTAGTCAGTTTTGACCTGAATCCCCTGCTGGCGGTGGTGCTGGCTGTGCTGGTGTGTACGCTGCTGGGCGTGGTCATTGAGAAGGTGGCTTACACCCCTCTGCGCTCCGCCCCCCGGCTGAGCCTGCTGATCACTGCTATCGGCATCTCCTTCCTGCTGGAGTACGGCGCTCAGCTGGTCTTCGGCGCCGACACCAAGAGCATGGTGCAGAAGCCTCTGATTTCCGGCAGCCTGGAAATCGGCGGCGCTACCATTACCTGGTCCGCCGTGATCACCATCGTGGTGTCCGTCATCGCCATGGTCGCCCTGACCTTCCTGGTCCAGAAGACCAAGCTGGGCAAGGCCATGCGTGCGGTATCTGAGGATATGGGGGCCGCCCAGCTCATGGGCATCTCCCTGAACAAGACCATCTCCTTCACCTTCGCCGTGGGCTCCGCCCTGGCGGGTATCGGCGCGGTGCTCCACGTCGGCTCCTATTATCAGGCCAGCCCCATGATGGGCTCCATGCTGGGCCTGAAGGCGTTCGTGGCCGCCGTTCTGGGCGGCATCGGCTCCATTCCCGGCGCCATGATCGGCGGTTTTGTGATCGGTATCGTCGAGACCCTGGTCACCGCCGCCGGCCTGTCCACCTGGAAGGACGGCGTGGTGTTCGCCATCCTGATCGTTGTGCTGCTGGTCAAGCCCACGGGCATCCTGGGCCGGCCCATGACCGAGAAAGTGTAAGGGGGCGACATGATGAAGACGAAACGAATTCCCATGCCCCTGCGCTACGGCATCAACCTGGTGCTGACCGTGGCCCTCTGGGCCGTGCTTTTTGCCCTGATCCAGGGCGGCGTGATCACCAACTACTGGTCGGGCATCCTGCTGACCATCGGCATCAACATCATTCTGGCGGTCTCCCTGAACATCGCCACCGGCTATCTGGGCCAGCTGCCTCTGGGCCACGCAGGCTTTATGGCGGTGGGCGCCTATGCGGGCGGTATCTTCATGAAGGCCACCCCCCTGAATGCCCTGCTGAAGGAGGGCAACACGGCCGCCGCCGTGCCTTACATTATCCTGGCGCTTCTGATCTCCGGCATCGTGGCCGGGATCTTCGGCCTGATCATCGGCATCCCCGCCCTGCGGCTGAAGGGCGACTACCTGGCTATCATCACCCTGGGCTTCGGCGAGATTATCCGTGTGGTCCTGACCAACATCGACTCGGTGCTGGGCTTTAAGTTTACTTACGGCGCCGCCGGCCTGAAGCAGATTCCCAAGGTTTCCAGCTTTACCCTGGTGTTTGCCTGCGTGGCGGTGACCTGCCTGGTCATCCACCTGGTTATGAAATCCCGCCACGGCCGGGCCATCCTGTCCATCCGGGAGAATGAGATCGCCGCGGAGAGCTGCGGCATCAACACCACCTATTATAAGGTCATGGCCTTCGTCATGTCGGCCTTCTTTGCCGGCATCGCCGGCTGCCTGTACGCCGGCTATCTGGGCTCCCTGTTCCCCTCCACCTTCAAGTTCATGAAGTCCATCGAGATCCTGGTCATGGTGGTGCTGGGCGGCATGGGCTCCATG
>JBJEYS010000220.1:0-19895 GCA_051886995.1 Oscillospiraceae bacterium
CGCCGAGGAATACTTTCAGATCACAATGGCCGAAGGAAAACAGAGGGAGGCATAACATGAAATCCAAAATGACACTTCTCAAAAGCAGCTTGACGCGCAGACTGCTGAGCGCCGTGCTGGCCGCGGCGATGGTGGCCGGCCTGCTGCCCGCATCCGCATTGGCCGCCGGGTCGGCGAACAGGCCCGATCCGGTATACAATCCCAGAAGGCCGGAGGTGGGCATTCTCAACGCCTACACCGGCACCAGCACCGCCCTGTACAAGGAGATCAGGAACGCGGCCAACTCGTATTCGTATTGGCCTGACCGGTACGATGCCTTCCCGGCGCTGTTCCACACACTCGGCACGATCAACACGGGTTCATTCGAATGGGATAGCAGTTACACCGAGTCGTACGCCGACAGCACGCTCCGGGAGCTTTCGAAGGTGTACGGCAACCTGGAGGTCAACATCTCCGCCACCTTCAAAAACGATACGCACACCCACACCCACGGCGGTTTGTTCAACAAGAGCAAATACGAGATCACCGACTATGAAAAGGTGTACCTGGAGGTCGGCCCTTATACCCCGGTGCTCCTTGCCGGCGTTTACCCGGCGGCGAACGCGGACGCCACAAAGCCCATGGTGGGCGACTATGACGGCCTATCGAACGAAAACATGTCCTCCGACGCCAAAAACGCGACGGACAGCTACGGCATCGTGCGCTACAGCAATGACAACACCACCTTCAAAGTCCACTTTATCGGAATGGATATCGGCTATTACCACGGTGACGAACTCAAGATCTGCACCTGCAACAACACCAGCGCGGATTTCCCGATGATGACCTTCCGGGACGCCCGCGCGCCCCAGGTGGCAGGCGTCTACTACAGCCTGGACGGCGGTACGACCTGGACTCAGTCCACTTCCGGTCTGCGGGTCAAGGAGAACAGCACCCTGCTCATCAAGCTCAGCTTTGATGAGCCCATCCGCTTTTCCGACGACAGCGCGGTGGGGAAAGGCGACCTCTATCTGGAACTTCAGGCCGATGCCGCCTCCACCGGCTATGAGAACAGAAGAGCCTACCTCACCAAGCTGGACGGAAATGACCTGTATTTCTCCTATACCTTCAGCGAGCAGAACGTGAACTGGGACATCCAGACCCTGAACATGAGTTCGATGTTCGGCAGCAACCTTCCCCTGGTGCAGGTGGATAGAAGCGGGCATTTTGATCCCCGCTACGTCCCCACCGGCGACACCACGGGCTTTACGACCACCACCTGCTACATCACCGACCTGGCCGGCAACGCCCTGGCGACGCGGACTGTTCCGTCCGGCGATCTGAACCTGGACTCCGAAAGGCCCTATCTGAAAAACGTGCAGTTTGACCTGTCCCTGAACAACACCGACGTGAAGGAAGCGCTGAACAAAACGGACCCCAGCGACAACGACTACACCGACGCCAGCGACCTCTACCTGGGCGTGGGCGACTCGGTCAGCCTGGTTCTCAACATGAACGAGCGGCTGAAGATCGATACGCTGACCGACTGGACGGCCGTGGCCACCACCAACATCAAGGATGAAAATGACAGCTATATCACGGTGACGTCCCAGTATTATACCCCCAGAAGCGAGGGGGTGTCCGGCAGCGTCACCTCCTGGGTCATGGAGCCCATCACCATGAAGGCGGGCTGGACGGTGAGCGGTGAGGGCGGCAAGATCGTGGTCACGAGTCTGCGCTTTACGGGCGGCAGCACGGCGATCACCGACCTGGCCGGCAACCCGCTGGATACATACATCATGGGCAGCAACGACGACTATGTGACCATCGCGGATGGCGCCAACGCCAACCCGCCCCAGCTGGACGTGACAGTGCCCACGGTGACGGACGGCGGCGAGACGCAGCTGACCGACCTCGGCGGCTTCTGCTACAAGGTAAGCATTGCGGACGATGCCTCCGGCTACGCGGGTCTGAACGGTGAGTTTATTCTCGGGAACGGCACGGGCGGCGACGGCAAGAACTACTCCTTCCAGTATGCGGTCAACGCAACGGGAAATACGCCGTCTGAAGCCGATTGGAAAGACGGCCGCACCGGCAGAGCGTGTTCCTTTGAGCAAGTCACCACTGTCTACATCTTTATCCGCCCCAAGGATGACGAGACCTACGGCAGCCTGTCCGGCTGCACCCTCACCGTGAAGGCGAAGGATTTCGCCGGCAATGTGAGCGATGTCACCCTGCCGTCCAGCGGCGCACTGAACTGGTACATCGACAACCAGGCCCCCACCGTTACGGCGGGCGAGACGACCCGCGCGCTGAAAGATGACCCCTCTCAGGGCGGTACCCTGACGGTGAACTTCACCCTCTCCGACAGCCATGGCATCGCCAGGTGGGACTGGGGATGGAGCAGTAGCGGGACGACCGAACCCACAATCTGGACGGCCGTCGCGGTGAACGAGGCCGAGATGAGCCAGACCTCCATCACCAAGGCGGTCACGGCCGATGTGGCGAACGGAGAGTCCTTCTCCAAATTTCTCTGGGTGAAGGCCACCGATAACTCCAACAAGACAAACGCCGCCTCCGTTTGTCTGGGGAAGTACACCTATGATCTGAGCGCGGCCCAGTATGAGCTTTCTTACACCACCGACATCACGAGGGTAGCGCAGCTGAAAGTGCCCTCCGTCGGCTCGACGGATTACCTGTTCTTCCTCGTTAGGGATGGAAGCGCAGCCGCGGACAGCGCCTATGCCGTGTTTCGCCTCAGTGGCACCGGCGAATGGCGGGGTGATATTTTTGATGGCACCGATGGCTGGATCTACGGCTACACGTACACTGTAGATGACAAGGGGATCTATACCCTGACGAAAACGGAAGATACTGCGGTGCAGGAATCCCTGGCGAATACCATAACTGAGCTGTCAAGCGGCAAATACAACGGCGAACTGAGCGTTGTGATCCTCTCCGGTAAGACAGCCGCTTTAAGCGATACTACACGGGAGCCGACGACATTGACGCTGGGCAATGATACCTATCGCTTCAGCCAGGACACCGTCACCCTGAAAGTATCGGGCAACAATGTGATGAAACGTTATAGGGACGTCACCATCACCAGCAGCAGCCCTCTGGGCGGAAACGCGTACGGCACCGCCACGCTGGAATCCCCCCACCGCTCCTCGCTGGCGGGCATGGAGTTCACGATCTCCATTGCGGAGGACTTAAACGGCTGGAACTACGCCGACGTGAACTGGGACAAGAGCTATGTGAGGCTGTCCCAGGGTGTGGGCAGCGGGATAGACTACGATTTCTATCTCAGTCAGGGACAGATCAATATCGACGACGGCAGCATCACGACCACCCTCACCATCCGGGAGGGTGACTACGCGAACGGCACCTATATTGCCACCCTCTACCTGTCCTGCACCGCATACGTAAGCGACACTGACTATCCGGTTAGATTCGACGGTTATATCACAGTGAACTCCGTGCAGCCCAACAGCGATTTCTCCCTCACCTCCATGACCTACAGTCCGGGTGAGACGTATGATAAATACGGCATCAACACCTTCTACGGCACGCTGGACTGCCTGAACGGAGGCGGGCTTATCACCCTGCCTGTGTCCCACACAGACGGCGGCACCTTCAGTACCGCGGATTATAAGTTCACCATCAGCTCCCCCACAGAGCAGCCTGTGGACGGCAGCTGGTATAAGCTGCAGATGTGGAACACGACGTATCCCACGCAGACGGTCACCATCGATATCGATCCGGCGGACGCTTCCCAGACGGAAGTGAAGGATTACTTTTACGACCAGTACGGGGATCACAGATACGGCTTTGTGTTTACG
This sequence comes from Oscillospiraceae bacterium, assembly GCA_051886995.1. GTDB lineage: Bacteria > Bacillota > Clostridia > Oscillospirales > Oscillospiraceae > JAJPXI01. The sequence goes on from JBJEYS010000220.1 coordinate 3,822, forward strand.
GAAGACAAGGCATACACATACGCCAATGGCCTTTATCTGGTGCCGAATCAGGAAAACGTCGTGGCCATGCAGAAGGTCTACTCCAACGGTCTGAAGAGCGAGGTCAAATACATCTACATCAAGCCCGTGACCGAGAAGCTGACCGGCGCGGTGAGCATTGACAGCAGTACCAACGAGCTGGTCTTCACCCCCACCGATGGCATCTCCACCGTAGGCGCGAAGGTCTACGCCTGGGCATGGCAGGACGGCCAGAAGCCTCTGCAGGGCGAGGGCGAGCGCATCGACATGACCCCCGCGCCGGACGGCACCTGGCGGTGCGCGCTGGCGGAAAACGGCGCCATGTATGAAGTCATCACCGTAACCAGTGCCGGCGTCGTCTGCGACGCGGGCGGCATCAACGAGCGGGCGCCGTGGTTCGGCACGTCCGGGATCATCTGCACCGACAACAACGACGGCACCTATGAGCTGCGCTTCAGCGTGTCGGATGACTACGAGACGATCCAGAACGGCCTGAATCTGGATATCAGCTTCAACAACGACTATTCCGACGACCACCTGGCCTTCACGGTCAAAAAGGGCAGCAACGGTTGGTCTGCGGACAATACTGCCAGCAATGTCAGACAGGCATACTCCTGGACGGAGACCGGAGTCAGCTCCACGGGCATCTACTCGGTTGAGGTGGAAAAGTGGGCGGACACCGATCAGCGGGACTATCTGATCGTGACCGTGAAGGGCTGCTTTAAGAATGTGACCGGCTCCATGACCGCCACCGTGACTGCCACGGACTCCATGGGCTACACCGTCTCGGCCTCCACCACGCAGGCGGTAAACTATCAGCAGCCGGTGATCTACGGTGACGATGCCGCCGATGGCCTCAAGCCGACGGTCGAACGGTATGGACTGGCCCTGAACTTCAGCCAGCCGGTGCGGCCGGTGGACTCCTGGGCGTGGCAGGAGGCGGACTCCTCCGTCACGGGCTTCCACACCCAGTGGGTGGGCGCCTTCCCCATCATTGGCAACGGCACCTATGAGCTGCAGTTCGTGGACATTTTCGGCAATGTGCAGACGAAGACGCTGACCACCAATGCCTTCACGATCGGCGGCAAGGACTACAGCGTGGACCTGTCTTTCTCCAACTCGAACCTGACCGGAGAGCCCGTGACCGTGACCGCCAGTACCACGGACGGCTACCTGACCTTCTGGGATGGATTCCTCATCTGGAAGGAAGACGGTAAATTTGAGACCATCCGCCTGATCGACGAAAATGGAACCGAGTGGCCGGAGTCTCCCATTCGACTCCCGAATGGGACACCGATTCCGGAAGATCAACTTAAGAACTTCGGAATGAAGCTGCGTGCCATCCGCTGGAGCACCAACGGCAAGATGGAGATCGGCTGTGCCAGCACTTCCTATGCGGAGAATAACGCTGTGTTCTTCCAGACCGTCTACATCGGCAACATCGCGAAGACCGCGCCCGCAGCGGATGTGCGCTACTTTATCTACGCGTTGGGCGATGAGTTCACCCAGGCGGAGCTGGAGCAGTACATCGCCGACAACGGCGGCAGCGTGACCGTCACCGGCAACGTGGAGGTGTGGTATAAGACCACCCGCAGCGTCACCCCCACCGAGGGCGGCAGTCAATACCTGTTCACGCCGGAGAACTATGAGGCCGGCCACACCTTTGCCTATGCGGACGATGCGGGCAACACCGCCAGCGTGACTGTCACCCTGCCCAAGGGTCTGACGCTGGAAGCGCCTGCCGTTCCGCCGGAGGATACCACCGCCCCCACCGTGAGCGTCGACATCTACACCAAGATCAGCGGCAGCTATACCCGGGCGGAGGCCTTCGGCCCCGGTGATACGGATATTACCGAAAGGTTTGAACGTCTCGGCTACGTGCAGGGCTACAGCCTGACGGTCAACGCCAGCGACGCCTCCGGCTATGACATCGCCGTCACCGGTGACGGCGCGGCCCTCAGCGGCAACGTGGTCACCATCACGAAGGCGGGCACCTTTACCATCACCGTGACCGACCGGTCCAGCAACCACAATGCCACATCGGTCACCTTCACCGTGCCGGCGAAGATTGACAACACGCCGCCGGTGGGGGACATTGCGGTCACGGACAATTCCCTCTATGAAAAGACCCTGACCATCACCCTCACCGACACGGACGATGCAGGACAGGACACGGGGAACGGGACGACAGAGGACACCGTGACCCTCTCCCTGCCGGTGGGCGCGACGCGGATCGACAAAAACAAGTACGAATACAGCATCACGGACAACGGCGCGGTGGAGTTCGTGTTCTATGACCAGGCCGGCAACCGGGGGACTGCGAGTGAGTCGGTCTCCGGCATCGACACCGAGCCGCCTACCCTCAGCGTCACCTGGTCGCCTGCGAGAGCGAAGGACAGCGACCTCCCGCCGGAGGGGCCGGTGAACACCGCTGTCACCGCGCGGATCCGGAGCGACAAGGCCATGTATAACCTGACGGTCCAGGCGGCGAACGAAACGACTGCCCACGACCTTCTGGTTGCAGGCGAAACGAGGTACTACGAGATTACCGACGGTAATTACGTGCTCGCCTTCTTCATTGCTACGCCCGAGCTGGTCACGGTGACTTACTACGATAACTATACCCAGCCGCTGACTTTCACCGCCACCGCCCCCAACGGCAAGAGCACGACACTGACACTGTACGGGCTGGATGGGGTCATCGACTGGGATGCGCCGGTCATCACTGTGGATAAGAAAAACCAGTGCCGCCGGTGGTCCCCAACCTTAGTATCTTTGATTCCCTACGAGATCGAAGTCACGCTGACGCCGAATGAACCGGTGACCTCCCCCAACTACGGTGAAACGAAAACAGTAAATGGGGTAAAACAGCCTGTGGAATATGATTCCGACAACCCGCTGGTCCTCACCTTCACCGAAAACGGCGTCTACAACGTGCGCTTCGTTGACAAGGCGGGCAATGTGACCACCGTGCCTGTGGATCTCACTGCGTCTGGGTTTTGGGATACGATCGACAACACGGCGCCGAAGCTGACGGTGACGACGGTCGAGGAGAACAACCAGGTCAAGGTCACCGTTACCGCCGATGAGGACTGCACGCTGACCTGGGGCGACACCGGGGAACTCGACCTTGTTGCCGGGGACAGCGAGACGATCACCCTCACCGAGAACGGCACCTACATTTTCACCGCCGAGGATGGCGCCATCAACAAGAGCTACAAAGCGGTCTGGGTGTACAGCATCGACAAAGTGGCCCCGTCCATCACCTTCAAAAGCAGCACCATCTATGTGATGGAGGACAGTGATCCGAATGACCTCGCGGACGCGCTCAACACAGGCTATACCGCCTGGGACAATGTGACGGAAGCGGGTTGGCCGCAGGTCAGCATTGACAGCTCCGTGGTCGATCTGGATACCGCCGGCCAGTACACCGTCACCTACACCGTCACCGACAAGGCGGGGAACACAACCACCGCAAACCGCCTTGTCCGGGTCATCGGCAGTGACACCGTCTGCCTGAACATCGACGGCAAGCTCATCCTGCCGGACAGCACCGCGGTGATCCGTCCCGGCGACCATACGCTGACGCTGGAAAACAACGGCGACGAGCCCTATAGCATCAAGGCCCGCAAGGGTATCCTCAGCGCCGGACAGATGAAGTACCTCTCCGGCAGCTCCCTGAGCTTTGACGAGAACGGCAATTTCAGCGTGAGCTCCACCGGCTATTACACCCTGCTGGTGACCACGCAGAGCCGACAGACCATCCGCATCCTGCTCTATGTGGAGCAGTAAGAAGAGGAGGATCAGCAAATGAAGAAACGACTCCTTGCGTGGCTGCTCACCGCAGCCATGATGATCGGCCTGGTGCCGGCCACGATGGTAAGCGCCATGGCCGCAGAGCTGTCGGATGTCTATACCCTCAGCGATGATTACATCAGCGTGTCCGTCAGCAAGCGTAACGGCGGCTTCACCGTCCGCACGGTGGAGGGCGACCGCCTGAAAAAGTCCGACAACGACAAGGACCTGCTCTACCACGACGGGCAGTACGACACCTCGTTCCTCTCCTTCCGTGTGGGCACGGGGAATGCCGCCAAGGACTACATTTTCGGCGGGAAATATACCGGCAGCAGCAATGTTGCTGTCACGGAGCAGAACGGCTCCATCCAGGCCGTTTGGAGCGTGGACGGTCTGACCTTTACCCAGAGCATTTCCCTGACCAACACCAGCTCCAACGAGTCCGGCATGGTCAGCCTGAGCGTGAGCGTGAAAAACAACTCGGGCGAGGAGGTGCCCGTCAAGGTCCGTATTCTCTACGATACGGCCCTGGGCGCCCAGGATTTCGGCTACTATCAGTACACCGACAGCAGCACCCAGCAGTCCGTGACCGTCCAGCAGGAGATGGTGCTGACCAGCGGCATCCCCGACCAGATGTTCGCCACGGACGATCCCTACAGCCCCTCCATCGTGGCCTACACCGTGACCAGCGGCAGCCTGAAACCCTATCAGGCGGCCTTCGGCCACTGGAGCCATCTGGCCAGCACCCTGTTTGATTTCACGGCGCTGGCTACGCTGGACTTCACCAACACCCGCAGCGAGTACATGACCGCCGACAGCGCCTGCGCCCTCTACTTCGATCTGGGCAGGGTGGATCAGGGCGGCAGTTCCTCCCTGAGCACCTTCTACGGCGTGTTTTCCAACCACGCCACCCCCGCCAGCGACAGCGTGGCCGTCAACCTGACGGCCCCTGTCCGCCTGACGCTGACCGATGACAAGACCGATTTCGTGCCGGAATCGGGTGCTGTGGGCGACGCCACCTTTGCCGTGACGGTGGACTTCACCAACATCGCCGGGGAGGATGCCCAGGACCTGACCGACATCGTCCTGGCGGTGCGCAGCAGCCGCAATCTGCGTTCGCTGACCGATCAGGGCAATGTGGCTGACGGGCAGGACTATGACACCACCGAACCCTTTACCATTGACTACAGCGAACTGACAGTGGGGGAGAGCAGGACCAAAACCCTCTACTTCCAGGCAAAGCCCGGCACGGACGCCACCTATGAGCGCATCACCATCGGCATCTACCAGCTGGACTCCAACGGTCAGCTCTCCGAGACCAACAAGCTGGGCGAGCGCCTCGCCTATGTCCTCCTGCCCGGCAGCGACAACGATGTGCCCAAGGTGAACTTCGCGGCCATGACCCCCAAGATCATCTACACCGAGGGGACACGGCACCTGTTCGTCACGGTGACGAATGAGAATATGCTTGCCAATGAGGGCAACTGGGACCTCAAGGTCTATTCCGAGGACGGCAAGGTCTGCGTCCCCGTTCCCCATACCAACATCACCATCAAGGAAGGCGTCATGGATGTTGCCCTGACGGACAACATCCAGCTCTCCGAGGGCGGCTGGTACCTCCAGCTGGAGTGGGCAGACAATGTCGTCGGCGAAGGCGAAGGCAAGCTTGTCCCTGAAAAGGATCGCTATCAGACCGCGCCGGAGCTGCATTTCACCGTTTCCAACGACAAGAAGTACAAGAACGATGCCTACGGAGTTCTTGCCGTGGTGGAGACGATCGATCCCGCTGACAACGGCAGCATCTATAAGATCAAAGCCTTCAGCGATGAGGAGGCCTTCAAAACATTCCAAAATAAGACAGACGAATATGAAGAGATCCTTCTGATCTTCAAGGGCGAATTCACCAAGAAGGAAGGGAGCGCCAGGCCCTACTACATCGCCACCAGCACCAAGACCACGGGCACAGACGGCAAGTCCAGCGTGGATAACCCCATCGTCATCAACGACTGCATGGACTTCGAGAACGGCTCGCTGGAGGTCTACGAGGACGATGACGGCGCCATCTGCACCGAGTTTGACGGCGATATCTACACCAACACCGAGCGCACCCAGATCTGGACGGGTAAGGCCATCTTCACCAAGATCGAACAGGGAGAGAAATTCTCCCTCATTCCTTACAATCAGAACGGTGTGCGGGCTGTCGTTGAAGACGCCGGAAACGGTCAGAAGAAGCTGAACACCAACGCCGCGGAAAATTTCACGGATAATACCATCTCTCTGATCTGGCCCGTGGCCAACGGCATCGGACAGACCCTTTCCGGCATGATCTTCAAGCTGGCCTACGGAGAGCTTGGCGTGATGTACAACACGGATAATCAGGGCGTCATCACGCAAACGCTGGGCCACGTGCTGTCCTTCACCGCGGCGCTGGATCTGACCTTTGCCAAGGGCAAGGTGGACGGATACGAGGGCGAGCCGCCCACCTACTGGTCGACGCTGTGCGATTACTGGCTGCAGTACGAGCCGGATAAGACCGGCAGCCTGTACCGGCACATCTACCGCGACGGATGGTACCAATCTAACTTCGGTCATTTCAGCAACATCGACGAATACGACACAGAGGGCAACAATAAGGACATCACCGCCTCCATCATGGTGCGGGACGTTCTGTTCGGCTGCGGCCAGGGCTTTGTGGGTGTGAACTTCACCGTCGGCGTGGCCATCAAGAACTATATCTCCGGCCTGCCGAATATCGAGGGCACCATCTCCGTCAACACCATCAACGACTGGGCCTTCAGCATCGATGGCGAGATCAAGCTGGCCACCTTCACGGTGGAGGCCACCGTGTCCTTCAAGAGCAAGGACGACATTCCCGTTCCCGACGAGCTGTATGTCTTTGTCAGCGGTTTTGAGCCGGGACTGAACATCGACGGCTGCGGCGTGATCTGGATCACCGGCGGCGGAGGCGGCGTCAAAAACCTATATGACACCATCTTCATGACCCAGTCGGTCCCGCCGCTGAAGCTGCTGCTGTCGGTGAGCTTCGATCTGATGCTGGTGCTCTCCTGCGAAAAGGCCACCCTTTCCCTGGGGCCGACCGGCATCGGTCTGCAGACAGGCAAGATCGGGATCAAGGGGATCCCGGGGCTTACCGCCATTGAAAAGATGGGCCTGAGCCTCGAATGGTACCCGGGCATCGACGCCCGTGCCAACATCAGCCTGAATCTGTTCGCGGGCCTGATCCAGGGCAGCGGCTATGTGGTGCTTATCAGCCCGGACTACGATTATGTATTCTTCGAGATATTCGCTCGTGCCAAGGTCATGGTGCCGAACTCGATCCCCGTTGTGGGCGGTATGCAGCTTGCGGGCATTGACCTGGGCGTCAACAACGAAAAAGTCTGGGGCGCGCTGGATGTGCTGAAAATCACGCTGGGCGTCACCTACTACTGGGGCGAGGGCGAAGTGGACTTCGGCAACGGCACCAAGAGCCAGCCCTCCTTCCCCGAACTGCTGGGCTATGACGATATCCCCGTCTATTATGATGAGGAGAACGACCAGACCCTCTACATGCGTGTGGGCACCAACACCGAGCTTCTGGCCAGCAGCCTGCCCGATGACGGCGGCCTGGAGCTGATGGCTGCCGGCGCATGGCTGAAGTCGAGTGCTGATAAGTCCCGGCATGAGTTCAACCTGGGCACCTACCAAGCCGGTAATGAGGCTGCCATCGTCCAGATCGTGTTCGATGCCGCGAGTAAAGCGGCTGCCGAAACCATGGCAGATGCCATTACGGTTACTCCGAAATTGGGCGGCGAGCCTTACAGCCTGATTCGGTATGATCTGAACAAGACGCAGGAGGAGAACGAGGCGGCAGGGGCCAACGCCAACCTGACCTATGACGAAAATACCCAGAAGGCCACCTACGCCTTCACGGTCACCGATCCCGGAGACTACAACAAGGTGTGGACGATGACCACCCCGGCGGGCAGCGACGTGCTGCTGTACAATGTGGTGGAGATCCCCAAGGTCGAGACTGTTTCCGGCAGCATGAGAACCGGGAACGAGAGCAATATCATCGACGTGTCCTGGACTGGCAGCAACCTTGCCGAGCTGGATCAAATCAGCTTCTATCTGTGCGAAAGCAATGACCCGGAGAGCTCTGACCCCGGCTACAGCATCGACTGGATAGGTAATGTTGCAGCGGAGAGTGACTGGTTCATCATTCCCTCTTATGTGCCCAGCGGAGATTACTACATCCGTGCGGTTTACTCCAAGACCGACGAGGTCAACGGCGTGGTGTTCAGCACCGACACAGTGCATTGGGTGAACAACGATACCCCCGGTACGGCCAGCTTCACGGCCAAGGCTGCGGGCAACCTGCAATATGAACTGACCATTGATCCGGACACCAAGACGGACAGCTATCTGGTGACGATTTACAATGCCGACGGCACCGTTACCGATTTTGAGCGGGTCAGTTATGAGGCAGCGGAAAGCGGCAGTACCGTGATCAACGTGGGCGGCGCCTACGACACGGTGGATGAGAACGGAAATCCAAAACAGTTCGGCCTTGAGGGCGGCGAGACCTATATCATCGGCGTCACACCCTATAAGGAGACGGTCACGGACTATGGCAACGGCTACGAAGAAAAGTCCGTCGTCTACGGCACGGAGGTCAAGAGCAGCGAGATCCTACTGCCCGAGATGGTGACGCCCACCGTGACCTTCTCCGCCGCGGCCCAGAGCCGCACAGAGACCACCAACGGGCAGACCTATCAGAAGAGCGTCTACACCGCAAACACCTTCACCATCACCGCGACTGTCAGCGAGGCCGTCACCGGCACCTGGAAGCTGGATAACGATGACAGCACAAGCAGCACAGCGCTCGTTGGTACGTTCACCAATACGGCCACCATTTCCATCCCCCTGAACGACCTTGCCGAGGGTGACCACACCCTCACCCTGACGGGTGCGGCGGCGGACGGTGACAGCTTTGGCACCACCTATACCTTCACGGTGGACACCCTGCCGCCCCAGCTGCTGCTCTCCTCCCCGGTCAACGGCAGCTTCTTCGGCAAGGACGGCACGCTCACCGTCACCGGCGTGACCGATGCCGGCGCGATCTTCACCATCAGCGGAACCGACTGTACCAGAAAGACCGTCGAAGAAATGGGCGGGACCTTTGACCCTGCCACGGGTGCGTTCTCCTTCCAGGTGGCCATTTCCGACCCCAACAGCGCCTCCCAGCACACGCTGACCATCTCCGTTGCCGACGATGTGGGCAACGCCACCGCGCCCAAAACGGTGGAGGTCAGCCACGGCGGACTGGCAGACCTGGCCTCCCTTGAGGTCATGGTGAACGGCCAGACCTACGCCACGGGCAACATCCCCGTTCCCGCCGCGGGGCTGAGCAGCGCGGAGCTGACGCTGGTGGGCGTCACCTCGGACAACACCAGGTTCATGCTCACCGGCTACAACGTGAGCTGGGAGCTCACCACCGTGGAGGGCTCGGCTTCCGTCAGTGACGGCAAGTTCACCGCCGCGGCGGGCAGCCAGGGCATCGTCACCGGCAAGCTGGCCGTGGCCAACGGCGCTTACCGCACGGCGACCCTCTGCTTCGGCGCAATGGCTAACCACACCGTGGCCGTCTCCTGCACCATCGGCGGCTCTGTCACCGGCGGCGGAGCGTACAACCCCGGCCAGCAGGTCACCCTGACGGCCACGCCGGACAGCGGCTACCGCTTCGTGGGCTGGACCGTCTTAGGCGTGACGGTGAGCGATCTGTCCGCCGCGACGATTGCCTTCACCATGCCGGAGAACGGCAATGTGACCGCTCTGGCGACCTTTGAACCCATTTCCGGCGGCAGCCTGACCGGTGAGAGCGTTTTCGCCCAGGCCGGCGAGGTCGTTCGGGTCAAGCTACCTGCGGGCGAGAGCGAGAGCACCTATGTGCCCTGCTACACCGACAGCAGCGGGAATACCGTCTATGTCCCCATCTCGGCGGTGATTGAAGGCTATGTAACCTTCCTGGCGCCCAAGGACGGCATCTATTACTTCGCCTCCAATCCGGTCACCTTCCGGGATGTTCCCGGCCATTGGGCAGAGGACAGCATCGCATTCTGCGCCTCCCGCGGGATCTTCAATGGCGTGGGCGACAATCTCTTCGCCCCGAGCGCGGCCATGAACCGCGCCATGTTCGCGACGGTGCTCTATCGCCTGGCCGGTTCGCCGGCAGTGAGCAGTACGGACGGCTTCAAAGATGTGGCCGATGACATCTGGTACACGGACGCCGTCCTTTGGGGACAGAGCACCGGCATCATCAACGGCTACGGCGACGGGCTCTTCGGCCCGGACGATCCCGTGACCCGTGAGCAGATGTGCGCCCTGATCGTCCGCTGGCTGGACTACATGGGCTATGAGCTGCCCGCTGTGAAGGATGCCAAGACCTTCACCGATGCCGACCAGTTCTCCTCCTGGGCGCGGGAGGCGATCTCTTACACCCAGACCAGCGGGCTCATCAACGGCATGCCCGGCGGAGTCTTCGCCCCCAAGAATAACGCCACCCGCGCGGAAAACAGTGCGGTTTTCCAGCGTATGATCCTGGCCATCCTGTCCGAGGCCCAATAAGAGGAAAGGAGCGCGGCGGCGGCCGGCCTCTCCCGGCCGCCGCTGCGGGACCATGAACCGATGAAAAATAAATGCAGACGCTTTTTCGCGGCGCTCCTGAGCTGCGCCCTTCTTCTGCTGTCTGTTCCGGCTTACGCGGCAGAGCCGGAGCCAATCCGCGTCGCCTTTTTGGACAGCGGCATCTCTCTCAAGCATCTGGACCCTTCACGGGTTGAGACAGGGGAGAATCTTGTCTTCCCACGGCGGGATACCGTTGACCGCATTGGCCACGGTACGGCCACTGCGGGCATCGTGCTCGGCTCGGAGGATCTCGGACTGCCGGGCCTCTGCCCGGAGGCGGTCGTGGTGCCGCTGGTGTGCTATGACCGCTATCCTTCGGGTGTGACGGCCCAGGGCAGCGGTGAGACGCTGGCCCGGGCCATCCGACTGGCGGTGGATCGCTACGACTGCCGGATCATCAATATCAGCATGGGCATGACCAGGGATGACCCCGCGCTGCGGGAGGCGGTGGAGTACGCCCTTGCCCAGGGGGCTATCATTGTCTCCGCGGTGGGCAATCAGAACCAAACCGCTCCGGAGCGCGTGTACTATCCCGCCGCCTATGACGGCGTGATCGGCGTGGGCGCGGCAGACGGGGAGCAAGCGGCGGGTTTTTCCCAGCGGAACAATGTGGATGTGCTGGCGCAGGGCGTTGGCCTGCCCACTGTAACGAACCGGAACAGCGCGAAAGCGCAGACAAGAAGCGGAACCTCCTTCTCCTGCGCCGTTGTCAGCGGGCTGTGCGCCGCCATCTGGGCGGCGGAGCCGGAACTGAGCGCCGACGAGGTGCGTGAGCGGCTATATTCGACGGCAAAGGATGTCGGGGAGCCGGGTTTCGACACAGACAGCGGCTGGGGCATTGTGAGCACGCAGCCAGGCGTGGCGGAAGATACGCCCGACACAGAGTCGACAAGAGGTGCTGACCCGGAACCTTTGCAAGCGGGAACTGCTAATAGCTATTCTCGTCCTTCTGTGGTAATGTATGTTACTACCAGTAGATGCTACACATAATCAAACTACTTAAAGAACTGTATGAGTGCTTCTACAATCCATCGGAACTCCAGGTACAGAAGTAGGAGGTAGAGGAATGCCACTGGGCGCTCATTGAGGTGCTGTAAAAATCAGAACAGTGGTTAATCCTACAGATCATCGACGCAAGGACTGCGTTGTGGAGGGTACATCCATCGATAGCTTTATCCCTGGATTTGAACTGGTGTGGTAGCTCTCCATAGAACTGAATCAATATGAATAGATACCCACCGGCTATGATACCGGCACGGTCTACGACCAATTCAGCATGGATGAAAGCTGGATGGAAAAGAGCGAAAAAGAGCAGGCCATTTATATCGCTGCGGAAGGCGAATGCTTTGGGGACGCAAACTATAACGGCGAACCGATTTTTGTGGATTCCGAAACCCATATTCCGCTCTCTGACAGCGACATCGCGGAAATCAATCAGGCATTGAGCAAATAACACACAACACTTTAGGAGCGGGGCGCGTGTCCCGCTCCTTTTACATGATCGACTGCAAGATTTCTTTTGCGTCCACTTCTTTTACACCCCGCGCAAAGGGTGGCAGGGCATATTTCGGGTAAAAAATCGGAGCGGATCGGCCTTTGTCGTGGCCTGACCCGCTCCGAAGTCTATGGTTTGATCGCCCTTTACCGTCTTTAATACAAAGTTTCTTCTCCCTCTGAAAAAAGCTTGTCATTGACATCAAACAGGCTTACACCGTTTACTAACCCATAAATGATGATGGCATCCCGCTTGTTCTTGGGGTAAAGCTGTGCAAAGGCGCATTGTTTCAGAAGTTCCTGCGTTTCCTCCAATGTGGCGGATAATCCAAAACACAGACATAACAAGCGACTGCGGGAGGGACTGCGGCGGCCTGCAAAAACCTGATGCAGATATACTTCACTCATGCCGGACTGCTTTGCGAGCGCCGCTTTGGAAATACTCCGCTTTTGAAACAGCGCATTCAGCAATTCGTGGATGCTTCCGCCATTGAAGTTGTCCTGATTTTCGGACAGGAACCGATCCAGATTGGGGGCATCCATCAGCTCCTGCTGCAAACTATCTGTGTCTTTCATGGCTTCACCGCCTTTACAAGCGCGCTTTTCTTTTATATAATATATAATAATACTGTTTTCGATGAAAAAATCAATATGCGCCCCGCATACCTTTGGGAGAGGTGAGGACCATTTATCAGTATTTACTGTCGAGCATCGACACGGAATATGAAACCGTAAAAACAATCAAAAACAGTGAGCGCGGCTGTGTTTCGCTTCTGCAAAACAAACAGAACGGAACGCGCTTTATTTTTCGCCATTACCGCGGAAATGGGGAAGTCTATCGGAAGCTCCTTGGGATCTCCTGCCCGAACCTGCCGCAGATCATGGAAGCGGCGGAAAGCGGCGGTATGGTGGCGGTGCTGGAAGAATACATACAGGGGGATTCTCTTGCCTATCTTCTGGAGGGCGCATTGTTTACACCCGCCGAAGCACGAAAAATCACCCTGCAGCTTTGTAATGCCTTGTGGGTGCTGCACACAATGGGCGCGGTGCATCGGGACATTAAGCCGGAAAATGTGATCGTGCGGGGCAGCGAGACGGTTTTGATCGACTTTGACGCTTCCCGCATTTTCAAAAGCGAGAGCAGCACCGACACGCAGATTTTAGGGACTACGGGCTATGCCGCGCCGGAGCAGTACGGCATTTCGCAGACAGACGAGCGGGCGGACATCTATTCCGTGGGGGTGCTGCTGAATATCATGCTCACCGGCAAGCACCCGTCCAAGGAGCTGGCAGGCGGCAGATTGGGCCGCATTGTGCAGAAATGCACCATGGTAAATCCGAAAAAGAGGTATAAAAATGTGCTTTATCTGATGGAAGCACTTTGAGAGGGAAGAGTATGAGTAAGAAATGTATCAACTGCGGCGCGGAGCTGCCGGAGGACGCGTCCTTCTGCCCCCATTGCGCCCAAAGCCAGATCGGGAAAGCGGAGGTAAATCCCCCGCGCCTGTGGCGGAAAAAGGCGCTGATTGCTCTTTCATGCCTGTTGGTATTGGCGTTTGTGATCCTTGCCTTTTTCTGTGTGAATCGGCCGAAAACCTACGAGGGCGGCGCATATATCGTCTATACCGATCAGGATGGAGACTATGAGCTGCTGGTTTCCTTCCACCCGGACGATATTGCAAACAACCGGCCGGTGGGAGAGAAAAACGTTTCCCTGTCCACAAATGAATGGTCCAATATGACCGTCATGCTCGGGATCTATCATAATGGAGCGATCGCGGATACCGAAACATTTTTTGCAAAAGTGGACAGCTGCACGCTGGAGGCAAGCCCCAACGAAAACGGCGCGTTGACCCTGTCTGAGCCAGCTTATAACACCAATTTCCTGCCTGCCGCCCGGGAGAGCGACATCACCTATTCCGGGGAGAGCGGGACGAACGAACTGACCTGGACGCTGAACATGAAAAACGGCGATACCATCCGGTTAAAGCAGACCTTTGAAGTGACCCCCCTGATCCATCAGATCTATACGCCGGAGGATACGGCTCTTGACACCATGGAGGATCTGACCGCGCTGCTCTCGCGCATCAACGAGGAAGTTCCCGAGGATACGATCGTGGACATCTATTTGCCTCCGGTCACATATACAGGAGATCTGACCATGGTCTCAAGGGCGGTCAACCTCTACGGCAATACCGACGGCGATGGGCGCACCGTCTTTACGGGAACGCTGTCTGTCAATACAGACAGCCCCTCCAATGTGATGCTGTTCGACCTGGACTTTGCGGGCAGCGGCGGCACCGGGCTTTCCGCCACGGCATCCGTCTACATGGGCAACTGCTCTTTTTCCGGCTGGGACGTGGGCGCGGTGGCGCTGGACGGCGGTATGATCGGCGTGGAACACTGCGCGTTCCAAAATAACGGCATTGGCTTCAAGTACAACACCGTGGTCTATCATTCCTTCAACAGCGTGTTCCCGGACTGCACCATCACAGATAATGATATCGGCGTCCAGTTCGCACGCCTGCAAGGCACGATCACCATCGATTTTGTGGGCAGCGTGTTCTCGGGAAACCGGATCGACATCGACAATCAGGCGAAGTATTCCATTGACACGTCAAGTGCCGTCTTTCAGTAAAGCAAGGTTTTGACCTGCAATTCTATCATCTCACAGATACGCGCGGAAGATCCGATAAGATCTTCCGCGCGTTTGCTGTATTTGCGGCACAAAAGAAATTTGCCGATCCTATGCAGTCAGCTAATTGTTTTTGCCGCCATTTTAGCTCATCCTATAAAATATATCTCCCAGGAAATCCGCTGAGAGTTCGTACAGCAAAGGAGTGTAGGCAATGAAGATTTCTGTTGGAACGCGGTTGGGTGCGATCGCGCTCGCCCTGGCGCTGCTGCTCGGGTACATGCCGATCAGCGCCGGTGCGGTGAGCATCTGTGCGGACGGAACGCATCAGCCCGGCAGTACGCTGTATCCCGCCGACTGGAACGACCAGACCGGCGGCTACGGCAATGACTACTACTTGTGCACCGTCTGCGGCGAGGCCTGCGATGCAGACGGCTACCTCGAAGTGCACGTCGGCCCGGGCAACGGCTGCAGCGGCGGGCAGAAATGCCATGTGCTGGGGACGCCGTACAGCACTGCGTGCGCCGGCACCTTTTCGGGAACGCTCTACTATTGCGCAGGCTGCAACCAGATCGTCGACGCGGACGGGACCATCGCGGATCTGTCCGTGCTGACCGGCCACACCCCGGGCACCACGCAGGAGCCGGCGGATTACACCCCCTGCTACGGCGGCTACCAGTCCCCCTATTATGTGTGTACCGTGTGCGGCCTGCCCACGGACGCCAATGGCACCGGCGCGGTCTGGTCTGCGTCTACCGGCCATGTGGCCGACACCTCCACGCTGTATCCCGCCGACTGGAACGATCAGACCGGCGGCTACGGGTACGACTACTACAAGTGCATCAACTGCGGATGGGGCTGCGACGAACACGGCCATCCCCATGTGTTTGTTGACGCAGCCAACGGCTGCAGCGGCGGCTATAAGCGCCATGTTCCCGGAGCGGTGGAGTACGGCCCGGACTATACGCCGTGCCAGGGAGGTTACAAAGTCCCTTACTACCGGTGTACGGCCTGCAACAGCGCGGTCGACTCGGACGGAACGCTTGTGACCTGGTATGCACCGACCCACACTCCGGGCAGCGAACTGCACGAGGCGAACTACACACCCTGCGGCGGCGGCTTTACCTCGGATTTCTATGAGTGTATTTACTGCCACTGCCCGGTCGATGAAAACGGAGCGCCCTTGGAATACTCGGAGCCGACCACAAACCACGTTCTGGGTGAAAAGCAGCCCGCCGACTATACACCCTGTCAGGGCGGCTTCAAGGTCGACTTCTACATCTGCGCCGTCTGCGGCCAGCCCGTGACCGAGGACGGCGGCAGCCCGGAATGGTTTGAACCGACCGGCAGCCATACGCCGGGCGACGAACTGCACGAAGCCAACTACACTGCATGCGGCGGCGGCTTTACCTCGGATTTCTATGAGTGTATTTACTGCCACTGCCCGG
>JBJEYS010000220.1:19995-24767 GCA_051886995.1 Oscillospiraceae bacterium
CGGCAGCCCGGAATGGTTTGAACCGACCGGCAGCCATACGCCGGGCGACGAACTGTACGAAGCCAACTACACCGCCTGCGGCGGCGGCTTTGCCTCGGACTTCTATGAATGCGTCCATTGCGGCTGCCCGGTCGACGCGGACGGAAACGAAATGCAGTACGTCGAGGGCAGCGGCGAACACACGCTCGAGCAGATCCCGGCCAAGGCGCCCACCTATTGGGAGGACGGGTACAAGACCTTCTGGGCATGCAGTGACTGCGGAGCGGCATACCTCGACGCGGCGGGAACCACGCCGGTCACGGAGGAGAATGTCGGCGAGGTTCTTCTGCCCAGATTGGAAACGGAAGAAGAGCAGCGTGCCGACGTATCCGCAGTAGAGGAAGTACCGGCAAGCATCGCAGAGGAATATGAGACTGTCGATGACGTTTATCAGGCTCTGTTCAGCGTTGCTGTCGCTGATGCGAACCTCGAGGAAGAAAGTACCGGCAGCGTGCTGCTGGACGTCGAACTTCAGGTGAAAGATCCTGAAAGCGGCGAATGGGTCGCGGTCGCGCCCAATGATTTCCCGGCAGAGGGCGTCGAGGTGCTTCTCCCCTATCCGGAGGGAACCGGGAAGAACGGCTTTACCTTTGTCATCACGCACATGATCACCGCCGGAGAGCACGCAGGTACGATTGAGACGCTGCCGGGCACCCCGGAGACAGACGGCATCCGCGTGAAGTTTACCAGCATGTCGCCGGTCGTGATCGCCTATCAGGCCAAGCCCGTCCCGCCTGTTATCCCGTCCCCGCAGCCGGAACCGGAACCGGAGCCGGAGCAGCCTGAAAATCCCTTTGTGGATGTCAGCCCGGAGCAGTATTATTACGACGCAGTCCTGTGGGCGGTCAGCGAAGGCATCACAAACGGCCAAACCGCGGACACCTTTGCGCCGCTGTCGGACTGCTCCAGAGCGCAGGTCGTGACGTTCCTCTGGCGTGCCGCCGGTTCGCCGGAGCCGGTGGGAACGGACAGCACGTTCACCGACGTCCGGAGCGGCTCCGACTACGAAAAGGCCGTGCAGTGGGCGGTGGAGAACGGCATCACCACGGGGATCACGGACACGGCGTTCTGCCCCGACGGAGCTGTGACCCGCGCGCAGGTCGTCACGTTCCTGTGGCGTGCCGCCGGTTCTCCCAATGATTACGGCGTGAACAGCTTTGACGATGTGGCATCCGGTACGTACTATGCAGATGCAGTCCTGTGGGCGCTCAAGAATGGCATCACTCTTGGAAATGGCGCAAACAATTTTTGCCCCGAAGACAGCTGCACCAGAGCGCAAGTTGTTACATTCCTCTATCGCTGTTACGTTGAATGATCCATAAGCGCAAAGGAGCGGACGCAAGTCCGCTCCTTTTTGCTGCCCTCAGTTTTTTGTGTTGTTCCTGTCACGCCAGTACGAGCGCGTTGACCGCTTCCACGATGGAGACCACGGAATCCCGGGAGACGAACAGGCGGGTCTCGCCGTTCAGGCTCACCAGGCAGGAGCTGCTGTCGTATTGATAGAAGGTCAGCTCCACCTCCCGGAAGGTGTCGGCGTCCCGGTGGAAGAGGAAGCGGATCTCGGCGCTGCGGGTGGGCGTCAGGCCCTCGCCGCTGCCGGTGGAGTTCAGCGCCTCAAGGCTGTCCAACACCTTTTCCAGCCCGATCTCCTCGCCGTCCAGCTTGTAGACGTACTTCCGGGTGGTGCTGCCGTCCTCGTCGGTCTCCTCCTGCACCTCTTTGTTGATGGAATAGGTGCTGCCGTCCACGGTAATGTCGATCCCGGTCACGGTGTCCCAGTCCATGACCAGAATGTCATCCGGGAGCAGGTCGCTTGCGTCGGTAAAGAGCAGACTGTCGCAGATATCCGCGCTGATCAGGTAGACCATCTGGGAGCCGGCCAGTCTGGCGTAACAATAGCTTCCGTTGTAGCCGCCGATCTCCAGCACAAAGGTCTGCTCGACCTCCTTGGTGTCGTAGATGGTGTTGCCGTCGTCATCGGTCATGTTGGTCTCCACTTTGGAGGTCTCCACATAGGTCACGGTGACGGTCACGGCGGGATCGTCCAGGCCGTATTCCTTCAGCGCGGAGGCGGTGGCCTTGTAGTCCACGCACCTGCCCCATTTCAAATAGGTGACCTGCTCCACGAAGCTCTCTGTCAGTTCCGGGTCCAGCGTGCAATAGCCGTCCTCCGTCTCGGCAAACCAGGTGTACCGGTCGCTGTGGGCCAGACCGCTGTTCTCCAGATAGTCAATGGCGAACTGCCGTGTCCCGTCGCCCACCACAAAGCTGCGGATGGTGCTCATGGAGGGGATGGACTCCTTTTGGATGATGTCATACAGGCCGTAGGAGAAGTCGTTCAGCAGGGAGGAGTCTACCAGGTAGACGCTGCCGTCCCCCAGGGACAGGTACCGCTGTCCGCCCAGGCCGGTCTCATCTCCGAGCTTGATCTCGCTGGTTGTTCCCGCGGTCACGGTCAGGGCACAGACCGGCTCCTCCAGGCCGTACTGGGCCAGGTCCTCCACGTTCTCGATGGTCTTGGAGGCGGTGATCTCGCTCAAAGCGTCCAGCATGGCGTCCAGATAGGATTCATCCAGAGGGAAATTCCGGTCGTCCGCGTACATCCAGCCGTCGCCGGCGTCCATCAGGGTCACGGTCTCACCGTTGTAGGTCCAGCTCAGCTTGGTGACGTTGTCGGGGTCCACGGAGTAGATGCGCACGGATTCTTCTGCGGTGCTGCTGTTCGCGTCGGTGTCCGGGTTTAATTTCAGTGCCGCGAAGGATGCGCCCGCCAGGACCACCAGGACCAACCCCAGCAGCATCAGTTTCTTGCCGCGCTTCATCTCTTTTTCCTCCGCACCCAGATGACGATGCCGATCGCCAGGTATCCGATGGGCAGCACGCCGATCATCAGCAGGGTCAGCAGGGAGGAGGTGCCGCTGCTGATGGTCAGGTATTCATAGTTCATGCTCTTGGCGTGGATGGAGATCCCGCTCTCCTGGCCGCACATCCAGCTGACGCAGTTCAGGAAGAAGTCCTGGTTGCCGCCGGAGACCTTCATGTTGGCCTGGTCGTCCAGCAGGTAGGAGGAGGACAGCCAGACGATGTGGCTCTCCGTATTCTCGTCCACCGTTTCCGTGATGGCCACCGCCAGGGCGAAGGGGCCGTCCACATCCCCCGCTTCCTTCCCGTAGGTCTCCATGGCGTAGCCGCTGACCTTGGAGTAGGCGGAGGAGGACGTGGTGAGAAGCTTCGAGACCGAGACGGTGTCCCGGGGAGCGCTGCCCACCGTCAGGCCCTGGGCGATGCGCAGATACACATAATAGCCGCCCTCGTTCAGAGGCTGGGTAATGGCGTGGCTTTCCAGGTTGGGCAGCAGGTCGATCTGGGAGGGGAAGATAAAGTTGTTCTGGCCGCCCTCCACCACGATGCCTTCTTCGGCGGTGACGCCGTAATACTCCATCAGGGCCTCCAGGTTGGGCCGCCCCTCGCCGTCCTGGGTGGGATCGGTCAGCAGGATCAGGTTGCCGCCGTCCTGCAGGTAGCGCAGGATGGCGTCCTTTTCCTCCGTGGAGATATCGCCCTCGGGGCCGTAGATCAGGATGCAGTCGGCGTCCTCGGGGACCCCTTCCACCGTCAGCAGGGAGAGGCTCTCCATTTCAACGTTCTGCTTCTCCACCGCCGACTGGAAGCTGGAACTCATGGTCTTTTCGCCGTGGCCGGTCAGCACGTACATCTTGGGCAGGTCCTCGCTGATGACATAGTCGATGGCGCCGGTCAGCGCCCCTTCGCCGTCAAAGCTGACGTCCGCGGAGCCGGTATAGAAATAGTCCTGACTGTAGGAGTATTCGTAAATGTCCTCATAGCTGACATAGGTGTAGCGGTCCGCCGACTCCACGATCAGACTGTTGTTGTAGATGCTGCCGGTCACATACTGCTGGACAAAGGTGGGATACACGTCGGGGTCCCGCTTCTCCACGGTAATGTGGTCGCTCAGGGCGGCGTAGCGGTCCAGCAGGGTGCCCAGGGTCTCGTCCTCTTTCCCGCTCTGTACGACCCAGTAGATCGAAATGTCGCGGTCCAGCCCCTTCAGAATGGTCTGGGTCTGCTCGGAGAAGGAGTAGAGCTGGGAGGAGGTGGTATCAAACTGGGTCAGGGTGGCGGGCAGGGCGTTGATGAACAGGTTGGCGAACACCGCGATGGCGATGACGATGGCCGCGGCAGCCACGCTGTACCCGCCCACGCGGAAGGTGCGGGTCTTCAGGCGGGCCAGCATGGTCTTGGAGTTTTGCTCGTTGCGTCCGGTCGTCCACTTCATTCGCTCCACCTCCGCTTCTCCAGAGACTGTACGCTCAGGAACAGGAACAGTCCGATGACCGTCAGAAAGTAGACGATGGACGTCAGGTCGAAGATGCCGTCCACGAATCCATAGAAGCGGTCAAACAGGGAGAGCTGCTCCATGACTTTGGGAAACAGGCCTTCAAAGGCGCTGCTTTTCAGGATATATCCCGCCAGCAGGCACCCCTCCAGAACGGCCATCAGAACCAGGGAGGCGAAGCCGCTCTTGGTCATCAGGCGGAAGATGCCGCCCAGCACCAGGATCACGGCGGTGAAGGCCGCGAAGGAGGCGAAGGCCGAGGAGGACACATAGTTGGCCAGATCGGAAATGAAATAGTTGATCAGCATGACCACAAAACATACGCCGGCGGCCACCGCCTGGCTCTCCGTGATGGAGGAGATGAACATGCCGATGG
>JBJEYS010000220.1:24867-29439 GCA_051886995.1 Oscillospiraceae bacterium
ACGCCGGCGGCCACCGCCTGGCTCTCCGTGATGGAGGAGATGAACATGCCGATGGCGATCAGCGCGGCCCCCAGGAAGAAGAACCCGATGAGAGCGGAGTAGGACGCGGGCAGATACACGTTTCCGAAGGCGCTCAGGATGATGGGGTAGACGCTGACGATGGCCAGGGGGATCAGGAACATGACCAGCAGGGCGGCGTATTTGCCCAGCACCACCCGGGTCATGCTCAGGGGCAGGGAGTAGAGCAGCTGATCGGTCCGCTGCCGCCGCTCCTCCGCGATGACCTTCATGGTCAGAATGGGAACGATGATGAGGAAAATAAAGGACATATTGCCCAGGACATATTCAAAGTTCGCCAGGGCCGATTTCAGGTTGTAGGCCATGGTGTAGATGCCGGTGAACAGCAGCAGAAAGGCGCCGAACACATAGCCGGTCACATTGCTGAAATAGGAAGACAATTCATGCCGGAAGACCGCTCTCATTTCTTCTCCTCCTCTCCGTCGGGATCTTCATGTACCACTTCCCGCTCCTTTTCCTGGGCGGAGGTCAGCTCCATGAAGATGTCCTCCAGGCTGGCCTTGGCCGTGTTCATGCGCAGGATGGGGCGCTGGGCCCGGCTGAAGGCAAAAAAGAGCTCCCGGCACACGGCGTCGCTGCTGTCGGAGTCGGTTTCCAGTGTCACCGCGCACTGCTTCTCGCCGCTTTTTCTGCACCGCAGGCCGGTCACATGATCCAGGGTGCCGATGATCTCTCCGGCCTCCTCTTCGGCGGCCTCGACCGTCAATTCCACGGTGGCGGTGCCGGCAAAGAGCTTTTCCAGGTTCTCCGGCGTGTCGCAGGCCACCAGCTTCCCCTTGGAGATGATGAGGATGGTCTGGCAGACGGCCTGAACCTCGGAGAGGATATGGCTGCTCAGGATCACCGTGTGCTTTTTGCCCAGGCTTTTGATCAGGTCGCGGATCTCAATGATCTGACGGGGGTCCAGACCCACGGTGGGTTCGTCCAGAATGATGACCTCCGGGTCGCCCAGCAGGGCCTGGGCGATGCCCACGCGCTGCTTGTAGCCCTTGGACAGGTTCTTGATCAGGCGGTCGGCCACATCGGTGGTCTGGGTCACCGCCATGACATGAGCGACCTGCTCCTCCAGTTCTTTCCCGGACAGGCCCTTGGCCCGGCCCACGAAGTCCAGGTACTCGCGGGGCGTTCGGTCCAGATAGAGGGGCGGCTGCTCCGGCAGGTAGCCGATCAGCCGCTTGGCCTGCCTGGATTCTTCAAAGATGTCATAACCGCCGATCTTCACGTCGCCGGAGGTGGCGGCGAGACAGCCGGTCATGATATTCATGGTGGTGGATTTTCCCGCGCCGTTGGGGCCGAGAAATCCGTAGATCTGTCCCTTCTCGATAGTAAAGGACAGATCCTTGACAGCGGTGTGATCTCCGTACCGCTTGGTCAGATGACTGACTTCGATCAAAACAATGCCTCCTTTTTCATGAAAAGGCGCGCCCACCCTTCCGGATGGGCGCACCGGGCCTTTTACGCGCGGATCTCCTGCCGCATGAAGCAGATGTAGGCGATGGCAAAGCCGACCATGGCCAGGGCTGCCATGACCACCAGATGGGGCCAGATCAGCAGCAGGCTCTGGGTGAAGGGCAGCGAGCTGGCCACCGCGCCGGAGTAGGAATTCATGGTCACGACGCCGATGGAGCGGACGTTGGGGTTCAGGATGGTGGACGCCGCCTCGCTGAACAGGTAGTAGGGGGAGATCCGGTTCAGCGCCAGGTCCAGCTCGTAGTTTTTCATCATGTTCAGAAAGCCCTCAATGCCCTCCATGGGATACACCAGATTGGCGATCCCGTTTGCCACCAGGCCCATGAACAGGCTCAAAAACAGCCAGATGGAGATGCAGGCCAGGGCCGCGGTGGCCGCGTGTTTGCAGATGACCGAGAAGATGATGGACAGGGCCAGCCACACGCAGATGTAGACGACCGCCAGCAGCAGGAAGGCGATTACCCGCAGGATCTCCTCGAAGCTGGGCGGAATGCCGATCATCAGCAGTCCCACGGCGCTGATATACAGGCCCAGGGTGACGACGAGAATGAAAATGGCGGTGGTCCCGGCCAGGAATTTGGCGTTGATGATGGAGTCGCGGTAGATGGGCTGGGCGGCCAGCCGGTTCAGCGTGCCCTGGGAGCGCTCGTTGCTGACGGCGTCAAACCCCAGGGTGATGCCCACCAGGGGCCCCAGGAACGCCAGGAAGGTGGCGAAGGAGTAGATGGAGCTGCTGCCCGTGGTGAACAGCTTCAGGAAGATGAACTGGCTGCTCTCCGACACCACGTCGGAGATGTTGGACACCGCGCCGATCAGACTGGCGGTGGTGACCAGAAGCAGCAGACAAAAGATCAGGTAAAAGCGTTTGCTGTTCAGGTGATCGGCAAGCTCCTTGCGGTAAAGGGCCTTCAGGCCGTTATGCTTTCGCTGCGTCTGCTCCTTTTTTCCGCAGGAGCTTACGAAGCCCACCGCCTTTTCTCTCACCGCTTGAAGTGTCATGTTGTTCACCTGCCTTTTCAAAATATCTTCGGTAGATCTCCTCCAGGTCGCCGCCCCGCTGCCGGAGCTCCAATAAAGGATAATCGTGCTCTACCAGCAGAGAGGTGACCTCCCTGCGGATGTCCCGGCCGGATTCAATGTGCATCAGCTCGTCGGAATCCCGGGTGACGGCGCGCACGCCGGGGATCTCCGCGATCAGCTTCTGAAGCTGCCCGGCATTTCCCTGCGCACGCAGGTCCAGGATGAAAAGCCCCTCGTTCTGGAGCTGCCGTCCCAGTTCGTCGATGCGCCCGCAGGCGATCAGCTCGCCCTGCACGAAAATGCCCACGCGGTCGCAGATCTGCTGGACCTGGTAGAGCTGGTGGGAGGAGATCAGTACGGTGCGTCCGTCCCGGACGGACAGCTCCCGGATCAGGGCGATCAGCTCCCGCATACCCTCCGGGTCGATGCCCAGGGTGGGTTCGTCCATGATGATGACCTTGGGGTCCTTCATCAGCACGTCCGCGATGCCCAGCCGCTGCCTCATGCCGCGGGAGTAGCCGCCCGCCTTGCGGTCCGCCGCGTAGGTCATGCCCACGCGCTCCAAAAGAGCGGTCACGCGCTCTTCGCAGACATCCTTGTCCAGCCCGTTGAGCTGGCCGGTAAAGCGCAGGTTCTCGCGGCCGGTCAGGTCGGGGTAAAAGCCCACGCTGTCCGGGAGGTACCCCACCACGCTTTTGACGGAAATGGGGTCCCGGGTGCAGTCATGCCCGTCGATCATGGCGGTGCCGGAGGTGGGCTCCGTCAGCCCGAGCAGCATCAGCGTGGTGGTCGTTTTCCCGGCGCCGTTGGGACCCAGCAGGCCAAACACCTCGCCCTGCTCGATTTCCAGATTGAGCTTGCTGACCGCGGTGATCTCGCCGTACCGTTTGGTCAGTGCTTTGGTCTGGATGATGGTGTTGCCCATACTCAGCGCCTCCCGAACTTCCGGAATACGAACCACAGCCCGGCGGCGACGATGACGATCAGCAGGACGCCCACGACGCCCCAGACGGTCTCCGTCTTCACGGTCACACGGAATTCGGCGGAATCGGAGGTCTCACTGTTCTTGGCCTTCAGCGTCAGGGTGTAATCACCGCTCATCGCCTCCTCGGAGGGCGTCACATAGGCGGTGACCTCCTTGGTGGCGCCGGCCTCCAGAACGTCGATGGAGCTCTCCGAGAACTCCACGGTCCAGCCGCTGGGGGCGGAGGAGGTCAGGTTGATGTTCTGCATGTCCACGTTGCCGTTGTTGGTGATGCTCAGGGTGACATCGGTTTTCTTGTTGGCGTTGGCGTCAAAGCTCAGCCGTCCGCTGGGGGTGGACAGGTCCAGCTCATAAGTACCGGTGATGACCACCGTCAGCTCGTCGGTCAGGGTCTCGGAGGCGGAGATGGCGGAGATGGGGATGGTGTAGGTACCGGCCTCCACGCCGTTGGGCGGCGTCACCGTAACGTCCATGGCCTGGCTGCCCCGGGCGTTCACGTCGATGGCGGCCACCTGGGTGCTCTCGCCGGAGGGTTTGAAGGTCACGGTCCAGCCGGTAGGCGGGTTGGAGGAGAAGCTGTAGGACTGCTCCTTGGGGGTGTTGTTCTGGATGGTGGTGCTGAAGGAGAAGCTGGTGCCGGCGGAGCCCTCCTGCTCGGCGTACTGGGTGGTCAGGGCGCTGCTGCCCAGCTCTTCCTCCTTCACGTCCAGGGTCAGGGTCAGGGAGGAGGACATCCCGCCGCCCGCGGCCTGGAGGGTGATGGTGTAGACACCCTGGGCTGTTTCGGCGGGCACGGTCACATGGAATTTCGCCAGGGAGTTGTTGCTGCCGCTCTTGACAAAGGCGTGACTGATCTCGCTGCCGCTGCCCTCAAAGTAGCCCTCCCAGCCCTCCGGGATGGAGGCGATGGTCAGTTCGGCGTTGACGCCGGAGTCGCTGCCGTTGTTGAAGTCCAGGTCGAAGCTCAGCTCATCGCCCGCCTTGACCGTCAGGCCGGGGTAGTCGGTGCTCAGTTCCAG
>JBJEYS010000221.1:0-1675 GCA_051886995.1 Oscillospiraceae bacterium
AGGACGGAGACTTGGAGCCGGCCCCGGGGCCGGTGGACATCGTCTACCAGGACGATGACCTGCTGATCCTGAACAAGGCGGCGGGGGTGGCCGTCCACCCCAGTCCGGGGCATCATGCCGATACGCTGGGTAATTTTCTGACTGATTATTACAAAAAACAGGGGGTTCCCTTCATTTTCCGTCCGGCCAACCGGCTGGACCGGGGCACCTCCGGCCTGATGGTGGCGGCACGCCACGCTCATGCCCAGGAGCTTCTGAAGCACCAGCTCCACACCGGCTCCTTCAAGCGGGTATACCTGGCGGTGTGCCAGGGCGTTCCGGGCCAGGACGAGGGGATCATCGACATGCCCATCGGCCGGGCCGACGGCTCCGTGCTCATGCGGCAGGTGCGCGCCGACGGGGCGCGGGCGGTGACCCACTATAAAGTTATGTCAACTTCAAAAGGGCGCAGCCTGGTGCGTCTGGAACTGGAGACGGGGCGCACTCACCAGATCCGGGTCCACATGGCCTGGCTGGGCTGCCCCCTGGTGGGGGACTTCCTCTACGGGGTGGAGGACAAGGCCCTGATCGGCCGCACGGCGCTGCACTCCTGGCAGCTCTCCGTGACGCAGCCTCTGACGGGGGAGCGTCTGGAGCTGACCGCTCCCATGCCGGAGGATATGGTAAAACTGTTATAACACTCACACCCCGGTCAGGTCAAAGGGCGGGATATAGTCTGCCTGGGCGGCGGAGTCCTCCTGAACGAAGCCCGCCAGACCCAGATTTTCCATGTATTCCAGGGCGTTGCGGGCCTCGGAGGGCCGCAGGCGGCGCTTCAGCTCCGGGTCATTTTTGGCCTTTCCCCAGGGGATGTACTGGCTCATCAGGGAGAACAGCACCTCACCGGGGGCGAAGTGCTCCGCTGCCCAGTCCATGATTGCCCTGGCCTCGTTCAGACGGCCGGGCAGCAGCAGGTGGCGGATGACCACGCCCTTTTTCAGCAGACCGTCCTCCCCGTACACGCAGGGGCCGACCTGCCGGAACATCTCCAGAATGGCGGCGGGGGCAACCTCCGGGTAGTCGGCCGCTCCCGACCAGCGGCGGGCGCGGTCGGCGTCCAGATATTTCAGGTCGGGGAGATAGATATCGATCTTCCCCTCCAGGGTACGCAGGGTGTCCACTTTATCGTACCCGCCGGTGTTGTACACCACGGGCACGCCCAGGGGCTGCTCCAGAAGCTCACGCAGCACATGGGCGAAGTGGGTGGGGTTGACGAAATTGATGTTGTGGGCTCCCTGAGCGATCAGCTCCCCGCAGATCTCCCGCAGGCGCTCCACCGAGATGACCTTGCCGAAGTTTTCGTGGCTGATCTGCTCATTCTGGCAGAAAACGCATTTCAGAGAGCAACCGGAAAAGAAGACCGTGCCCGAGCCAAGGGTACCCGTGATGGGCGGTTCCTCCCACATGTGCAGGGCGGCCCGGGCCACCACCGGAAGGGCGGGCATCTGACAGACGCCCGCCCCGGTGGTTTCCGTTCGATTGGCCCCGCAGGCGCGGGGGCAGAGGGTACAGATCATAAGAATCTTCCTTTTGCTTGCGGCAGCGGTGAAGTGGGATCAGTCCGGCCCCAGCTTGCCCTGTTTCCAGTGCCGGCGGCACAGGCCGATGTACTTGTCGTTGGCCCCCAGTACCACCT
>JBJEYS010000222.1:0-1672 GCA_051886995.1 Oscillospiraceae bacterium
CTCCCAGCTGAGCTATACCCCCAAATATTCAGTTCCTCGTGCAGAACGAATGTTATTTTAGCAGACAATTCCCGCTTTGTCAACATTTATTTTTAAAAAATCGGCCCCCGAAGCGATTTGCCTCGGGGGCCGATTTCCTTACAGAATGATGCAGATCAATCCGCCGGAGCCCTCGTTGATGATGCGCTGCAGCGTCTCCCGCAGCTTTCCGCGGGCGTCCTCCGGCATCCGCTTCAGCTTGGCGTTCAGGTCCTCCCCCACCAGGTCGTGGAAGGACTTTCCGAAAATGTTGGACTGCCAGATCTTCGAGGTATCCCCCTCGAACTCCTGAAGCAGATAGTGGATCATCTCCTCCGACTGCTTTTCCGTCCCCATGATGGGCGAGACCTCGGTCTGAATGTCCGCCCGGATCATATGGATGGACGGCGCCGACGCCTTCAGGCGCACGCCGTACCGGCCGCCTTGCTTGACGATCTCCGGCTCCTCCAGGGTCAGCTCATCGGTGTTGGGCATAACGATGCCATACCCCGTCTCCTTCACCTGTTCCAGCGCATCCGCCACCTTATCATAGCTGTTCTTCATTTCCGCAAGGCCGGAGAGCAAATTCATCAGGTCCCCGTCGTCCCGCACGGTGAACCCGGACTGCTGGGACAGGGTGTCGTAGAACAGGCTTCTGGGCAGTTCCAGCTCCGCTTGGGCGATCCCGGTGCCCAGGTCCATGGAGGTAACACTTGCCCGGCTGATGGCGTCGCACTCCCCCATGGCATCCACGCAGGTGCGCACGTCCCGCACCCGCTGCAGTCCGGCGGCGCCCGAGCGGACCGCAGCATACAGCTC
This sequence comes from Oscillospiraceae bacterium, assembly GCA_051886995.1. Taxonomy (GTDB): domain Bacteria; phylum Bacillota; class Clostridia; order Oscillospirales; family Oscillospiraceae; genus JAJPXI01. The sequence goes on from JBJEYS010000222.1 coordinate 838, forward strand.
GCTTTTGATGGGGTGCTCAAAGGGCAGGGCGTCCACCCACGCGGGCAGGAACAGGTCCAGCTCCTGAATGGGAAACTCATATAGTACGCCCCGGATGACATTGGTGACCGCTTCCTCATCCAGCTCCAGGCAGTTGACGCACACGCAGGTCACGTTATACTTCTGCGCGATCTCCGCGCGCAGAGCGCGCGCCCGGTCGCTGTTGGGGTAGGCGGAGTTGAGCAGCACCAGAAACGGCTTGCCCAGCTCCCGCAGCTCGGTAATGACCCGCTCCTCCGCCTCCAGGTAATCCTCCCGGGGAATGTCCGTAATGGTGCCGTCGGTGGTCACCACGATGCCGATGGTGCAGTGCTCCGCGATGACCTTGCGGGTGCCGATCTCCGCGGCCTCCGTCATGGGGATCTCGTGGTCAAACCAGGGGGTCATCACCATCCGGGGCATGCCGTCCTCCAGCACCCCTGCCGCACCGGGCACCAGATAGCCCACGCAGTCGATCAGGCGCACCGACAGGGCCGCGCCGCCGTCCATGGTGATCTCCACCGCCTCTTCGGGGACAAACTTCGGCTCGGCAGTCATGACCGTGCGGCCCGACCCGCTCTGGGGCAGTTCGTCCCGGGCCCGCTCCCTGCGGTAGACGTTGTCGATCTTGGGAATGACCAGGCTCTCCATAAATCGTTTGATAAAGGTGGATTTTCCCGTCCGGACAGGGCCCACCACGCCGATGTAGATGTCGCCCTCCGTGCGCCGGGCGATGCTTTCATAGATGCTGCGATCTTCCACTGCCGCTTCCTCCCTTTCTACCGCTTGCGGGGAATGAGCAGCAGCGTTCCGCCGC
>JBJEYS010000223.1:0-1667 GCA_051886995.1 Oscillospiraceae bacterium
CGGATCTGGAAGCCGTCCACGTCGCCATCGGTGCAGATGACCACCTTGCTCCAGCGGAGGTTGTTCAGGTCAAACTGGTTGAGGTCCTTCACCGCCTTGCCCTGCACCTCCACGCCGCAGCCCAGCACCTTCATCAGATCGGTGATGACGTCGCTTTTGAAGATGCGGGGATAGTCGGCCTTCAGGCAGTTGAGGATCTTGCCCCGGACGGGCATCAGGCCCTGAAACTCCGCGTCGCGGGACTGCTTGCAGGCGCCCAGCGCGGAGTCGCCCTCCACGATATACAGCTCCCGGCGGCTCACGTCCCGGGTGCGGCAGTCCACGAACTTCTGGACGCGGTTGGCGATGTCGATCTTCTCCGTCAGCTTCTTTTTCTGGTTGATGCGGGTCTTTTCCGCCGTCTCGCGGCTGCGCTTGTTGATCAGCACCTGGGCGGCGATCTTCTCGGCCGCGTCGCGGTTCTCGATGAAATAGATCTCCAGACGGCTGCGGAGGAACTCCGCCATGGCGTCCTGAACAAACTTGTTGGTGATGGCCTTCTTGGTCTGGTTTTCGTAGCTGGTCTGGGTGGAGAAGTTGTTGCTGACCAGGATCAGGCAGTCCTGCACGTCAGGATAGGTGATCTTCGCCTCGGACTTCAGGTACTTGTTGTTCTCCCGCAGGTACTTGTCGATGGCGCCCACCATGGCAAGGCGGGTGGCCTTCTCCGGACTGCCCCCGTGCTCCAGAAAGCTGGAGTTGTGGTAATGCTCCACCACGGACACCCGGTTGGAAAAGCACAGCGCCACGCTGAGCTTGACCTTGTACTCCGGCTTGTCGGCACGGTCCCGGCCCCGGCGCTCCGCCTCCCAGCACACCGGCTCGGTGAGGGCGTCATCCCCCGCCAGCTCGGCAATATAGTCCCCGATGCCCCGGGGATACAGAAACTCCTCGGTGTCGAATTTGCCCTGTGCCGTCTCGTTCAGCAGCCGGAACGTGACGCCGGCATTGACCACCGCCTGACGCTTCATGGCGTCCCGGTAGTAGTCCAGCGGCACGGCGATATCGGTGAAGACGTCCAGATCCGGCAGCCAGTGGATACGGGTGCCGGTCTTTTTTTTATTGGCGGTCAGCTCCTTTACCTGCAGGCCGCCGATGTTTTCGCCCTTTTCAAAGTGAAGGCTGTACTCCTTGCCGCCGCGCCAGACGGTCACGTCCATATACCGGGAGGCGTACTGGGTGGCGCAGGAGCCAAGGCCGTTAAGGCCCAGGGAGAACTCATAGTTCTCGCTGTTTTCGTTGTCGTACTTGCCGCCGGCGTACAGCTCGCAGAACACCAGCTCCCAGTTATAGCGCCCCTCCTTCTCGTTCCAGTCCACCGGGCAGCCGCGGCCCATGTCCTCCACCTGCACCGACTTGTCCAGAAAGCGGGTGACGGTGATGAGGCTGCCGTGGCCCTCCCGGGCCTCGTCGATGGAGTTGGAGAGGATCTCAAACACGGCGTGCTCGCAGCCCTCCAGCCCGTCGGAGCCGAAAATGACGCCGGGCCGCTTTCGGACGCGGTCCGCGCCCTTGAGACTGGTGATGCTCTCGTCGTTGTATACGTTCTTCTTTGGCATAGGGGGAAAACCTCCAAGGGTTGTAGAATTCATATCGCTGATAGCCCAATATATTGTAACCCATTTTTT
>JBJEYS010000224.1:0-1666 GCA_051886995.1 Oscillospiraceae bacterium
GTCTCGCCCACCTGGACGCCGGCCTCCCGCAGGCACTTGATCTTGCCCTGGGCCGTGCCGGTGCCCCCGGAGACAATAGCCCCCGCGTGGCCCATTTTGGCGCCCTCGGGGGCCTGGGCCCCGGCAATATAGGCGAACACAGGCTTGGGGTAATTGGTGTCCCGCAGGTAGCGGGCGGCATCCTCCTCGCTGGAGCCGCCGATCTCGCCGATCAGGACCACCGCTTCGGTCTCCGGGTCATCCCAGAACAGGGCCAGGGCTTCGGTGTGGGTCATCCCGCAGATGGGGTCGCCGCCGATGCCCACGCAGGTGGACTGGCCGAACCCTGCAAAGCTCAGATTGGAGGACATCTCGTGGGTCAGCGTGCCGCTGCGGGAGACCACGCCGATCTTGCCGGGCTTGTAAATGTATCCCGGCATAACGCCGATCTTGCCTTTGCCGGGGGAGATGACGCCGATGGTGTTGGGCCCCACCACGGTGACGCCCTTTTCCCGGGCCGCGGTCACATAGCGCAGGGAGTCCTGCACGGGGACGAACTCTGTAATGATGACCACCAGGTCCACCCCGGAGTCGATGGCATCCAGGGCGGAGGAGAGCACGACGGGGGGCGGCACAATGATCATGGAGGCGTTCAGCTCCGGGTGGGCCGCTACAGCCTGGGCGGCAGTGTCGTACACGGGGACACCGCACACCTCCTGGCCGCCCTTTCCGGGTGAGACGCCCGCCAACACCTGCACGCCGTATTCCAGCATCCTCTGGGTATGGTAACGGCCCTGCCTGCCCGTGATCCCCTGGATCATAACCCGAGTATTTTCATCCACTAAAATGCTCATGCTCTCGCCTCCAGACGTTTCATCAGCAGCTTGACCGCGTCGTCGGTGGTCCCATAACGGACCTGTCCCAGTCCCAGACGGTCAAAGATCTGCCAGCCCTCCTCCTGGGAGAAACCGCGGCTTTTGACCACAACCTCCGCTTTCGTGTCCGGGCATGCCAGCAGCGCGTCTTCCACGCCCTCGGCGATGGTTTTGCAGTTGTTGATCCCCCCGAACACGTTGACCAGGACGCCCTTCACCTGGGGATTGCTCAGCAGGAGGGTCAGGGCCGCGCAGGTTTTCTCGCGAGTAACGCCGCCGCCCAGGTCGAGGAAGTTAAAAGCCTTCCCGCCGTAGTAGGAGATCGTATCCACGGTGGTCATGCCAATGCCTGCGCCGCCGGCGATCACGCCCAGATTGCCGTTCCGATCCAACTCCACATAAGACAGCCCCGCCTCCCGGGCCTGGCGCGCCCGCTCGCTCTCTGTCCGCTGACGAGGGATCAGGGTGTAGTCCCCCTGGCGGTAGAGGGCGTTGTCGTCGATCACGAGTTTGGCATCGGCGGCAGTGAAACTGCCATCGGCCAGCTTGGCCAGAGGGTTGATCTCCACCGTAGTGGCATCCAGGGCCAGGAACATTTGGAACAGCCGACCGGCGATCTGCCTGATAGCCTTTTGGTCGGCTTCAGGCAGCCCGAAGTAGGCCAAGGCCCTTTCCACCGCCGCGGGGTCAAAGCGCAGCCCCATGGACAGCCGCAGCAGCTTTTCCGGCGAATTCGCCGCCAGCTCCTCGATATCCATGCCGCCGCAGGGCGTGTAGAGCATCAGGATGCATTTCGTGCGCCGGTCGAGGGT
>JBJEYS010000225.1:0-1664 GCA_051886995.1 Oscillospiraceae bacterium
CTGGTGGCGGTGATGTCCAGAAAGACGATCTCGTCCGCACCCTGGTCGGAATAATACTTTGCCAGCTCCACCGGATCGCCCGCGTCCCGGATATTGACAAAGTTGACCCCCTTGACCACCCGTCCGTCTTTTACGTCCAGGCAGGGGATGATGCGCTTTGCTAACATTGGGGCCCCGCCTCCTTGATCGCTTCTGCCAGATCAATAGTCCCGGCGTAGTAGGCCTTGCCGATGATGGCGCCGTACAGGCCCATATCCCGCAGGCGCTTCACATCGTCCAGCGTGGTTACGCCGCCAGAGGCGACGATCTGACAGGAAACCGCATTCTGGAGCGCCGCCAGCTGGTCAAAGTTGGGCCCTGACAGCATTCCGTCCGCAGCAATATCGGTAAAGATGATCGTCTTGACGCCCTTTTGCTCCGTCCGGCGGGCAAAATTCAGGTAGTCCAGGCCGGAGTCCTCCTCCCAGCCCGCGGTGCGCACCTTGCCGTTCATGCAGTCGATACCCACGGCGACCTTGTCACCGTACAGCCCTAGAGCGTACTCCACAACTTTTGGGTTGGTCACAGCGGCGGAACCGATCACAAAACGACCCACACCGGCCTCGGCAATGGTGATCACGTCCAGCTCGGTCTTGATGCCGCCGCCCAGCTCCACCTGAAGGCCAGAGTTTTGGATGACCTCATAGATGTGGGGGAAATTGGTACGCACGCCGTCCCGGGCGCCGTCCAGGTCCACCATATGGATCCACTTTGCCCCGGCGTCCGCAAAGGCCTTGGCGGTCTCCAACGCATTGTTGGCGACCTTGTGGGCGGTGGAAAACTCGCCCTTTTTCAGACGGACGCAGGCACCGTCCTTCATATCAATGGCAGGCAGAATGATCATTTGTTCAGCTCCCCAAAGTTTTTCAGAATGGCAAGGCCGGTCTCTCCGCTTTTCTCCGGGTGGAACTGGCAGCCGTACACATTCCCGTGACTGACCGCCGCCACCACCGATGCTCCGTAGTCCGTGTGGGCGATCACGTCGGCTTCGGAATCGGCATAGCCGCAGAAAGTATGGACGAAATAGACATACGCCCCGTCGTCAAGGCCCTTGAAGATGGGGCTGTCGTTTTGGAATTTCAGGCTGTTCCAGCCGATGTGGGGCAGCTTGTACTCCGTCTGGATCCTGGCCACATGGCCGGGCACCAGGCCAAGTCCCTCACAGGGGCGTACCTCTTCTCCCCGGTCAAACAGAAGCTGCATCCCCAGACAGATGCCCAGAATAGGCTTCTTTTCCGCCTGGGCGATCAGGACCTTGTCCAGGCCGGGCGCGCATAGCTTTTCCGCCGCGTCGGGAAAAGCACCCACGCCGGGCAATATGATGGCGTCAGCACGCTCCAGTTCGGCGGCGTCACTGGTGATCCGGGTCTCCAGACCGAGATAGCTCATGGCGTTGGTCACACTTTTCAGGTTGCCCACGCCGTAATCGACGATCGCGGTATAGCTCATTATAGCACTCCCTTGGTGGAGGTCACGCCCTCCCCCGTCACCCGGGACGCATCGTGCAGGCAGACGCCCAGGGACTTGAACAGGGCCTCGGTGATGTGGTGGGCGTTTCTGCCGTAGAGGGCTCTCATATGTAAAGTGGTTCCACTGTTCATGGCAACAGCCCGCATAAATTCCTC
>JBJEYS010000226.1:0-1663 GCA_051886995.1 Oscillospiraceae bacterium
CCCACCACGGGGATCTCCATCATGGCGGCCATATTGACCGCCTTGTGGACGATCATGGACACCAGATCCTGAGGAGAGGTAACGACCACGATGCCGTCCACGGGCAGGGACTGGAACACGGTCAGGGGCACGTCGCCCGTTCCCGGGGGCATATCGACAAACATATAGTCGATCTCGCCCCAGAGCACATCGGTCCAGAACTGCTTGACCACGCCGGCGATGACCGGGCCGCGCCAGATGACGGGGTCGGTCTCCGCCTTGGTCAGCAGATTCAGGCTCATGATCCGGATGCCGGTCTTGGAGATGGCGGGCAGGATGCCCATGTCGTTCACATCGGCGGTCTCATGGATGCCGAAGGCCCGGGGGATAGAGGGGCCGGTGATGTCGGCGTCCAGGATACCCACCTTGTAGCCTTTGGCGCGCATGGCGCAGGCCAGGGAGGCGGTCACAGTGCTCTTGCCGACGCCGCCCTTGCCGCTGACCACGCCAATGACCTTATTCACATGGGAAAACTGATTGACCGGAACGCGCAGGTCCGGCTGTTCCTGCCGCTCTCCGCAGCTTGCGCTGCAGGAGCCGCAGTCGTGCGTACATTCGCTCATTACGTTATACTTCCTCTCTTAAATTATAACAAAATTAATAGTGATAGCTCCCGCCGCCGATGAACTCCCGGATCAGGGAATCGGGCGCCACCAGCGCGGGGTCGATCTCTTCAAACCACCGGAAGCCTTCGATCAGGTCGAGCAGTTCCTTGTGCCGCTCGTTCTCCGCAGGTACGGCTTCCAGCAGCGGTTTGGCGTAATGCTTCATCACCGACACCTCATAGGGCAGGGAGGAGTCGATGATAATGTCGGCCCGGCCCTTGAAGGGGGAGATGTACAGCTTTTCCCCCCGGCGCACATTGGCCCACATGGCCAAGGTGGCTTCCACGCCGGTACCGCGGAAATTGTAGTCCCGGACCGCACGGCGGGTCAGGCGCATCCAGGTGCCCTTGAAGCGCAGCACGTCCCCGTCGCACACATTGCTGCGGGCGGAGATGTACATGCATGTGGCCTCTGGGTGCCGGCCGGCAATGTCGTCGTTCAGGGCGTGAATGCCCTCGAAAATGGCCACCTCGTCCTTCCCCAGGCGCAGGGGAGTGACGGCGGTGTCCCGCATCTGGCGGGCGAAGGCAAATTTAGGGATCAGAATTTCCTCGCCCTTGGCCAGGGCGGTAAAATGCTCATCCAGCAGCTCCATGTCCAGCAGCTTAGGGGATTCGTAGTCGATGTCGCCCTCCTCCGTCCGGGGAGCGGTGCGGACGTCCAGAGACTTAAAGTAGTTGTCCATGGAGATGGTATACGAATTGATTCCCCGGCGTTCCAGCTCCTCCTCCACCTTTTGGGCGGTGGTGGTCTTCCCGGAACCGGAGGGCCCGGACAGGAGCACCACCGGGCTTTTTTTCATATTGTGGATGATGCGGTCGGCGGCACGGGCCACCTTCAGGCCGTACTCTCCGTCGCACTCCTCCAGAAAGCCGGTCACATCCTGTCGGATGCGTCCGTTGATCTCCTGCAGCTGATAGGCCATGGAAGCTCCTCCTTTTCCCGGCAAATTCGGTTGATCCGTTCCAGATAGTCCTGGGGGTACTTGGGGTTGGCCCGGCGCTCGATGCGGCCGGCCG
>JBJEYS010000227.1:0-1661 GCA_051886995.1 Oscillospiraceae bacterium
GCCCAGTAGACCTTGTAGCCGTTGTACTCCTTGGGGTTGTGGCTGGCGGTGACGTTGATGCCCGCGATGCAGCCGTACTCCCGCACGGCGAAGGACAGCTCCGGGGTGGGGCGCAGGGACTCAAACAGGCGGGCTGGGATGCCGTTGGCCGCCATGACGCAGGCGGCGGCTTTGGCGAACTCGTCGGAGTGGTTGCGGCAGTCGAAACAGACGGCCACGCCCCGCCGGGCGGCTTCGGGGCCCTCCTCCAGGATGACCTGGGCGAAGGCCTGGGTGGCGTGACGGATCACATACAGGTTCATGCGGTTGATGCCCATGCCCATGGTGCCCCGCAGGCCGGCGGTGCCGAATTCCAGAGGGCCGAAGAAGCGGGATTCGATCTCCTTGTCGTCCCCGGCGATGGCGGCAAGCTCGGCGTGCTCCTCCGGGGTCAGAACGGGACTGTTCAGCCAGGTTTCGTAAACTTCCTTGCAGTTCATAACAACGGCCTCCTCATTTATGATAGTTGGAACCTTCATTGATCTTGAAAGCGCGGTAGATCTGCTCCAGCACCATGACCCGGGCCAGGTGGTGGGGGAAGGTCATGGGGGACATGGACAGGCGCAGGGCGGCGCGCTGCTTGACCTTGGGGTGCATCCCAAAGGAGCCGCCGATCAGGAAAACGAACTGGGAATTGCCCTGGACGGTCCACTTGTCCAGCCGCGCGGCCAGCTCCTCGCTGGACAGGGTCTGTCCCTCCACGCAGAGGGCAATGATAACACTTCCGGCGGGGATTTTCCCAAGAATCCGGTCGCCCTCCTTGTCCAAAGCGGCGTCGATCTGGGCCGTGGAGGGCCTGTCGGGCAGGCGCTCCTCGGGCAGCTCCAGGATGGACAGCTTACAATATGCGCCCAGGCGCTTGGTATATTCGGCGCAGGCGTCGGCGTAAAATTTTTCCTTCAGCTTGCCCACGCAGATAATGCGGATGTCGGTCATACCAGAACATACCTCCGTCCCGTCTCGCTGCGGGGGGCCACCTCCACGGTGACGTCCCCGTCCAGTCCGGCCCGCACGGTCTCCAGGGCCAGGGCGGGGCGGTTATTCTCCGCGCTCAGGTGGGCCAGCACCACGGTTTTGGCGCCCGATTGCCGGACCAGATCCGCGCAGGCGGCGTTGGACAGGTGGCCCCGCTCACCCAGGATGCGCTGTTTTAAGTAAGGGGGGTAGGGCCCGTCCATCAGCATACCGGGGTCGTGGTTGGCCTCGGCCACCAGCAGATCCGCGCCCCGGACGCACTCCTCCACCACGGGGGTGACCACCCCCAGGTCGGTGACGATGGCGGCCTTGCGCACGCCGTCGGTGAAGGTGTAGCCCACGCTGTCGGCGGCGTCGTGGGAGGTGGCGAAGCCGGTGACGGTCAGGTTCCCCAGGGGGAACGTGTCCCCCGGCGCGAAGGTGTGCAGGACTTCGTTCAGAAAGGCGATGCGGTATTCCAGCTGGCGGCCGGTGCCCGCGCTGCACCACACGGGCAGGTGGTACTGCTTGAACAGGGTGGCAAGGCCGCTGATGTGGTCGGAGTGCTCGTGGGTGATGAGAACGGCGGTCAGCTCGCCGGGGGTCAGGCCCAGGTCGGCCAGGGCGTTTTTGATGCGGCGGCAGGAGATGCCCGCGTCCACCAGCAG
>JBJEYS010000228.1:0-1661 GCA_051886995.1 Oscillospiraceae bacterium
TCTGGAACTTCACCACCCAGAAGCTGACCCTTTCCGACCCGAACGTCAAGGTGGAGAAGATCCACTTCGGCGACAGTCTGCTGGCCCTGAGCTACATGATCTCCGAGGAGGAGTAAACCATGCGCAGAAAACTCATCGCCGCGGCCGTTCTGACCGCCCTGCTGGCCGCCGCCCTGGGTGCCGCCCTGGCCGCCCCCGGCACGGACAGCGATCCCTTCATCACCCTGAGCTATCTGACGGACACCTACTATGCCCAGGCGGAGCAGGCCATGCTGGAGCGGGCCCGGGCCGGCACCGCCGGCACCGAACAGGCCGCCTTTGACAAGCTGGACGCCCTGGCGGAGGGCTATCTGGACCGGGCCGGCGGCAGGAGCTACGCCGACGGCTTCCTGCGTCTGTCCCTCGCCTGCGGCGACCGGCTGGAGCTGACCACGGGGACCGGGCTTCTGTACGAGGCCGGGCAGGTGTACCTGTCCTTCGCCCAGGGGACTTTGGTGGACGTGACCGACGGCAGCACCGTCTCCACCGGCGGCGCGCTGCAGAGCGGGCACCGCTATGTGGCGGCGGAGAACACCGCCTGTTCCCTGATCGTCCACTCCGACGCCGCCTATCTGTCCGTCCAGGGGTACTACGACCTGGAGCGCACGGGCGAGACCTACACCCCCTTCACCGACCTGACCCCCGACGACTGGTACTGCAATGATGTGCGCTTCGTCTATGAGAACAAGCTGTTCCAGGGCATGACCGCCACCACCTTCAGCCCCAAGGCCAAGATGAACCGGGCCATGCTGGCCACCGTGCTCTACCGCCTGGCCGGAGCCGGGGGCGGCGTCCCCTCCGCCGGGTTCACCGACGTGGCCCCCGGCGACTGGTACGCCGACGCCGTCAACTGGGCGGCCAATATGGGCATCGTCACCGGCATGGGCGACGGCACCTTCGCCCCCAACGCCAACGTGACCCGGGAGCAGATGGCCGCCATGCTCTACCGCTACGCCCGGGACTATCTGGGTATGCAGATCACACCCTCCGGCGACCTGTCCGCCTTCCCCGACCGCGCCAAGGTCTCCTCCTGGGCCGAGGACGCCCTTTCCTGGGCCGTGGGCCAGGGCATTATGAACGGCTACGACAACGGCACCCTGTCCCCCGGCGGCACGGCCAGTCGTGCCGAAGTCGCCGCCATGCTGCGGCGGTTTTCCGCCCTGTTGTCCTAATTTCTCAGGTCTTTGCACCCTTTCCCCCTCCCGGCATAAGATACAGTGAGGCCGCCAAACAGCGGTTTCCATCTTAACTAGGAGGTACTCATTATGGGATGCAACAACAACTGGGGCGGCTGCGGCTGTCTGTGGATCATCATCATCATCATCGTTCTGTTCAGCTGCTGCGGCAACTGGGGCAACTGGGGCGGCTGCAACAACAACAACTGCGGCTGCGGTAACAACTGCTGCTGAATCTGTCCAAAGGAATCGCGGCCCCCACCGGACGGTGGGGGCCGCGTTTTTGTTGTAAGCTTCTGCCGTATTATGGGTCTTCCCGGTACTCCGCCCGGTACTGCTCCAGCTCGATCGCGTCCTTGATCTCCAGGCCCCGCTCACCCGCCAGGGACTCCATGTGGTGGGTGAACTCGTGGGCCAGGGTGGTGTACAGCTCGTCGTACAGCTCGT
>JBJEYS010000229.1:0-1659 GCA_051886995.1 Oscillospiraceae bacterium
AGCACCGAGAAGATCAAGGCGGATCACCCGGAAGTGCCCGCCTATGAGGAGTTTGGCGATCTGCTGGCCGCCATCAAAGGGGCCATGGACTGATGGAGCTTCTGGACAAGCTGACCCGGGAGATGATCCTGGTCAACCGGGGCGACCCGAAGCGCATCCAGCACTTTTTGAAGGTACGGGAATTTGCCCATCTGATCGCGGTGGGGGAGGGCCTGGATGAAAAAAGCCGCTTCACCCTGGAGGCTGCCGCCCTGGTCCACGACATCGCCATCCGCCGGTGTGAGCTGATCTACGGAAGCTGCGACGGAAAGCTCCAGGAGCGGGAGGGCCCCGCCCTGGCACGGGAGCTGCTGACCGCGCTGGAGTTTGAGCCCGATGTGACGGAACGGGTGTGTTTCCTGGTGGGACACCACCACACCTATGACCAGATCGACGGCCTGGACTATCAGATCCTGGTGGAGGCCGATTTTCTGGTCAACCTCTATGAGGACGAGGCCAGCGAGCAGGCGGTGGAGACGGCGTTGGAGCGTGTTTTCCGCACCAAGACCGGGCGGGAGCTGTGCCAAGCGCAATTTTGGGCGGTTTAAAAGAGGAGACGTTGACCGTGAAGGAACGATTTGAGGGGCTGGGATTCTATCCCGCCGATATTTTGGTGCCGCAGAACTGCGACCTGTCCAAGTGGTCTGTGGTGGCCTGTGACCAGTATACCTCGCAGCCGGAATACTGGGCCCGGGTGACCCAGCGGGTGGGGAAGGAGCCCTCCGCCCTCCATCTGATCCTGCCTGAGAGCTGTCTGGAAGGGCCTGACGTGGAGCAGGACATTGCGGAGATCAATCTGACCATGGCACGCTACCTGAAGGAAGGGCGTTTCGCCGCCTATCCCGACTCCCTGTTCTATGTGGAGCGCCGCCTGGACTGCGGCAAGGTGCGCCGGGGCCTGATCGGCATGGTGGATCTGGAACAGTACGACTATGAGCCCGGCTCGGCCGCCCTGATCCGTGCCACCGAGGGCACAGTGCTCTCCCGTATCCCGCCTCGGGTGGCGGTGCGCAAAAACGCCCCCATCGAGCTGCCACACATCATGCTCCTGACCGACGACCCTGACCGAACTGTCATCGAGCCGCTGGCCGGCGGGACCGGGGAGATGGAGCGCGTCTATGATTTCGAGCTGATGGAGCGGGGAGGCCGCGTTACCGGCTGGAAGCTGAACGAAACGCAGATGGCGCGGGTGGCGGACGCGCTGACCGCCCTGGCCGACCCCGCCGCCTTCAACGCCCGCTATGGGACAAAAGATCTTCCCGTACTCCTGTTTGCAGTGGGAGACGGAAACCACTCCCTGGCCACCGCCAAGGAGTGCTACGAGAGGCAGAAGAAGCTGACTGCGCCGGAGCATTGGGCGTCCATTCCCGCACGGTTTGCCCTGGTGGAACTGGTCAACCTCCACGACGAGTCCCTGGAATTTGAGCCCATCCACCGGGTGGTTTTCGGTGCGGAACCGGAACTGCTGCTCTCCGCGCTGGTCGATACCTTTCCCGGCGCCCATTACGGCCCCGGCGAGGGTCATGTATTGGAATATGTCTATGCTGGAGGGGAGGGCTGTGTGACCGTTCCCACCCCGGCCGCGCAGTTGCCGGTTGGGACCCTCCAGGCGTTTTTGGA
>JBJEYS010000230.1:0-1656 GCA_051886995.1 Oscillospiraceae bacterium
GAAAAGGCGGTGCAAGCATGAACGAGAACAATCATCCGATCAGTGACCTGATGAATACGACCATGCAGAAGATCCGGGAAATGGTGGACGTCAACACCATCGTAGGCCAGCCCATCACCACGCCGGACGGGATCACGCTGATCCCGATCTCCAAGCTCTCCTTCGGATTTGCCTCCGGTGGCTCGGATTTCGTGTCCAAGAACCACAAGCCCGGCGAAAACAATACCTTTGGCGGCGGAAGCGGTGCCGGGGTGAACATCTCTCCCGTGGCCTTTTTGATCGTGAAGGGCGACTCGGTGCGGCTGCTGCCGGTCGATCCTCCGGCTGCCACCACCGTGGACCGGGTCATCGAGATGGTGCCCGAGGTCGTGGACAAGGTCACCGATTTTCTGGAAAAGAAAAAAGAGGATAAAGAGCAGTTTTAAGGGCATACTGTCATCACCTTGTTTAGAAGGTGATTCATGTTGAAACGACTTTTCGCGGTCCTTCTGACCGCTGCGCTCTTGATCCCGGCGGTGTCCGCCGAAGCATCCGGCCCGCCCGCTCTCTCCGCGGCCTGCGCCATTCTGGTGGACGCGGAGAGCGGGCGGGTTCTCTATGAGCAAAACGCCCATGAGGAGCGGTCCATCGCCAGCATCACTAAGCTGATGACCGCACTGGTGGCGGCGGAGAGCATCGATGATCTGAAGGAGGAAGTGACCATCCTCCCGGAGTGGACGGGGATCGAGGGCTCCTCCATCTATCTGCGGGCGGGGGAGACGGTCACGATGGAGACCCTGCTCTACGGCCTGCTTTTGAACTCGGGCAACGACGCAGCGACGGCGGTGGCCGGGCACTGCGCCGGGGATGTGGATTCCTTTGTGGCGCAGATGAACGACCGGGCAGCCGAACTGGGCATGGAGCAGACCCATTTTACCAACCCCAGCGGCCTGAGTGAGGATGGGCACTATTCCACCGCCTATGACATGGCCCTGCTGGCCCGGGCGTGTCTGGAGAACGAGACCGTGGCGAAGATCGTTTCGACCAAATCCATCACCCTGGGAACCCGCACCTTTACCAACCACAACAAGCTCCTCTGGCGCTATGAGGGGTGTACCGGCATGAAGACCGGGTATACGGAGCTGGCGGGCCGCACCCTGGTGTCCAGCGCCCAGCGGGACGGGCGCACGCTCATTGCCGTCACCCTCTGCGCTCCCAACGACTGGGCCGACCACGCGGCCCTGTTTGATTACGGCTTTGCTATGTTTCCCCGGCAGGTGCTCTGCACGGCGGGGAAAGAGTTCCGCCGTGTTCCGGTGCAGGGCGGCCTGGTGCCCTTTGTATCTGCGGTCACGTCGGAGGATCTGTATTTTCCCCTGGCGGAGGGGGAGCGGGTCCGGGCAAAGGTCACGCTGCCCGACTTTGCGGAGACCCCGGTGGAAGAAGGGGCTGTGCTGGGCAAGCTGTCCTTCTATCTGGGTGACACGCTGATCGGGAAGACCGATCTGCTGGCCGCTTCCGCTGTACACCGGGAAGCGGCGGAGCCGCGCGGCTTGCTGGAGCGGGTGCGCGGCTGGCTGTTGAAATAGGGTAGTTTTGGCAACAAAGACATAGGAGGCCGCACATGGAAGAACGGCTGCAAAAGATCCTCTCCGCCGCCGGGGCCTGTTCCCGGCG
>JBJEYS010000231.1:0-6096 GCA_051886995.1 Oscillospiraceae bacterium
AGCTGACGCCGTAGGCGATGCCGGCGGACACGCCCACCACATAGTCGGGCATGGGCGCGTCCGCCTCCAGCAGTCCGTCGCACACGCCGGAGGAATAAATGGTGCGCAGGGCGCCCCCTTCCAGAACAAGGCCTGTCATTTCCCTGCCTCCCTGTCCCGCCGGATCAGCAGCTTGACCGCCTCGATCCCCACGCGGATGGCGGCATCGGTGTCGTGGCTCTCCTCCTGGTCCAGGCCGGCGGCGTTGCGCTCCTGGTTCCAAACCACATGGAATGCGGAGCCGCAGCGCACACTCAGGGCGGCGGCGCAGGTGAACAGGGCGGCCGACTCCATCTCGGAGGCCAGCACGCCCAGGCGCTTCCACGCCTCCCACTTGTTCAGCAGCTCATAGGAGACCGGCATCCGCTCCGGCGAATGCTGCCCATAAAAAGAATCCTTGCACTGCACCACACCGGCGTGCCAGGTGTGCCCCAGGGCCTTCGCCGCGTCCACCAGGGCAGTGAGCACCTGGTAATCGGCCACGGCCGGGAACTCAAGAGGAGCGTACTCCCGGCTGGTCCCCTCCATCCGGACGGCGCCGGTGGCGACGACCACATCGCCGCTCTTCACGTCCAGCCTGATCCCGCCGCAGGTGCCCACGCGCACAAAGGTATCCGCGCCGATGTTGTGCAGTTCCTCCATGGCGATGACGGCCGAGGGGCCGCCGATGCCCGTGGAGCAGACCGAGACCTTCTCCCCCAGCAGAGTGCCCGTCCAGGTATTGTACTCCCGGTTGGTCATCACATGGACCGGATCGTCAAAATAGGCCGCGATCTTTTCGCAGCGCCCCGGGTCGCCGGGCAGCAGGCAGTAGCGGCCCACGTCGCCGGGCACGCAGTTGATGTGAAATTGGCGTTCATGCTCGATCATTCTCGTCACCGTCCCGGATCTTATTTTTACATTTAATATATTATACCCTCTTTCCTTTTTTCTTGCAAGCGCATATGCACCTTGCTTTTTCCGGCGAAATACGCTAAAATTTAACCGCATTGCAGAGATTGGAAAAAACACAGAATGTCCAGAGGGATGTGTACAGTTTGAAAATCATCATCGTCGGCAACGGCAAGGTTGGCTTTACGCTGGCCGAGCACCTGTCTAAAGAAGATCACGACGTCACCATCATCGATACGAGCTTTGAAGCATTGAAGAAGTCCTCCGACACCCTGGACGTCATGTGTGTCAAGGGCAACGGTGCATCGGTCTCTGTTCTGAAGGAGGCCGGAGCCGACACCGCAGACGTCATCATTGCCGCCACGAACATGGACGAGACCAATATGGTCTGCGGCCTGACCGCCAAGCGCATGGGCGCCAAATATGTCATCGCCCGCATCCGCAATGTGGAATACACCGTGGGACAGGCCTCCCTGAAAAAGGATCTGGGCATCGACATGGTCATCAATCCGGAGCAGGCCACCGCCATCGAGATCTCCCGTCTGCTCCGCTTCCCCTCTGCTGCCAATATCGAGACCTTTTACCGGGGCCGGGTGGAGCTGGTGGGCTTCCGCCTGCAGGAGGAGGACTTTCTGGCGGGCCGGACCCTGGCCTCCCTGTCCCACAAGCTGCGGGATCTGCCCATCCTGTTCTGCGCCGTGGAGCGGGGTGAGACCGTGTTTATTCCCGACGGCAATTTCCAGATGAGTGCAGGCGACTATGTCTACGTCATCGGAGAGCCCCTGGGCGTCAACCAGTTTTTCAAGACCCTAGGCCGTTACATCCCCAAGATCCGCGAGGTGTTTATCACCGGCGGCGGGCGCATCACCTATTATCTGGCCGCCATGCTGGAAAAGTTGGGCCAGCATACCAAGATCGTGGAGTGCAGGGAAGAACGCTGCCGCCATCTGGCCGAGGTGCTCCCCCGCAGCCTGATCATCTGCGGCGACGGCACCGACCAGGAGCTGCTGGAGTCGGAAAACCTGCAAAGCACCGACGCCTTTATCGCTTTGACCGACCGGGACGAGTACAACCTGATCGTCTCCCTCTACGCCATGCAGCAGGGCGTGCCCAAGGTGGTGGCCAAGTCCAACCGCCAGAATTACATCGGCATCGCCCGCTCCATCGGCCTGGACAGCGTCATCTCCCCCAAGCTCATCACCGCCAACCACATTCTCCAGGTAGTGCGCGGCATGCAGAATTCCAAGGGCAGCGTCATGAACTCCCTGTACAAGATCGCCGGCGACCGGGCGGAGGCCATGGAGTTCGCCGTCAACGACACCACCCGTCACCTCGGCGTTCCCCTGCGGGACCTGAAGCTGAAAAAGAATATTCTGATCGCCGTCATCATCCATAACAACCGGATCATCATTCCGGAAGGCTCCTCCAGAATCGAAGCCGGAGACACCGTGATCATCGTCTCCCGGAACAGCGGAATTCTGGACGTTAACGACATCTATGCCGACGGCTTCGCCGGCGGAGGTGGCGAGGCATGAATTTCAGACTCGTTTTCAAGGTGACGGGCAAGACCCTGCTGGTGGAGGCCGCCGCCATGGTCCTGCCCATGCTGGTGGGACTGATCTACGGGGAGAGCCCCCGTCCCTTTCTGCTGGCCATCCTGATCACGGCGGCGGTGGGTGCGCTGCTGACCCTTCCGAAGGCAAACGCCAAGCTCTTTGCCCGGGAAGGCTTCTTCACCGTTGGGCTGATCTGGGTGCTTTTCGGCGTATTCGGCGCCCTGCCCTTTTACTTCAGCGGCTATTTCAATTCCTATGTAGACTGTCTGTTTGAGTGTATCTCCGGCTTTACCACCACCGGTGCCTCCATTCTGACCGCCATTGAAGGCCTGCCCCTGGGCATTCTGTTCTGGCGTTCCTTCACCCATTGGCTGGGCGGTATGGGCGTGCTGGTGCTGACCATCGCCCTGCTTCCCTCCCTCGGCGCCCGCTCCGCCTTCCTGATGCAGGCGGAGAGCCCCGGCCCCGTTAAGTCCAAGCTGGTGCCCAAGACCTCCCAGTCCTCCAAGATCCTGTACGGCATTTACCTGGTGCTCACCCTGATCCAGATCCTCTGTCTGAAGCTCGCCGGACTGCCCCTGTACGATGCCGTGGTCAGCGCCTTCGCCACCGCCGGCACCGGCGGCTTTTCCGTCAAAAACCTCTCCATCGCCGCCTACAACAGCCCCGCGGTGGAGATCATCATCACGGTCTTCATGCTCCTTTTCGCCCTGAATTTCACTGTGTATTTTCTCCTGCTGTGCGGCAAGTGGAAGCGGGCGCTCAAAAGCGACGAGCTTCGCTTTTTCCTGGCCGTCGTCGCTGTCAGCGGGATCGTCATCGCCTTGAATATCCGCGCCGATTATCCGGGCCACTTCGGCTCTGCCCTGCGCCATGCCTTTTTCCAGGTGGCCTCCATTATCTCCACCACCGGCTTTTCCAGCGCCGACTTCAACCTTTGGCCGGAGCTTTCCCGCAGCATCCTGGTCCTTCTCATGTTCATCGGCGCCTGCGCCGGCTCCACCGGCGGCGGCATCAAGTGCGCCCGCATCCTGCTGCTGGGCAAGAGCCTCCGGCGGGAGATCCGGGGAACCATCCACCCCCGTTCCGTCCATGTGGTCAAGCTGGACGGCCAGGTGGTGGACGAGCGTGTCCTGCACAAGACGCACGTTTTTCTCGCCGCCTACCTGCTGACCCTGGCGGGCGGAGTGCTGCTGGTATCCATCGACAACTTTTCCTTCACCACCACCGCGACCGCCGTCATCGCCTGTCTGGGCAACATTGGCCCCGGACTGGACCTGGTGGGCCCCATGGGCAATTTTTCAATTTTCTCCGCTCTGAGTAAGCTGGTCCTGTCCCTGTGCATGATCATTGGCCGTTTGGAGATATTTCCCATTTTAGTTCTGTTCAGCCAAAACGCCTGGAAACGGTCGTAAGACCGTTTCCTTTTTTGTTTAAATAATCAAAAAAGCACATGTCCCGCTTTGCACATGCAAGATTTTCTTGCAAAATCCAAATGGAATTGTTATTATAATGGTTGCGTGTCAAGATTCCAAACACACCAATTTGGAACAAAAAAGCAAAGGAGCTGGAAAAATGGATTCCCTGTTCTTCGTGGGCTTTATCGGCGCCGTTCTGGCACTGGTATTCGCCTGGATCCAACGCAACAAAGTCATGTCCTATTCCGAGGGCAACGACACCATGAAGAAGATCGCCGCTTCCATCCGTGAGGGTGCCAATGCTTACCTGAAGCATCAGTACACCACGGTGGCCGTGGTCTTCGTTGTGGTCTTCGTCATTCTGTTGATCATGGCCTTCGTCACCAACGGAACGATGCTCTCCAAGTTCACCCCGTTCGCCTTCCTGACCGGTGGTATCTTCTCCATGCTGGCTGGTTTCATCGGCATGAAGATCGCCACCAATTCCAACGCCCGCACCGCCCAGGCTGCTTCCGAGAGCCTGAACCGCGGCCTGCGCGTGGCGTTCTCCTCCGGCAGCGTCATGGGCTTCACCGTCGTGGGCCTGGGCATGCTGGATATCTCCCTGTGGTTCGTTGGCCTGCACTTCATCGCCGGCATTGATGATCCCACCACTCTGGGCAACATCATGGTCATGAACGGCATGGGTGCTTCCTTTATGGCTCTGTTCGCCCGTGTGGGCGGCGGCATCTACACCAAGGCCGCCGACGTGGGCGCTGACCTGGTGGGCAAGGTCGAAGCCGGCATCCCCGAGGATGACCCCCGCAACCCCGCTACCATCGCTGACAACGTGGGCGACAACGTGGGCGACGTGGCCGGCATGGGCGCCGACCTGTACGAGTCCTATGTCGGTTCTATTCTGGCCACCTTCGCGCTGGGTGCCTGCGCCGGCTATGGCTGGAAGGGCATGTTCCTGCCCATGCTGCTGGCTGTCACCGGCATCATCTGCTCCATCATCGGTTCCTTCTTCGTCAAGACCAAGGAGAACGCCACCCAGAAGTCCCTGCTGGCCTCCCTGCGTACCGGTACCTACCTGTCCGCCGTCCTGGCCGCCATCTGCGCCGGCGTTCTCTGCTATGTGATCCTGGGCACCGAGAACAACTGGCTGGGCGTGTTCGTCGCCATCCTGTGCGGCCTGATCGGCGGCTGCGCCATCGGCTACTTCACCGAGTACTTCACCTCCGACACCTACAAGCCCACCCAGAAGCTGGCCGCTACCTCTGAGACCGGCTCCGCCACCGTCATCATCGGCGGTATCGCTCTGGGCCTGAAGTCCACCGTGGCTTCCATCCTGATCGTGGCTGCCGCCATCCTGATCTCCTACTTTGCCGCCGGCGGCGGGATCACCATCATTGACGGCTCCGGCGCCTTCACCGACGCCTTCAACAAGGGCCTGTACGGCATCGGCATCGCCGGTGTCGGCATGCTGTCCACTCTGGGCATCACCCTGGCCACCGACGCTTACGGCCCCGTGGCCGACAACGCCGGCGGCATCGCCGAGATGGCCGGCCTGCCCGAGGAAGTGCGTGAGCGCACCGACGCCCTGGACTCTCTGGGCAACACCACCGCTGCTACCGGCAAGGGCTTCGCCATCGGCTCCGCCTCTCTGACCGCCCTGGCTCTGCTGGTCTCCTACGTCAACATCGTTCAGGAGCGTACCACTGAGGTCCTGAACTTCACCCTGACCAGCCCCACCGTTCTGGTCGGCCTGTTCATCGGCGCCATGCTGGTGTTCGTGTTCTCCGCCTTCACCATGAGCGCCGTGCAGACTGCCGCTCAGTCCATCGTGAAGGAAGTCCGCCGCCAGTTCCACGAGATCGCCGGCATCATGGAAGGCACCACCGATCCCGACTATGCCACCTGCGTGGGCCTGTGCACCAAGGGCGCCCTGCATGAGATGGTCGCTCCCGCTCTGCTGGCCATCATCGTTCCCATCCTGACCGGTCTGATCCTCGGTCCCACCGGCGTGGTCGGCCTGCTGGGCGGCGTGTCCATCACCGGCTTCGCCATGGCCGTGTTTATGTCCAACGCCGGCGGCGCCTGGGACAACGCCAAGAAGTACATCGAGTCCGGCCACCACGGCGGCAAGGGCTCCGATTGCCACAAGGCGGCTGTCGTGGGCGACACCGTGGGCGATCCCTTCAAGGACACCT
>JBJEYS010000232.1:0-1639 GCA_051886995.1 Oscillospiraceae bacterium
CAGCGCTTGCCCGTGATCTCGTCCAGCTGGCCGCCCACGTTTTCGATGCCGGGAATGTGGCCCTTGACCATCAGGTTCTTGTGGCCGTCCTCCCAGAGGGGGAAATCCTCCTTGGGGTCATGACCGTACTCGTCGATCCACTCCTGGATCAGCTGGGGGCGGGACGGGCCGCAGCCGTGGTCCACCAGCTTGGTGGCCATGGGATGGTCATTGGCCTGGCAGTCGTATCCCACCAGCTTGACCTTCTTTTCCACCAGCCAGTCGGCGCCCGCACCGCTGATGCCGCAGCCATAGGCGAAATACTCATCGGTGTCCGCCCATTTGTTGTGGAAGCCGGTATTGATCATGACGATGTCCCCCTCCTGGATCTTGGGGGTGGCGGCCTCCAGGTCCTCCGGCGTAATGATGCCCCATTTCCCCTTGGGAATGGAGACGCACACGCCGGTGCCGCACAGCTGCCAGAGGGGATAGTCGGAGATGCCCGGCGTGTTTTCCGTCACGTGGATGGGGGCGTCCATGTGGGTGCCCCGATGCATGGAGCCCTCCCAGTTGATCTCATACATGGCATTGTTGGCGTGGAACTGGCTCAGGGTGATATTGACGCAGGGAGCGGAAGGCCATTCGGGCATGAACTGCTCATAGTAGTGGGTCAGATCGTATACTTTTAAACTCATGGTAACACGCTCCTCTCTCAGTCGTTGCCCGAATCGATGCGGCAGGTGCCGGTGGGGTCCTGCATGGCAACGAAGCGGATCTGGCAGGCATCGCCCTTGCGGAACTTCCAGGGGGTGGCGGCAAAGGCGGCGGTCTGGCCGTTCAGGTCATCCACATCGCCGCCCACCTGCAGTACGGTCAGGATGCCCGCGCCCGCCAGCAGCTTGTGGGCCACGAAGAATTCCCCGTGCTCCACGGCGGGGTCCTTGCCGGTGGCCCGGCGGTAGTCGTCCGCCAGACGGCGCATCTGCGGCCCGCCGCGGTGGGGACCCATGTTGGTCGCCAGGGGATGGTCAATGAAGGGGGTGTCCATGGCCACCAGGTTGACCTGCTTGTCCACCAGCCACTGGGCGGCGTCCTTGGTCAGGCCGGGGGCCTGACCGAAGTATTCCAGTGCGTCGGAATACTTGTGGTGCCAGCCCGTGTTGATGACCACAAAGTCCCCCTTCTTCACCGCGGGCGTGGCCCGCTCCAGATCGGCCGCCGTGATAGTCTCATAGCCCTGCTTGGGAATGGACAACACCACGCCGGTGCCAAACAGGCGCTCGGCGGGGATCTCGGACAGGTCGGCCGCCTTTTCCACCATGTGGATGGGGGCCACCATGTGGGTGCCGGTGTGCATGCTGGTGTTGAACTTCCAGGCCAGCACGCCGTGCTGGGCGTGGCGGACATTGCGCTTCATCTGAACGTCGGCACGGCCGGGGTAGGCGGGGGCGCCGAACCCCCACACATGGCTCAGCTCCCAAAGGCGCAGCCCGGTGACAGGATCGCTGACATAGGACATAAGAAAAGCTCCTTTCTGCTTTTAAGAATAACTTTTTTATGATGCGGCGGAGAACAGGGGCCAGAAGGTAAGCATGGCCCACCCCGCCAGGGTAATGGTCACGATGCCCAGAAGGGTGAGCACCAGACCGTTGCGGAACAT
>JBJEYS010000233.1:0-1636 GCA_051886995.1 Oscillospiraceae bacterium
TGGGTGATGCCCATCAGGTGGTCGTCCACCACGTTGGCAAAGTTGTAGGTGGGCAGGCCGTCCCGCTTGATCAGCACCTGATCGTCCAGGGTGTCGTTGTCCACAGTGATGTCGCCGAAGACCACGTCGTGGAAGGTGGTCTGTCCCTCGTGGGGGATGCGCTGGCGGATGACATAGGGCTTGCCGGCGGCCAGGTTGGCCTCCACCTCCGCCTGGGGCATGTCCCGGCAGGGATCGTCGGCCCGGTCAAATTC
The DNA here is from genome assembly GCA_051886995.1 of Oscillospiraceae bacterium. Lineage (GTDB taxonomy): Bacteria > Bacillota > Clostridia > Oscillospirales > Oscillospiraceae > JAJPXI01. The sequence goes on from JBJEYS010000233.1 coordinate 255, forward strand.
GCCGGAGTCCTCCTCGGACTCGGCCTTTTCACAGAAGCAGTAGTAGGCGTGGCCGCGCTCCACCAGCAGCTTGGCGTACTCGCCGTAGAAGGCCCGGCGCTCGGTCTGGACATAGGGGCCCACGGGGCCGCCGATGTCGGGACCCTCGTCCCAGGTCAGCCCGCATTGGCGCAGGGTCTTGTAGATCACGTCCACCGCACCCTCCACAAGGCGACCCTGGTCGGTGTCCTCAATGCGCAGCAGGAACTTGCCGCCCTGGCTGCGGGCGATGAGCCAGGTATACAGAGCGGTGCGCAGATTGCCCACGTGCATATAGCCGGTGGGGGAGGGGGCGAACCGGGTCCGGACCTCTCCCTTGGGAATGCGCGCTTCCATTTCCTCAAACCATTTCATGTCCATGGTATATCCTCCCCAAATTCAGTACCTTGTATTTTACCGTTTTTGAGAAGAACTTGTCAATAACTACAGAAGGTTTTTCAGGTTGAACTGCTCCATCTCGTGCAGCAGCCGGATGCGGGTGACGAGCCGGGCGTTGACGGCGGAATACTCGCCGCCGTCCTCCTGATGGTCAATGAGTTGGCGGACCTCCTGAAAATCCAGCAGGATGGCGTCAGTGTCCGCGTGGCGGAGCACCATGTGCAGATAATTCTCCCGGCTTTTCCAGAGGTCCAGCGCCGCTTCGGTCTTGTCGGAGGCGGCGTCCCAGTCCCCGTCCACGACGCAGGTTTCCGCCTCCAGGAGCAGGCCGGCCAGCTCCCCGGTCAGATCATCCAGATAATGTGTATTGTACAGGGTCACGCAGAACAGGGCGATCAGCACGGAAAGGGAGATCCAAAAGCGGCGCATCAGTTCAGCTCCTTGCGGATGAAATAGGTTTGATTTTGCCCGTCCACAGTCAGGAGGAAGACCTCCCGGACGCTGTGGACCCCCTGCTCCTCCAGCCGCTTGCGCAGCCAGCCTTCGTTCAGCCCCCGCTGCCGGAGATTTGCAGAGAGCAGGCACCCGTCGTTGATGAGGATGACAGGAAGGCCGGCATCATCGACGGTCACATTCAGGTCTTTGGCCGCGGGCGGCTTTTCGGCGGCGTAGGGGAGGACGGACAGCTGGCCGTTGGTCTCCAGAATGGCGTATTTGATCGCGGCCAGGTCGGTGTACCCCTGCAGGCGCAGCTCTTCCATGACCTCGTCCAGAGTCATGCGGTTGCGGCGCATCTCTTTCTGATCCAGGGCTCCGTCCCGGATGATGATACTGGGCGTTCCGGCGAGCAGAGCGCGCAGCTTCAGGCTTTTCATGGTCAGCACCGACAGGATCATGGACAGGCAAAGCAGGGTGATGATGGGGACAACGCCCGTCAGCAGCGGAATTCCGAAATCCTGCATGGG
>JBJEYS010000234.1:0-1633 GCA_051886995.1 Oscillospiraceae bacterium
TCCGAGTACAACAGCACCGACGACCGGAAGGTGGCCCTGCTGACCGCCCTGCAGCCCTTTGTCCGGGAAGAGCGCTACGCAAAGGTGGATAAGGCCATTCAAATCGCCAAGCTCGCCCACGTCATCCGGGTGGCGCTGGACGTTTTCCGAAAGGGGGATGGGGACAGTGTATAACCGCTATATCCCCAGCGGTACATCCTATGAACGGGTCAGTGAGCCTGAACCGCCGCCCAAACACGCCCCAGGGCCGCAGCGATCCCGGTCAGAAGCACGGCGCCCGCCCCCGCCGCCGCCCCAAAAGGGGGCGGGCCCCCTGGAGGGGATCACCGGCTGGCTGGGCGGGCTGCTGAAAAGCGTTCACCTGGAAGATCTGGACAGCGGAGATATTTTACTGGTTCTCATCCTGCTCTTTTTGTTTCTGGAGAGCGACGACAACCTGGAACTGGTCATCACTCTGGGGCTTCTGCTCGTGTTCGGCCTGTTCGGAAAGGACGACAAGGAGGAGAAGGACTAACGCCCGCCCACGGTGTGGTACACGGTGCCGTCGGGCAGGGCAAAGCTGCTGTTCAGCGGGGCGGGACTCTCCGTGGACACGACCGTCATGCGATAAAGCGTCTGATCCCCCTTGACCCGCTCCGCCGCCACCAAAAGCCCGTCGGACACGGCGATCCAGTACCGCTCGCGGCTGCCCAGCTCCTCCTGCTCCACTTCCACGAAAATGCAGTCGCTCTTCGCGTATTTCTCGTACCCGGCGTCCGTGATCTCATCCGGGGACAGTGCCAGCACATCCTCATAAGTCGGAACGCGCTGGACCAGATCGGAGACCGCCTGGTTGGCCGGAACGGAGACCGCGGCGTCATCGTTGTCATACCAGATCCAGCGCGTCTCCTCACCCACCAGATTGTGCTGCACCATCCCACTGGGAGCGGTCACGTCGGACCGGGTCCAGCCGCCGTCCACCCACACCTGTGCGTTGGTCAGGGCCGCCGCCCCCCCGTCGGACCAGAGCTCAATGCGGATCTCCCGGTAGTAAGACTGGGGACGGGAGAGGGTGGCGATCACGCTCTGCACCGTTTCCGGGGTGACCTCCACGCGAATAAACTGATTTCCGTGTGCCTCGCTGTCCCCCGACTGGTCCGGCCCCGTATTCTCGGACAAATCAGGCAGCTGAACATGGTAGTCTTCCTGATGAAAGAGGTTGATGGCAAAGCTGGAAAACACCGCTACGACGATAATCGTGGCGATCAGCACGGCGAACAGCGTGCGTTTCTTCCGTTCCAAGGCAATGCCCCCCTCTCACTGGCTTTTTGGCTTCAGATAAACTCCTCCGGCGGCGCCGTGCGCAGCCCGAAGTAATGCTCAATGGCATCCACGATGCGCCGACAGGCGTGTCCATCGCCGTAGGGATTGACGGCATGGGCCATGTCGGCGTAGGCGCCGGGGCACTCAATGAGTTCAGAGGCCATACGGAAGATCTGCTCCGTCTCCGTACCGGCCAGCTTTACGGTGCCCGCCGCCACGGCCTCGGGGCGCTCGGTCTCCCGCCGCAGTACCAACACGGGCTTGCCCAGGGCGGGGGCCTCCTCCTGCAGTCCGCCGGAGTCGGTCATGACCAGGTAGCACCGGGCCATGA
>JBJEYS010000235.1:0-1631 GCA_051886995.1 Oscillospiraceae bacterium
AACTGGTGGGGGTACTCCATAAAGCGCACGGCCGGGATGCCCACCAGCTCCAGCATTTCGATGGCGCGGTCCATGGCCTCCTTGTGGGTCATGTCGTTGTGCAGCAGCACCACTTCCGTGATCTGGTTGCCCACCGTCATGGTGGGGTTCAGGGCGGTCATGGGGTCCTGAAAGATCATGGCGATCTTGTCGCCCCGGACCTTCAGCATCTCCTTTTCCGGCAGCGTCAGCAGATCGACGCCGTTCATCCGGATCTCGCCGCCCGCTACCTTGGCGGGGGGCTCAGGCAGAATGCGCAGAATGGCTTTCGCGATGGTGGTCTTGCCGGCGCCTGTCTCACCCACCAGGCCCAGGGTCTCCCCCTTGGCCAGGTCGATGTTTACGCCGTTGACCGCCTTGACGATCTGACCGCCGGAGGAATACTCCACCCGCAGGTCTTTGATCTCCAGAAAATTCTCACTCATTTTCGGCACCCCCTCAGTCCTTCAGCTTGGGATCCATGGCGTCCCGCAGGCCGTCGCCGAACAGGTTGAAGGCCAGGACCGTGACCAGAATCGCCAGGCCGGGGAAGATGATCATGTAAGGATGCGTCAGCATCAGAGTCCGGCCGCTGGAGCACATGGCGCCCCACTCCGGGGTGGCGGCGTCCATGCCCAGGCCGATGAAGGACAGGCTGGAGGCCTGCATGATGGTGGCGCCGATGTTGCCGGTGGTGCCCACGATCTTGAAGGGGATGATGTTGGGCATCATATGCTTGAACATGATCTTCATTTCGGAACAGTTCATGGCCTTGGCGGCCTCCAGATACTCCTGGGACCGCTCCTTCAGGACCATAGCGCGTGTATTGCGGACCGAGCCGGGGATACTGCCCAGAGTCATGGCCAGGACCGTGTTGAAGAAGCCGTTGCCCAGTGCCGTGGAGACCAGGATGGCCAGCAGCATGGACGGGATGGAGGACCAGATGTCGCAGATACGCATGGCGATGTTGTCCACCGTGCCGCCGGCGTAGCCGACGATGCAGCCGAAGAACACGCCCAGGATCAGGCCGATCATGGCGCAGATGAAGCCCAGAGCCAGGGAGTAGCGGCCGCCGTACAGCATCCGGCTGAGAATGTCGCGGCCCAGCTGGTCGCAGCCCAGCAGGTGCTTGGCGCTGGGGCCGGTCTTCAGCGCGGCATAATCCATGAAGTTGGGATCATAGGGAGCCAGCAGAGGGGCAAAAATGGACGCCAGCACGATCAGGAGCAGAATAATCAGGCCGGTCATGGCGACCGGATTCTTGACAAGGCGCTTGCACACCTGCTTGAACATGCTTTCTTTTTTCCGCTTCGTCAGAGGCTTGTTCAGAACAACAGCTTCACTCATTTCGCCTTGCCCCCTTTCTTCGCCGCATAGTTCACATACTGGGCCTTGATGCGGGGGTCCAGGAAGGCGTACAGCAGGTCCACCAGCAGGACGACCACCGCCGCGAAAATGGCCAGGATCAGCACGCAGCTGCGGATGACGGGATAGTCGCGGCTCTGGATGCCGGTCAGCAGGTAGGTGCCGATGCCGGGGAACGCGAAGACGGACTCCACGACCACCGAGCCGCCGATGATCATGGACAGCTGCATACCCAGGTCGCTGACCAC
>JBJEYS010000236.1:0-6041 GCA_051886995.1 Oscillospiraceae bacterium
GAGAGGGAATAAAAATGAAGAAGTTCTTAGCACTGCTCCTCGCTCTGGCGATGACCCTGTCTCTGGCTGCCTGCTCCAAGGACGGCGGCAGCAGCGGCGGCGACAAGGGCGGCAAAGAGGATAACACGGTCTATCGTCTGTCCGTGTCCTTCCATGACTCCGCCCAGGCACTGAAGACCCAGTATGTCCAGAAGTGGGCGGACGCGGTCAATGAGGCCTCTAACGGCCGTCTGGAGATCACCGTTTATCCCGGCGGCACCCTGGCCGGCGCCGCCGAGGCCCTGGACGCTGTCAAGCAGGGTACCTGTGACATCAGCGTGTGCTTCTCCGGCTTCTTCGCCGGACAGTTCCCCCTGTCCGACGTCATCACCATGCCTCTGGCCGGGTTCGACAACTCGGTCCAGAGTACCAACGTCCTGTGGGATCTGTGGGAGTCCACACCCGAGATGCAGGCTGAGTATGAGAATTTCAAAGTCGTTATGCTGTACGCCGGCCCCAACAACATCATCTGCACGGACACTCCCGTTCAGACCGTTAATGACCTGAAGGGCCTGAAGCTGCGCGCTCCCGCCGGCACCGCCACCGAAATGTCCACCGCGTGGAATGCCTCCCCCATGAGCATCTCCTCCTCCGAGCTGTATCAGTCCATGGAGAAGGGCGTTCTGAACGGCTACATCATCGACTGGACCGGCGTCAACGCCTGGAGCCTGTATGAGGTCACCAAGTCCTATACTGAACTGCCCTTCTTCACCCAGACCTGGGCCGTTCTGATGAACAAGGACTCCTATGACAAGCTGCCCGATGACCTGAAGGCCATCATCGACGAGTATTCCACCCGTGAGTGGTCCATTGGCTTCGGCGAGCTGAACGAGCAGGAGGCCGCTGATGCCCGCAAAACCGCCCAGGAAAAGTACGGCAGCACTGTCATCGTGCCCGAGGGCGCCGATCTGGCCACCTTCCAGCCCGCTGCGGAAGAGTACGTCCAGAGTTGGATCGAGAAGATGAGCACCAATGGCTTTGACGCGCAGGCTTTCTATGATAAGGCTGTTGAGCTTGGCGAAAAATATTCCGCTGACTAAATAAACTTTTCGGAATTGGGTGCAGGCGCCCAGCGCCTGCACCCAATTCCATGTACTTTTGACACTGAAAAGGGGGGAACTATATGGATCTGAATATGATTGCCGCAATCGGCATCATCATCCTGTTAGTTTTATTGTTCCTTGGTATGAATATCGGCGTTGCCATGCTGCTGGTCGGCTTTTTCGGCTATGCATATGTGGTCAATATGAACGCCGCCCTGGGCGTACTGGCCAATGTACCCACGACGCAGGCCAGTACATATGCCCTGACCGTGATCCCTCTGTTTGTTATGATGGGTAACTTTGCTTTCGCCACAGGCATGAGCAGCGGCATGTATAACGCCGGCCACAAGCTGCTTTCCCGTCTGCCCGGCGGCCTGTCCTGCGCCACCATCGGCGCCAGCGCCCTGTTCGGCGCCATCTGCGGCTCCACCCAGGCCACCGCCGCCACCATCGGCGTGATCGCCATCCCCGAGATGCGCAAGTACGGCTATGGTGACACCCTTTCCACCGGCTCCGTCTCCGTGGGCGGCACTCTGGGCATCATGATCCCGCCCAGCACACCCCTGATCGTGTACGGCCTGCTGTCCATGGAGTCCATCGGCCAGCTGTTTGCCGCCGGCATCCTGCCCGGCATCCTGGAAGCTCTGCTCTGCTGCGCGACCGTATTCATTCTGGTCAAGAAGAATCCCAAGCTGGCGCCGCCCAGCACGAAATACTCCGCCAAGGAGATGCTGATCGCCTGCAAGGGCCTGATCCCCATGGCCATCCTGTTCATCGCCGTGTTCGGCGGCATGTTCTCCGGTATTTTCACCATCAACGAAGCTGCCGCCGCCGGCGCCTTCATCAGCTTCCTGATGATGTTCTTCATGCGCAAGTTCACATGGAAGAGCTTTTTCTCCGTCATGAAGGACACGGTCAAGACCACCTCCATGACCTATCTGATCCTGATCGGCGCCGTGGTGTTCGGCAACTTCCTGACCATCACCAATATGCCGATGAATTTGGCCAACACCATTAGCAATATGAACGTCAACCGCTATGTGGTCCTGCTGCTGATCGTGATCATCTACGCGTTCATGGGAATGCTGATGGACGCGCTGCCCATGATGATGCTGACCGTGCCCATCTTCCTGCCCATCATGACCGAGCTGGGCTTCAGCCCCATCTGGTTCGGCGTGATCATCGTTATGGTCATGCAGCTGGGCCTGATCACCCCTCCTGTCGGCATGAGCTGCTACGTCATCTCCGGCATTGCCCGCGACGTGCCCCTGCCCACCATCTTCAAGGGTGCGCTGCCCTTCTGCGCGCCCCTGCTGCTGGCGATCGTGATTGTGACACTGATCCCGCAGCTGGCTCTCTGGCTCCCCGGCCTGATGTATTAAGGAGGTGCCGGATATGAAGAAAGCTGAAAATATCGTCAAGAAGATCACCGGCGCGGTTTCCGTCATCAGTTATGTGGGTTTCTTCGGCGTCATGGCGGTCACTATTGCAGACATCATTCTCCGTTGGATCACCGGCGTACCCATCCTGGGCGTCTATGAGATCGTGGAACGCATCATGATTTGCGCTGTGTTCGCCTCCTTCGCGTACACCCAGACCGAGAACGGTCACGTTCAGATCACCATGGTGGTCTCCAAGTTTCCGCAGAAGCTGCGTTTTCTGGTCATGACGCTGAACAACATTCTGTCGGCAGCGGTCATCGTTCTGACCGCCTATGCAGCCTACCGCCAGTGCCTGGTGGCGATGAGTTCCAAGTACACCACCGGCGTTCTGCTGATCCCCCTGTGGCCCTTCTACTGGGTGGAGATCATTTCCATGGCTGTGCTGTGCCTGGCGTTCCTGTTCCACGCGGTCAAAAACGCCGTGGCCATCTTCAATAAGGATATCGCTGCCGAGATCCAGGCCGAGTGGAGCTGATCCCCCGATTCCTTTGAACAATTTAACATAAAATCGCATAGGGATCCCCGGTTGGCCCGTTTGCGGCCAGCCGGGGATTTTGCCCTGAAAAGGTTGAAAACTTCCCCTAAATTCGCTATGATAAACGCGGGTATGACACATCGGAACATCTGTTGGCTGCAAGGCATGATCCTTGCGCGGAAGGGGAAGAACGACATGTCTAAGTGTGTGCTGATTTGTGATGACAATCCGGCGATCGCCCAAAGCCTGACGGGCTATTTTCGGGAGGAAGGCATTCGGGTGGTGTGTGCCGCCACGGGTGCGGAGGCCTTTGCGTGTCTGGAAGCGGAAAGACCCGACATGATGATCCTAGATGTGATGCTGCCTGACATGAGCGGGCGGGACATCTGCCTGGAGATCCGTAAGACGAGCGACATGCCCATCCTGATGCTCTCGGCAAAGGGAGAGGAGATCGACCGGATCATCGGCCTGCAGATCGGGGCGGACGACTATGTGACAAAGCCATTTTCCCCCCCATGAGGTGTTTTTGCGCGCGAAAAAGCTGATGAAAAGAAGCGGCGACGTCCCCACGCAGAAAAAGTATGAGCTTGCGGAGCTGACGGTCTACCCGGAATCCTTTGAAGCGTACATCGGGGAGGAGCGCATCCGGCTCTCGGCGAAGGAATTTAAGATTCTGTGCTATCTGGTCGCCCATGCGGGCAAGGTGATCACCCGGGAGCACATCATCAACGCGGTCTGGGGTTTTGAATATGTGGGAGAGCTGCGCATGGTGGACACGGTGATCACCCGGCTGCGGCACAAGCTGTTTGGAGAGCCGCACCGGGACCTTCACTTTGATATCTCTACTGTCTTCGGCGTGGGCTATAAAATTGAGGAAGTGCGATGAAAAAACCGTTTAAAGCAAGCGTGATCGCGGTCATTTTGGTCCTGGGCTATTTTCTGGGCCTGATCAGCGGACTTTACGCCATCTGCTACATGCCGGGCGGCTGGAAGCGCGTCGATTTGGAATATTACGCGAAACAGCAGATCATCGAATATACGGATAAAGGCCGGGTGAGCAACTGGAGGAATGGCGGCATGGCTGTGGTCATCTACGACGCCAACTCCAAATTCCAGGACTTTTTTCGCATGAACGGGGATCAGTTTTCCATCAACTTTGTGGATCAATCCGAGGAAGCGCTGCCGGAGGTGCTGTCCGGAAAAAGCACCATGCAGCTGTTCCCATTCGTCAAAAATTATTCCAAACTGGGGTATACGTCCTTTCTTTATGTCGGGCTGCCGATCGTTACGGACGGGGAGGTCACCGGGGCCTTTTTCTGGGTCAAGGAGCTGCCGGACCTGGCGGAGACCATGATCGGATATGTGGTTGTATTTACCGTGTTTTTTGCGATCATTGCCGTGGTTTTGTTATACAGCATGCATATCCAGGAACGTTATGAAACTGCGCAAAGGAAGTACATCGACAACATTACCCACGAGATGAAATCTCCGGTTGCGTCCATCAAGGCACTGGCGGAAGCCCTGACCGACGGAATGGGGAAGGACGAGAACCAACGGAATATCTATTACGGGATGATCATCGGCGAAGCGAACCGTCAGGAGCACATGATCCTGGACGCTTTGACCCTGGCAAAGCTGCAGACCCGGAAAGTCCACCCGCCGCGGCAGCCCATACCGGCTGAAAGCTTTTTTGCCCCGATCTGCAGAAAGCAGGACAAGCTTTGTGAACTGGCCGGGGTCTCGTTCCTTGTCGCGGACAGCGTCCGCGATCTGCCCACGCTTTACAGCGACGCGGATATGCTGCGGAAGGTTCTGGAGATTCTGCTCGGAAACGCGCGGAAGTTTGTGCAGGAGGGCGGAACGGTCTCCCTGTCGGCGACGGTGCAGCGTAAGCGCGTCACGATCTGCGTGGAAGATGACGGCGTTGGGATCCCCAGGAGCGACCTGCCCTATGTTTTTGAACGGTTCTATAAGGGCAGCCAGAGCTGTAATGAGACCGGAAGCGGTCTTGGCCTGGCGATTGCGAAGGAGACCCTTGCTGCGCTGAAAGAGAAGATCTGGATCCGAAGCGAAGAAAACAAGGGAACCAGCGTTTACTTTACAGTTTCACGGGCCTGATCCGCTGCCATTCTGCATATCCCCGTATTACAAACGCCCCGCCGGCCGGCGGGGCGTTTTCTCGGACAAATTTTCAGTCGAACTGCGCCGCGTAGAGCTTGTAGTAGAAGCCCTTCTGCTTCATCAGGCTCTCGTGGGTGCCCTGCTCCACCACATCGCCGTGGTCCACCACCAGAATCTTGTCGGCGTTCTGAATGGTGGACAGGCGGTGGGCGATGGTAAAGCAGGTCTTGCCGCGCATCAGCTCCCGCATGGCCTTCTGCACCTGCCGCTCCGTGCCCGTGTCCACGTTGGACGTGGCCTCGTCCAGGATCAGCATTTTCGCGTCGTACAGCATGGCGCGGGCGATGGTCAGAAGCTGCTTCTGACCCTTGGAGATGTTGCCGCCGTCCTCGCCGATCACGGTGTGGTAGCCCTCCGGCAGGCGCATGATGAAGGAGTGGATGTGGGCCGCCTTGGCGGCGCGGACCACCTCGTCCATGGTGGCGTTCTCCTTGCCGTAGGCGATGTTTTCAAAGATGGTGCCCCGGAATACCCAGGTGTCCTGCAGCACCATGGCGTAGGCCCCGCGCAGGCTGGAACGGGTGTAGTCCCGAATCTCACCGCTGTCCACCAGGATCTGCCCGCTGTTGACATCATAAAAGCGCATAAGCAGGTTAATGATGGTGGTCTTTCCGGCCCCGGTGGGACCGACGATGGCGATCTGCTGGCCCGGCTGCGCGTTTAGGTTCAGATCGTGCAGGATGATTTTGCCCGGGTCGTAGCCAAAGCTGATGTGCTCCAGCTCCACGTGGCCCCGCACGTTTTCCAGCGCCTTGGCGCCCGGGACATCCGCCGGCTCCTCCGACTCGTCCAGCAGTTTGAACACGCGCTCCGCGGCGGCCAGGGCGGAGAACAGCTCGTTGATGATGTTGGCGATCTCGT
>JBJEYS010000237.1:0-5997 GCA_051886995.1 Oscillospiraceae bacterium
CCGGCAGGACAGGAGCAGCTCTCCGTCCTGCACCACCCGGACGGTCAGGGCCTGCTCCGACCGGGGAAGCAGGAAAACGGCCAGCGCCGCCGCCAGGGCCAGAATGACGAGAGCCACCAGCAGGTCGCCCCGGGCCGCCCGCTTTCGCTGCGCCGCGCGCATCTTTCTTCCCCCTCTCTGAAACATGAAACATCGTCAATTTCCGATTCAGTTATATCATATTCCCACCCGATTATCAAATACCCTGTCAATCTTTAGTTGCCTTTTTCAGCAAAATATGATATACTGACACCACTTATTGCGGCGGGGATCCTGGAACGCCGCATATTTTCTCCCGGAGGTAACACTATGGGTAATAACACAAAGGCACAGAGACAGGCCAAGCGCCAGCAAGAGGACGCAGCCCTCAACCGGATCCTGATCTGGTTCGGCGGCGCCGTGGCGGCAGAGTTGATCCTGCTTTTGCTCAACCGTCTCCTCCCCGGAGTGACCATCATTCATTGGCTCTCCATCCTGGTCCCCGTGGTCGCCGTCCTGGCGATGGTCTACTATCTGTTCCAGCGTGATTTTTTCTGTATCACCGTCATTTCCGCCTGCGGTATTCTGTGCCTGCAGCTTTACCGCAAAGCCTTCTTCAACCATCCCTTCCGCATCCGCTGCGGCTTTGTTCTGGGCTTTGTGCTTCTGGCCGCCGCCGTGGTCGTGCTGATCATGCTCCAGTGCGGCAAGCGGCCCCTGCGTCTTGACCGGCTGGTTCCCAGGGACGCCAACTTCCCCCTGCTCTATATCACCTGCGGCCTGACCGCCCTCCTGCTGGCGCTGACGCTGGCTCTCGGCAGCGCCGCGGCCTACTACCTGCTGTTCGTCCTGGTGGGCTGGCTGTTCGTTACGGCCGTGTATTACATCGTCAAGCTCATGTGAGAACGGTGACGCCATGATCCGGATCCAGAATCTGACCCTCCCTCCCGAGGGAACACAGGCACAATTAAAGCAAAAGGCGGCCAGGCTGCTGGGGGTCTCCCCGGACAGCTTCACCGCCTTTTCTCTTGCCCGCCAGTCCATCGACGCCCGAAAAAAATCCGAGGTGAAGCTGGTCTGTACGGTGGATGTCTCCCACCCGGCGGAGCGCACCCTGAAGCTGCCAAAAAACGCCGTTCGCTTCACCCCCCAGCCCTATGAATTCCCCCCGGTGCGCCGCCGCAGTGCAGCGCGCCCGGTGGTGGTGGGCATGGGCCCCGCGGGACTGTTCTGCGCCCTGCTGCTCGCCCGCGCGGGCGTGCCCTGCCTGCTCCTGGAGCGGGGACAGAGCGTGGATCAGCGCACAGCTGATGTGGAGGCCTTCTGGGCGGGCGGAGCGCTGAACAGCGAATCCAACGTCCAGTTCGGCGAGGGCGGCGCGGGCACCTTCTCCGACGGCAAGCTGACCACCGGCATCCACGACCCCCGGGTATCCGCCGTGCTGGACATTCTGGCGTGTGCCGGGGCCCCGGAGGACATCCGCTGGCAGCATAAGCCCCACATCGGTACCGACGTACTGCGCCGGGTGGTCCGGAATATCCGGGAGGAGCTGCTCTCCCTGGGCTGCGAGATCCGCTTCGGCCACCGCCTGACCGGCCTGACCGTGCGGGGCGGCGTTCTGGCCGGCTTCACCGCCGCCGGCCTGGAGGGCCCCTATGAGGAGGCGTGCGACACCCTGGTGCTGGCTCCCGGCCACTCCGCCCGGGATACCTTTGAGATGCTCCGGGACCTGGGGATCCCCCTCGCCCCCAAGCCCTTCGCCATCGGGGTGCGCATCGAGCACCCCCAGGAGCTGATCTCCCGGGCCCAGTACGGCGACGCCTGGGAGTCCCTGCCCCCGGCGGACTACAAGCTGGCCTGTCATCTGCCCGACGGCCGCTCCGCCTTCACCTTCTGCGTCTGTCCCGGCGGACAGGTGGTGGCCGCCGCCTCCGAGCCGGGGCGGCTGGTGACCAACGGCATGAGCTGCCGCGCCCGGGATGGGGAAAACATCAACGGCGGCTTCCTGGTGGGGGTCTCCCCCGCCGACTACGGCTGCACCGATCCCTCCCGCGACCCGCTTTTGGGGGTAGCCTTCCAGCGGGAATGGGAGGAGCGCGCCTTCCGGCTGGGGGGCGGCGATTACCGGGCCCCGGCCCAGACTGTGGCCTCTTTCCTGGGAAATCGGGAACCGGGCTCCTCCGTCCGCCCCACCTACCGTCCCGGCGTCCGGACGGCGGAGCTGGACGGCTGCCTGCCCGCCTTCGTCACCGGGACCCTGCGGGCCGCCCTGCCGGTCTTCGGGCGCAAGCTGAAGGGGTTTGACTCCCCCTCCGCCCTGCTGACCGGGGTGGAGACCCGCTCCTCCTCCCCCGTGCGCATCCTCCGGGGGGAAGACTTCCAGTCCGTCGGCCTGCCCGGGCTCTATCCCTGCGGGGAAGGGGCGGGCTACGCCGGGGGCATCACCTCCGCCGCCGTGGACGGCATCCGTGTGGCCGAGGCGGTGGCGGAAACATAAAAAGTGCAATATGCGCGGAGCCCCTGTCCGGTGCTCTGCGCATATTTTTTACAAAAATGGGTCTTGCGTGCAATACGGTCATTAAGGCCATGGTATATTATGGTAAGCTTGGGGTATCCTAATAGAAAAAGAGAGGGTACAAGCACACATGGCAAGAAAAGCGATCGAACGCAATATCTCCTACGACGAGGGGCGCAACCTCTATTACGTCCACCTGGACAGCGGCAAGGACGACAAAGGGCAGCGCAGGCGCACCTACCGCACCTTTCCCACCCTGCAGCAGGCCCGGAAGGCCCTGCTGGCCTTCCAGGCGGAGCGGGCCGTCTACAGCGATGTCAAGCCCCGCACCACCACCCTGTCCGACTGGCTGGACACCTGGATGGAGCAGATCGTCAAGCCCAACCGGGCGGACACCACGGTCTACGGCTACACCAAGATCATTGAAAACCACCTGGGCCCCGCCCTGGGCGAGATCCCGGTCCAGCAGCTCACCCCCGCGCACATTCAGCAGTACTACACCATGCTCCTGCGGGACAAGGGGCTCTCCGCCAACACCATCCGGCGGCACCATGACCTGCTCTCCTCCGCCCTGCGCACGGCGGTCCGGCAGGATATTCTCATTCGCTGCCCCACCGACCGGGTGCAGCCTCCCCGGGTGATCCCCCACGAAGCGAAGTATTACAGCCCCGACAACTTAAAGCGCCTGTACGCCGAGACCGAGGGCACCTGGCTGGAGCTGGTGGTCAAGCTGGCCGGCTGTCTGGGCCTGCGGCGGGAGGAGATCTGCGGACTGAAGTGGACCAGCGTGGACTTCAACCGCCGGCGCATCCACATCCGGGAGGCCCGCACCGCCGCCGGGGCCTCCGTCGTGCAGAAGGAGACGAAGAACCGCTCCTCCACCCGCATCCTCCATCTGACCGACGAGCTGTACCCGCTTCTGCGCCGGGAGTACCGCCGCCAGGCGGAGGACCGCCTGCGGCTGGGGGAGGACTGGCCGGACACAGGCCTGGTGCTGGTGGACCGGGCGGGGCAGCCCTACTCCCCCAACAACGTCTCCCTGGCCTTCCACCGGTTCATTAAAAAGCACAAGCTGCCCGACATCACCCTGCACGGCCTGCGGCACACCTTCGCCACCGTGGCCTCCGCCCAGGGCGCGCCCCTGTTCGAGATCGGCAAGGCCCTGGGCCACTCCACGCCCGCCACCACCGGGCGCATCTACACCCACCTGCTGGACACCACCCACGCCCCCACCCTGTCCCGGGTGGCTTCGGCGCTGAAATAACCAAAAGCGCTCCCCGCAGACGCGGGGAGCGCTTTACTTTTAAAACAGATCCTTCTTTTTCAGGATGATGCCGATGATCACGATCAGCCCCACGGAGAGGGTCAGGGGGAACCACCAGAAGTGGTCCAGGGGCAGGCCGTAGACGTTCATGCCGTAGAAGGAGAAGACGATGTTCGGGATGGTCAGCAGGATGGTGATGGAAGTCAGCACCTTCATGATGACGTTCAGGTTGTTGGAGATGACGCTGGCAAAGGCGTCCATCATGCCCGAGATGATGGAGGAGTAGATCTGGGCCATCTCGATGGCCTGGCGCACCTCGATCAGCACGTCTTCCAACAGGTCGTGGTCCTCCTCATACAGGGTGACGATGCGTCCGCGCAGGATCTTCTCCAGCGTGACCTCGTTGGCCTTCAGGGAGGTGTTGAAGTAGACCAGGGACTTTTCCAGGTCCAGAAGCTGGATCAGCTCTTTGTTGCGCTGGGACTTGTAGAGCTGGCGCTCCATGTGGTTGTAGATCTTGTCGATCTGCTTCAGGTACTGCAGGTAGCGGCTGGCCACCCGCAGGAGGATATGGAGGATAAAGCTGGTCTTTTTGGCGGTGGACACGCCCTTGACCAAGCCGTCTTCAAAGTCACGGATCACCGAGGACTCCCGCAGGGAGACGGTGATGATGTTGGTGTCGGTGACGATAATGCCCAGAGGGAGGGTGGAATAGATCACGGCGGAGTCCGACTTTTCCACCGCCGGGGTGTCGATGATGATCAGGGTCTGCCCTTCCTCGGTGTCGATTCGGGAGGTCTCCTCCTCGTCCAGGGCGGCCCGCAGGAAGTCGTTCTCCACATGCAGGGCGTCGGCGACGCTGCGCAGCTCCTCCTCATTGGGGTAGGTCAGGTTGATCCAGGCGCCCTCCTCGATGGCGTCCAGGGCGGTCATCCGGCCGTCGATGGTCTTGTGAATGGTCATCATGAATAATCACTGCCTTTCCCGCGGCGCGGGAGGGCCGTGACTTTCTGAAAAGTCACCGGGTCCGAACGCGCCGCATGTGTTGTTTTCGTCTACTTCGACTGTACGGGTCAGCGGTCACGGCGCGTCTCAACTCCTTTTTGGGGAAATCCCGGATTGCTTCGGCATTTTATTAGATTATTGCCGAACAAAAATATTATATGCGAAAGGGGCTTGGATTGCAAGGAAAAAAACAGCGGCGGAACTAATTCCGCCGCTGTTTTACCGTGATTTTACTTGCGCTTGTTGAAGATATCGAAGATGGCCTGGAAGTCCTTGTCCTCTTCCTCCTCGGGAGAGGCGGGCTTGTCCGCCTGCACGGGGGCGTCGGCGGCCTCCTCCCGGCCGGCCGGCGCGACGACCGGCTCGCTGTCGGGCCTCTCATCAAAGCCGGTGGCGATAACGGTGACCTTCAGCTCGTCCTCCATCTCCTCGTCGAAGGCGGCGCCGAAGATGAACAGAGCGTCGGGATGGGCGGCCTCCTTGACCATGTTGGTGGCGGCCTCCACCTCCTCCAGGCCGATGTCCATGGAGCCGGTGATGTTGACCAGAACGCCCTTGGCGCCCTTGATGGAGGTCTCCAGCAGGGGGCTGGAAATGGCCATCTTGGCGGCCTCCTCCGCCTTGTTCTTGCCGGCGGCCCGGCCCACGCCCATGTGGGCCATGCCCGCGTTCTTCATGACCGCGGTCACGTCGGCAAAGTCCAGGTTGATGAAGCCGGTGTTCTTGATCAGGTCGGAGATGGACTGCACCGCCTGGCGCAGCACATCGTCGGCGATCTCAAAGGCGTTGGCGAAGGTGATCTTCTGATCGGTGGCGTACTTCAGCCGGTCGTTGGGGATGATGACCAGGCTGTCCACCCGCTGGCGCAGGTCCTCGATACCGGCCTCCGCCTGCTTCATGCGGCGGGCGCCCTCAAAGGAGAAGGGCTTGGTGACCACGCCGACGGTGAGGATGCCCATCTCCTTGGCAATGTCCGCCACGATGGGGGCCGCGCCGGTGCCGGTGCCGCCGCCCATACCGGCGGTGATGAACACCATGTCGGTCTCCTCCAGGATCTTGGAGATGACAGACCGGCTCTCCTCGGCAGACTTGCGGCCCACCTCGGGGTCGGAGCCGGCGCCCTTGCCGCCGGTCAGCTTTTCACCGATCTGAACTTTATAAGTGGCGCTGGACACGTCCAAGAACTGCTTGTCCG
>JBJEYS010000238.1:0-5997 GCA_051886995.1 Oscillospiraceae bacterium
GGCCCTCCATGGACGCCACCAGCAAGAAGCTGGAGAGCAAGTATTTTGACGAGAATCCCAACATGTCCCTGCTCATCTCCACCCTGGCCTACACCTTCATCAACTCCGGCCTCGACAGCGCCAACAAGCTCGCTTCCATCAAGGTGTGGTGCACCGGCTTTGATAACGCGGACGCTTTGATCAACAACTTCGGCACCAAGGGCAACGGGACCTACCAGGGCTGCCGCACCGCCCCCATCGAGTGCATCGGCATGCCTCTGGTGCAGATCCTGGATAAACTCAACGGCAAGTCCTACCCCGACAAGGACGGGGCCATCGCGGGCTTTGGTCCCATGGATGATACCAACAAGTTCAAGTATAAGGGCCTGCAGCTGAAGTCCTCCCCCACCATCGTCATCCTGAACGATGAGGAGATGGACGCCTATCTGAACCACAACGTGTACGGCACCGGCAAGGGCGAGGACTCCGTCATCGACGCGGAGTTCCTGAAGCAGTACATGGTGACCTACAACGAAAACGCTACTTACGAGGCTCTGTGCGAAGCCTTTGGCGAGAACAGTACGGCCATGTCCATGGCAGCCATCCTGGAAAAGGCCGGTAAGTAAAACAAACAGTTTTGGGACCGACGGTTCGGACTTCCTGTTTTGACCGGCGATCCATCCAAAGAGCCCTGAAGCGCCGTGGTGCCGCCGGGGAACCGGCGGCACCACGGGATAAACGAAACGGTTGCATGCTGACGCAGTTGCGGCAGATTGGAGATTTGTATGGGAAACGGTAAAAATCCAGTGTTGAATATATTGAAGCGTATCGCCGGCACGCTGTATATTCCGGCCGCGATCTATGTGGTGATCTTTATCATCGCCCGCTCCGCGGGAGCCTCCTATTTCGGGGACTTCAATACATGGCGCAATATTGTGCTGAACACGGGAGCAACGGCGACTACGGCGTATGCATTGGCCACCCAGATCAAGAACGGCCGCTATGATTTTTCCGGCGGCGCCATCATGACGCTGGGCGCACTGCTCGCGATCTATTTTACCTCCAAGATCACGGAAAACGCGTTCCTCTATTTGCTCATCAGCATCGTGGTGTGCATGATCCTGAGTATGTTTGTCGCCACCCTGTATGTGTATGGGCGGATCCCCATCATCATCTGCACCGTCGGCTCCGCGATCCTGTTCGAGTCCATCACGCTGGCCTTTAACGGCGGACGGCCCCAGTCAATCTCCAACATCCCGGCGATGAACTTCCTGGGCAAGAGCATGATGCCCCTGGCCTGCCTGACCATGGTCTCGCTGGTGATCTATCTGATCTTCAACAACTTCCGGGTGGGCGGCAAACAGGCCCAGCTTCTGTCCAGCAACCAGAGCGCCGCCGTCAACATCGGCGTAAATGAAAAGAAGAATGTCTACATGACATTCCTCCTCTCCGGCTTCCTGTACGGCATTGCCTCGCTGGTCTATGCCTCCCAGGCGTTCCAGGTCGACACCGTCTCCACGGTCCTGGGCACGGTCTCTACCGCGTTCAGCTCCATGATGCCGGTCTTTATGGGTTTTTACATCGGTTCCTTCTCCACCGACGCGATCGGTATTTTCTTCTCCTCGTTCGCCGTGGGCATTCTGAACTACGGGATCAGTGTTGTCGCCCCCACCGGATATGCCGGTGCCTGCAAAAACGTGGTGATGGGCATCTTCATGATCGTGTTCTTCTTTGTCTCCAAAAAGGGTCCCCTGTTTATCAAGCTCTGCACCCAACGCTTCGGGGCCAAAAAAGAGGACGAGGAATAAGTTGGGACCACCCGGATCACGGGTGGCCCGCCCTTTTTAGCCTTATTTTTCCTGTTCGGCAAGGTACTTCTGCCGGTACTGGATCGGCGTCACGCCGTAAGCGTGTTTGAACACCTTGTGGAAATGACTGTTGTCCGTGTAGCCCATCTGCTCCGCGATCTCCGAGATGGACAGGTTCGTCTTCTCAAGCAGCTCTACCGCCTTTTGCAGGCGAATGGTCTTGATGATGTCGGAGAAGGTCTGTCCGCTGTATTTTTTGATGATGCGGGACAGGTGCGCTTCGCTGTAGTTGAAAAAATGGGCCGCCTCGGTCAGCGTCAGGGTCTGATAGTTGCTCTGGATGTAGCGCAGGATGGCTGTGATGCTTTCCGTCTCCACATTATCCGTGGCCTTGCCCACGGTAAAGTGCTGTTCATGCCGGCGCAGCAGCTCCAGAATGAAGGTGTTGAACAGCAAATTCATATACTGTCCGCAAAACATCTTTCCCTGCTGTTCTTCCTCAATGATCCGGTCGATCAGTTCATAGAAGATTGGCTCACTTTCCGTTTTGCAGATAATGTAAGAGGACGTGCCGGAGCCTTTGCGGTACAGATTTTGCGTAAAGAAGCTTGACACGATGTCGTTGCGGCCGTAGAGGTTGTGGAAGGCGTTTTGGAAGGTGCTGGTGCGCACCAGAATGTTGTACACGACCGTATCATGATTAAAGACCTGAAGCTGATGGAGCACATCCGGGGCGACAAAACAGACGTCCCCCTTTTTCAGAGTGAGGGTGGTTTCCTCCACCCGGTTTTCACATTGCCCCTCCGCCACAAAGAGGATCTCAAAAAACTGATGGGAATGGGGCGGCTTAGGCAGATAACGTAAATGCATAAATACGGACAGGTCCATCCCCGGCGACAAATAGGAGGATTCGCTGCTCAGCTTGCACGACTGGACCCGCCTGCAAAATTCGTCAACGTAAGCCGCCACATCGGGATATTGGGCATACAGCGCCCGCAGGGACGCCGGAGAATGCTCCGGATCGGGCAGCGTGTCCACGCCCAGCCGATACTTTTCGTACAGAAATTCTTCCAAGGGAGAAAGATGGTCTTTCACAATCGGATTGAAAGGGATATTGCCCATAAGCAATCCTCCTCAAAGCGTGGATTATGACAGAATTACTGCAGTTTATACATAGTTAGTATATCAGATAACCTGATATAATGCTACAAATTTTTAGAGGACAGATCAAAATGGAAGAAAATAGTATTTTCATCAACTCGATTGATCTGGATGGGCGCTGTGAATCCTTTGGGATCGACAGCAAAGCGCCCGTCTTTCACTATACATTTTCAAATTCGGACAATGGAAAACGTGTGACCTCCAACCAGGTACTGGTCCGCCTCGGCGAAACTGTGGTCTGGGACAGCGGTAAGCAGCCCTTTCCCGCTCTGCCCTATATCCGCTACAGGGGCGAACCTCTGCGCGCCATGTCCCGGTACAGTGTGCAGATCCGCGTCTGGGACGAGCTGGACCGGGCAGGTCCCTGGAGCGAGCCGGTATTTTTTGAGACCGGACTGATGGACAACGGTTTTCAGGCGGACTGGATCGAGCCGGAGCAGGAAAACACGGTGCGGGAAAAAGACATTCCCCACTTTATGGTGTTCAAGCCCAATCCGGAGCATTGCGGCGGCCATGACCGGTGCCGCCCGGCGCTGAATCTCGTGCGCGACTTTACGCTCGAACAGAGCGTGGAATGGGCGCGGCTCTATATGTCTGCCCACGGTGTGTATGAGTTGTATATCAACGGACAAAAAGCGGGCAAGGCGTCTCTGGCCCCGGAGGTCAGCGCCTACCAGACATATTTGTATTATCAGGCCTACGATGTGACGCCGCTGCTGCATCCGGGGAAAAACAGGATCGCCGTGACTCTGGCGGACGGATGGTGGGTGGGCCGTATCGGCCTGATCGGGGCCAGCGCCCAGTACGGCGACCGCCTGGGCCTGATCCTCCAGATGGAGGTACGGCTTTCGGACGGGACCAATCTGCGCGTCTGCAGCGACGAGGCCTTCCGCAGCAGCCCCTCCGGCACCTTGTGCGCCGACCTGCATATGGGCGAGATCCGGGACAACAATGTGGAGCCCCAGGGCTGGAAACTGCCCGAACTTGATTTGAGCGGCTGGACGGGCTGCCGCCGGGCGGAATTTGAAAAGAAAAACCTAATCGCCCAGCCCATTGACCCCGTGGAGGACGCGCAGGTCTTGCTGCCGAAGGCCTGGCTTACTACGCCCAACGGAGAGTGCGTCGTGGATTTCGGCCAGGTGCTTTCCGGCACCATCGAGCTGACCGTGGACGGAGAACAGGGGCAGAAGATCGTCCTGGACTACTGCGAGGTGCTGGATCAGGAGGGGAACTTCTTTCGCAATATCACCGGGCGCAACAAGGATCAGACCGACACGCTGATCTGCGGTCCGGGCAGGCAGAGCTGGCGTCCCACCTTTACCTATCACGGGTTCCGCTATGTCCGGGTCCAGGGGATCAGCCGGGAGGACATCGTCCAGATCAAAGCGGTAATGCTGGCCACCCGCCTGCGAAAAAGCGGAAGTTTTACCTGCTCGGATGAAAAACTGACGCAGCTGCAGCGCAGCATTGTCTGGAGCGAACTGGGGAATATGCTCTCCATCCCCACGGACTGTCCCCAGCGGGAGAAAACCGGATGGACCGGAGACATTCAGGTGTTTGCCAAGACCGGCGCGTTCAATTACGACCTGCGGAATTTCCTGTCCGTCTGGCTGATGAACCTGCGGGCGGAGCAGAAGGAGAATGGCGCGGTCCCCCTGATCGTGCCCAATTTCCCCATCCAGGAGAAGATGCTCCTTCAGATCACCGGGGGAGAAGTGACCTCTGCCGGCTGGAGCGACGCGTGCGTCCTGCTGCCCTGGTACCTCTATCAGTGCTACGGCCAGATCGAGATCCTGGAAGAAAACTTTACTTGTATGACGAACTATCTGACCTATATGAAAGGCCGGGCCGAGGAGCTTCCCGAGGGGTATGAAGCCATGTCCGCAGAGCAGAAGGCACGGAACCCCTATCTGCTGAATAAAGGCTATCATTACGGCGACTGGCTGATCCCCAGCCTGATGCGAAAGCCGGACGGCATCGCTCTGGGCCGCAGCGAGACGAGCGCAATCGTCGGCAGCTGTTGGTATGCCATCGTTCTGGAGGCGTATCTGTCCGTCTCCCGTACGCTGAGCGAACAGGCCGGCCGGGAGCTGTCGGAGAAGATCTGTGCGACGGAGGAGCTGCTGAACGCAGTGCGTCGGGCGATTCGGGAAGAGTACATCCGACCGGATGGGCAGCTGAACGGAATTCAGCTTCAGGGTGCCTATGTCATGGTGCTGCGTTCCGGCGCGGCGGAGGGCGAGCTGAAGGAAAAGGTCGCGGAGCATTTGGCCGAGCTGATCCACCAAAACGGCGACTGTCTGGACACGGGCTTTTCCTCGGTGTCCTTCCTGTTGGACGTACTGACGGAAAACGGCTATAAGGATCTGGCCTACCGGGTCCTGTTCCAGACGAAGAGCCCTTCGTGGCTGTACATGGTGGAGTGGGGCGCCACGACGATCTGGGAAAACTGGGAGGCTATCACGCCGGAGGGCGAGGTTACAGCCAGCTCCTACAACCATTATGCCTACGGCTGCGTGGGAGACTGGATCTACCGCAACATCGGCGGGATCCAGGCGGGTGAGCCGGGCTATCGGCACATTGTATTTGCTCCGGATCTGGATTGTGGGCTGAGCTGCGCCCAAGCAAGCCATATGACTCCCTTTGGCCTGACGGCCTGTTCTTGGCGGCGGACTGCCAACGATTGCAGCGTCGAGCTGGAGATCCCGGTCGGCTCCACGGGAGAATTTCGTACGGCGGAAAAAACGACGCAGCTGACATCCGGCAAACATCATTTTCAGGTCCATCTGGCCGCAGCCCAAACGCCGCAGTCAAATCCCGCATAATAATCCAAAACCCCGCGGGGCAGATACCCCGTGGGGTTTTTAGAAAAGGAAGATGAATGTGAAAAAGCAAGCGTTCAATCCGTATCTGCCGGTAAATGAATTTATCCCGGATGGCGAGCCCCATGTGTTCGGAGACCGGGTCTACTTATACGGCTCCCACGACACCTGTGACGGTCAGGACTACTGCCTGGAGGACTACGTCTGCTGGTCGGCGCCGGCGGACG
>JBJEYS010000239.1:0-1611 GCA_051886995.1 Oscillospiraceae bacterium
ATTCACAGTAGGCCCGGTTGCCGAACACCAGGCGGCCCTCGGTGTCGATGATGGTAATGCCCTCCCGCAGCGCGTTGAGAACACTGCGGGCGTCATCACTGAGTTCCAGCATAAAGCGGCCTCCTTTCCACATCAGAATTCCTTGCGCCCCGGGGCGGAGGGAATGCCCATCTCGTCCCGGTATTTGGCCACTGTCCGGCGGGAGAGGATCAGATCCTGCCCGGCCAGGGCCTCGCACAGCTTTTGATCGGACAGGGGGGCGCGCTTATCCTCCCGGTCGATCAGCGCGCGCAGCGCCGCTTTGGCCTGTCCTGCGCAGCGGTCCTCCTGTCCGGAGGGCAGCGCCCGGCTGAAGAACGCGTTCAGGGGGAACAGCCCCCGGGCACACTGAAGATACTTGTCCCGTACCGCGCGGCTGACGGTGGACTCATGCATTTGTGTGTCAGCGGCCACGTCAGCCAGGGTCATGGGCCGGGGTGTCCCCCTGACGCCCCGGAAGAATTCCTCCTGCCGTGCCACGATGCAGCGTACACAGCGCAGGACGGTGCTCCTGCGCTGCTCAATGCTCTTTACCACCCAGTCGGCCTGGCGCAGCTTTTCAGCCAGATAGTCCTGCACCTGCTCCTCGCCGCTGCTGTGCAGCAACTGGCGGTAATAGGTGCTGACCTTCAGTTCGGGAACGCTCCGGTCAGCAAAGCACACCACCAGTTGGCCGGATTCCTCCGCCACTAACAGGTCAGGGGTAATATAGCCGGGCGTCTCCCGGCCGGAAAAGGCCCCGCCCGGTCTGGGGTCCAGGGAGCGGATCAGCCGGCAGGCCTCCTGGATCTCCGCCCGGCCCGCGCCGGTGGCCCGGGCGATCTGATTATAATGGTGTTTGGCCATGTCCTCCAGGTGGCCGCGCACGATGGTCAGGGCAAGGCCCGCCTCGCCCCGCCGCTCCAGTTGAAGTTCCAGACACTGGGCCAGGGTGCGGGCGCCCACGCCGGCCGGCTCCAACTGACGCACCATGTCCTCCGCACGGGTGATGACGGCGGGGCTGACCCCTCCGCGCGCGGCCAGCTCGTCGGTGCTCTCATCCAGCCAGCCGTTTCCGTTCAGGCCGGAGAGCACGCATTCCACCCCCCGGCGCAGGGCGGGGGACAGCTTTGACCACGGCACCTGGGCGCTGAGATGGTCGTAAAGGCTCTCCGCCGCCGGATCGGCCACCGCATCCGCCGCGTTCCGGACATCCTCATCGGGAGCACTGCGTTCCGGCCGGCTGTGGGCCGCCAGCCACTCCAGCCGGCCCAGCAGCTGAGACCCTTCCTCTACGGGGGGAGTTTCCTCCCGCTCCAGGACCGGGTTTTCCAGCAGAAGTTCTTCCACATATTCCTGCAGATCCGCCGAACTCATCTGAAGGATCTCCATGGATTGGATCATTTGCGGGGACAGCTTTTGTACTTGCTTCTGTTCCAAAATTACATCCATTTTGATCCCTCCGTTCGGCAGAATTTTCGTCATTTTGACGTAAAGAAGCATATCACAGATGCAGAATGCTGTCTATAAAAAATTCTGCCGTTGTTCACAGGTTTTTTACAACTTGTTCAAAAGCCGTCCAACATTTCCCTG
>JBJEYS010000240.1:0-1608 GCA_051886995.1 Oscillospiraceae bacterium
ACAACATCGTGGACCGCATGTACATCGGCCACATCCCCGGCGAGGGCAAGCTGGCTCTGACCGGCGTGGGCGTCACCTTTGCCGTCATCATGCTGGTGACCGCCCTGGCCAGCCTGGTGTGTGTGGGCGGCGGCGCCCGGGCGGCCATCCATATGGGCGAGGGGAACCGGGACCGGGCGGAGGAAATCCTGGGCAACTGTACCCTTTTGCTCATTATCATTGCCGCTGTGGTGACAGTTGGCCTGTGGTTCATCCGGGAGCCCATGCTCCTCCTGTTCGGCGCCACGGAGAACACTGTGGGCTACGGCAGCGATTACCTGGGTATCTACCTGCTGGGCACCCTGTTCGTCATGGCGTCGGTGGGCCTGAATTACTTTATCTCCACCCAGGGCTTTTCCACCGTGTCCATGCTGACCGTTCTGATCGGCGCGGTCATCAACATCGTGCTGGACCCCATCTTTATTTTCGGCTTCAATATGGGCGTACAGGGAGCCGCGCTGGCCACGGTGCTGGCTCAGATGGTGTCCGCCCTGTGGGTGGTGCGATTTCTGACCGGCAAGCGCACCAGGCTGCGCATCCGCAAAAAATATATGCGCCTGCGGTGGAGCATCCTGGCCCCAGTGCTGGCCATCGGCGTGTCCCCCTTCGTCATGCAAGCCACCGAGAGCATCCTGAATGTGGCCTTCAACTCCTCCCTGAAGGCCTACGGCGGCGATCTGGCGGTGGGCTCCATGACCATCGCCTCCAGCGTCATGCAGCTGATGGGCACCCTGTTCCTGGGCTTTTCCCAGGGCGCCAGCCCCATCATCGGCTTTAACTACGGCGCGGGGCAGAGCGGCCGGGTGAAGCAGACCGTGCGCCTGCTGGTTACCATCGCCCTGTCCATTTCGGTCACCTTCTGGCTGCTGGTGGAGCTGTTCCCCGGCCTGTTTGTGCTGATCTTCAACGACGACCCGGAGCTGGTGGAATACGCCACCTGGGCGCTGCGGGTGTACGCCGCGGGCCTGTTCGCCATGGGGATGCAGCACGCCTGCCAGCAGTCCTTTGTGGCCCTGGGACAGGCCAAGGCCTCTCTGTTCCTGGCCCTGCTGCGCAAGTTCATTCTGCTCATACCCCTGATCTTCATCCTGCCCCACCTCTTTGCGGACAAGGTGTTTGGGGTCTTCCTGGCTGAGCCGGTGGCCGATATCCTGGCTGCCGCCACTACAGGCACGCTGTTCTTCACCCGCCTGCCCAGGATCCTGAGCCAGCGGGAAATCCAGCTCCGGGATCAGCGCGGCGGGACATAAAGTTAAGGAAAACGTAAGGACTTCTTGCACTTTTTCTTTATCCTTCCATGGTACGCTTTTTTGCGACAAAAGCTTACATGGAAGGAGATGCTTCCCGTGATTTTGACCAGAACCCGCGCCGCGGCCCGGGCCGTGCCGGTGCGCCCGGATCTATACTGGCTGTTCTGGGCTTTTCTCTGCGCCTCGGTGCTGGGAGTGATTATCGAGACGGGTTTTATGCTGCTCACGCGGGGCGCTCTCATGAACCGCAGCGGCGTGCTGTACGGGCCCTTCTCCCTGGTGTGGGGCGCGGGGGCGGTGCTGTTTACCCTGCTGCTGT
>JBJEYS010000241.1:0-1606 GCA_051886995.1 Oscillospiraceae bacterium
TTCTGGCGGCCAAGCACATCATCTAAGGGAAAGGAGATAAGAAAATGGCTTTTAATAGTGCTGATATCGGCGCGTTCAAGAACGTATGGGTATTCTGTGAGCAGCGTCAGGGCGTGATGATGCCCACCACCTTTGAACTGATCTCCGAGGGCCGTAAGCTGGCCAATGAGCTGGGCGTGGAGCTGTGCGGCATCCTGCTGGGCGACAACGTGGACGGCATCGCCGCAGAGCTGGGCGATTACGGCGCGGATAAGGTTTATGTGTACAATTCTCCCCTGCTGAAGGACTACACCACCGACGGTTACACCAAGGTGATCGTGGAGGCGGTAGAGGAGCTGAAGCCGGAAGTGCTGCTGTTCGGCGCGTCCAACATCGGCCGTGACCTGGCGCCCCGCTGCGCAGCCCGTCTGCACACCGGCCTGTGCGCCGACTGCACCCACCTGGACATCGACATGCCCAACTACAAGGCATTCCTGAAGGAAGCCTCCACGCTGCCTGAGGATCGTATCGAGAAGCTGGGCACCGTGATGATCAACCGCGAGCCCCATCCGGTGGACCGCGACCTGAAGATGACCCGTCCGGCATTCGGCGGCCATCTGATGGCGTCCATCATCTGCCCCCGTTTCCGTCCCGCCATGGCGACGGTGCGTCCCGGCGTGATGAAGAAGCGCGAGTGCAAGAAGAACGCAGAGATCCTGCATCCCGCCTTTGCGCTGGCTGCTTCTGACATCAAGACCGAGGTCACCGAGACCGTGAAGGCCGCCAAGAAGCTGGTGGACCTGATCGGTGCGGACTTCATCGTGTCCGTGGGCCGCGGCATCAGCAAGGACGTGGAAGGCGGCATCAAGCTGGCGGAAGAGCTGGCAGAGGTGCTGGGCGGCGTGGTCGGTTCCAGCCGTGCCTGCGTGGACGCCGGTTGGATCAGCGCCGACCATCAGGTGGGCCAGACCGGCAAGACCGTGCATCCCAAGGTGTATGTGGCACTGGGCATCTCCGGCGCCATCCAGCATAAGGCCGGTATGCAGGATTCCGAGTGCATCATCGCCGTCAACAAGAACGAGACCGCTCCCATCTTTGAGGTGGCGGACTACGGCATCGTGGGCGATCTGTTCAAGGTCGTTCCCGAACTGATCGAGTCCATCAAGGCTGCCAAGGCCGCCAAGTAAGGTTCGCTCAAATAATGGAAACACACCAAAAAGCCGGCAAAATTTCAAAAAGGGGTCTGCAGCCTGTATTTACAGGCTGCAGGCCCCTTTACTTTTACTCCAATCTGCCGCAGCAGGCAGAGCAAAAAATGAAAGCATTTCCCGCCATCTGCGGATATCTTTCAACGGGTTATTTCACCGCTCCGCTCCGTAGCAGAGGCACTTTTCAGCAGACAACGTGAAGCATACCTCATCCCCTGTCCCGACCGTCATGGCTTTGGGAAGGACCGCGCGGAGGAACTGGGTATTCGGCGCATTTTCCGGCCGTAAGAGCACTGCAACATCGTCAAGGTCGCGGATCGCACGCCACACCTTTGCCCTGTATTGACCATCTCCCCATACAACAGCGTCGTCCGGAATGGCGACAGTGACCTCATCCCCCGCTGCCTCCAACGGCAGCA
>JBJEYS010000242.1:0-1964 GCA_051886995.1 Oscillospiraceae bacterium
TACACTTGGGTTTGTATGCTTTGGCGTTTCCTGCGTCGGTTTTTCCGGCGGACTCCCAAGCAAAATAAAGGCCGGCCTGATAAGCCGGGGAAAGGAATTAGTCATGGTAGATTACAAGAATATGTTCAATCTGGAAGGTAAGCGTGCTGTTGTCGTGGGCGGCGGCGGCGGTATCGGCGGCGCGATCGCTGAGGCTTTTGCCGATGTCGGCGTCAAGGTCGCCATCGTGGGCCGCAGCCTGGAGAAGCTGGAGAAGAAGGCCGCTCAGATCAAGGCTGACACCGGCGCTGACGTTGTGTGCCTGGCCGGCGATATGGGCAACGAGGCCGATGTCGCCCGCGTCTGCGACGAGGCCAAGGCCGCTCTGGGCGGCGTGGACATCCTGGTCAACTCCCAGGGCGTCAACAAGAAGTTCTCCGCTCTGGAGCACCCCGTCGCCGAGTGGGATGAGATGTTCGCCGCCAACGTGCGCTCCATCATGCTGACCTGCAAGTACTTCGGCCAGGGCATGAAGGATCAGCACTGGGGCCGCATCATCAACGTCAGCTCCATCGGCGCTGTCCGTTCCAAGATGAGCGACATCTCCGTCTGCTACGGCTCCACCAAGGGCGCTGTCAACGCTTACTCCCTGAACCTGGCCGCCGGCTGGGCTCAGTACGGCATCACCGTCAACTGCATCGCTCCCATCATGACCGAGACCGAGATGATGAAGCCCATCTTCGAGAAGAACCCCGAGCTGCTGACCGGCACCATCGCCCGCGTTCCCGCCGGCCGTGTGGGCAAGGTCGAGGACTGCGCCGGTCTGGCTATGTTCTTCGCTTCCGAGGCCGCCGGCTTCGTCACCGGCCAGATCCTGTATCCCGATG
The DNA here is from genome assembly GCA_051886995.1 of Oscillospiraceae bacterium. Taxonomy (GTDB): domain Bacteria; phylum Bacillota; class Clostridia; order Oscillospirales; family Oscillospiraceae; genus JAJPXI01. Next base: position 867 of record JBJEYS010000242.1, read on the forward strand.
GTGGTCTGTGCACCCTGCAGTAATCGAATCAAAATCAGAAATAAGAGGTACTTAACACATGAAAGAAGCCGTTATTGTTGCTGCTGTCCGTACCGCTGTCGGTCGTGTCGGCGGCGCTCTGAAGGATTACCGTCCCGAGAAGCTGGGCGGTATGGTCGTCAAGGAAGCCCTGAAGCGCGGTAAAGTCGCCCCCGAGATGGTCGACGAGTGCATCTTCTGCTGCTGCGATAACGAGGACATCAAGATCTCCGGCCGTGTCATCGCCCTGGAGGGCGGTCTGCCCATCAACGTTCCCGGCTACCAGATCCAGCGTGGCTGCGGTTCCTCCCTGACTGCTGTCTGGGACGCCGCCATGATGATCCAGACCGGTTTCGCTGAGTGCATCGTCTGCGGCGGCACCGAGTCCACCACCTTCGCTCCCTATCTGATGAACAAGCCCACCCGCGCTTATTCTCAGATGCCCATGCCCTGGTGCGAGCCCATCTTCAGCCCCAAGGAGTACGGCAACCTGCCCAACGGCCCCACGGCCGACAACATCGGCAAGCGCTTCAACATCACCCGCGAGGACTGCGACGCTTTCGCTGTCGAAAGCCACCGCAAGGGCGCTGAGGCCTACAAGAACCACCGCTTCGACGAGCAGATCCTGCCCATCGAGGTCAAGCTGAAGGGCGGCAAGACCATGATCTTCGACCGCGATGAGCCCCTGCGCGACGACTGCAGCATGGAGTCTCTGGCCAAGCTGCGTCCCTCCTTCGCTCCCGACGGCGTCTGCACCGCCGGCAACAGCTCCCCCCTGGTCGACGGCGCTTCCTGCGTCATCGTCATGGAGCGCGAGAAGGCTGAGAAGCTGGGCCTGGACATCATGGCCAAGGTCTCCAACTTTGCCGACGCCGGCTGCGAGCCCGCCATCATGGGCGAGGGCCCCGTCCACGCCTGCCGCAAGCTGTTCCAGAAGACCGGCCTGACCTGGGACGACATCGACCTGATCGAGATGAACGAGGCCTTTGCCGCTCAGTCCGTCCACTGCATGCGTGAGTCCAAGATGCCCGTCGAGAAGCTGAACGTCAACGGCGGCGCCATCGCTCTGGGCCATCCCTT
>JBJEYS010000242.1:2064-5929 GCA_051886995.1 Oscillospiraceae bacterium
ACTATCATTACTGCCGCTCTGTGCGGCGCTGTGACCCCCAAGGCCAAGTGCCCCGCTCTGCCCATCACCCCCAAGGAGATCGCCGAGGACGGCATCCGCGCCTGGAAGGCCGGCGCTTCCATCCTGCATCTGCATATGCGTGACGACGAGGGCCGCGGCACCATGGACGTCAACAAGTTCCGTGAGACCGTCAACATCCTGCGCGGCGAGTGCGACGCCGTTCTGAACCTGACCACCTCCGGCGAGCTGGGCGTTTCCGACGAGCGCCGCATGGAGCACGTCATCGAGCTGAAGCCCGAGCTGGCTACCTTCGACTGCGGCTCTCTGAACACCGGCGACGGCATCTTTGAGAACAGCCATGACTTCCTGGTCAAGCTGGCCGAGGTCATGAAGGAGAACGGCGTCAAGCCCGAGGTCGAGATCATGGACTTCGGCATGCTGAATGCCTGCAAGTGGATGACCAGCAAGGGCATCCTGGCAGCGCCTGTTCACTATCAGTTCGTGCTGGGCTTCGGTCTGTACGGCTCTCCCGCCACTCCCAAGGTCCTGTGCGACATGGTCGATCAGATGCCCGAAGGCTCCACCTGGTCCGCTTTCGGCACCGGCACCGGCCACCTGCCCATCCTGCACACCGCCATCGCTCTGGGCGGCAACGTCCGCGTCGGTCTGGAAGACAACATCTGGTACGCCAAGGGCGTTCCCGCTACCAACGAGATGCTGGTCTCCCGCGCTGCCCGCGTGATCAAGGAGTACGGCAACGACGTCGCCACTCCCGCTGACGCCCGCGAGATCCTCGGCCTGAACAAGTAAGGAGGACATCTCAATGGCTAACCATGTCGCATTTGTCGGCGCCGGTCTGATCGGCACCGGCCTGGCTCTGAACTGCGTCACCCACGGCGTGCCCGTGGTGCTGCAGACCCGCAGCCAGACCGAGCGCGTCAAGACCCGTATGGCCGAAGGCCTGGACTTCTATGTCGAGCACGGCATCATCACCGCCGAGGAGAAGGAGAAGGCTGCTTCTCTGATCACCATCACCACCTCTGTCGAGGAGGCCGTGACCGGCGCCCGCTTCATCCAGGAGTCCGGCCCGGACTCCGTGGAGCTGAAGCATCAGATCATCGCTCAGATCGAGGCCGTGGCTCCCGTGGACGCCATCATCGCCTCCTCCACCTCCAGCCTGTCCATCACCAAGGTGTTCGAGGAAGCGCAGCACCCCGAGCGCTGCATGGGCGGTCACCCCTACAACCCCGCCAACCTGATCCCCCTGGTGGAGATCACCCGCGGCGAGCGCACCGCCGACGAGTACATCGCCAAGGCCAAGGAGTTCTACACTGAGATCGGCAAGGAGCCCGTGGTCCTGAACAAGGAAGTCATCGGCTTCATCGCCAACCGCTATCAGAGCGCCATCCACCGCGAGGCCGTGGACCTGGTGGAGAACGGTGTGTGCTCCGTGGAGGACGCCGACAAGGCTCTGGTGTACAGCGTGGGCCTGCGCTGGAGCGTGATGGGCCAGTATCTGACCATGCACCTGGGCGCCGCTCCCGAGGGCATCGGCAACTTCAACACCAAGTATCATGTTGACGTGACCAAGCCCGACGGCCGTCTGAGCAACATGCCCACCTGGACCACCTTCCCCGCCGACTGGTGCGAGAAGGCCGCCGAGGGTCTGGAGGAAGCCATCGCCCACCGCACTCCCGAGATGGGCCAGGACATCCCCTCCATCGAGAAGTGGCGTGACACTATGCTGGTGGAGACCCTGCGTCTGCACGGCAAACTGTAAAAAGCATTTGATGCGGCGGCCGGCGCGCATTGCGCGCGCCGGCCCCATTCGTAAGGACCTCCCACCCATTTCGATCAACGAAAGGATGGTATTACCATGAAAATTCTGGTGCTGAATCCCGGCTCCACCTCCACCAAGGTGGCCATCTTCGAGGACGCGCAGGAGATCACCCGCAAGTCCCTGAGCCACTCCAAGGAGGAGCTGAGCCAGTTTGACACCCTGATGGATCAGTTTGAGTTCCGCTACAATCTGATCATCGACTTCCTGCACGAGGTCGGCTGCGCGCCCAGCACCCTGGACTGCGTGGTCTCCCGCGGCGGCTCTCCCCCGGACGTGGCCTCCGGCGCCACCATCATCGGCGACGCTCTGGTGACCGCTCTGCGTGAGCGTCCCAAGGAGCCCCACCCCGCCTCCCTGGGCCCCATCATTGCCGACCGCATTGCCAAGGCTGAGGGCATCCCCGCTTACATCTACGACCCCATCACCGCCGACGAGATGAACCCCCTGGCCAAGGTCTTCGGCGTGAAGGGCATCGAGCACGACAGCATGTGCCATGTGCTCAACACCCACGCCATGGGCATCCTGGTGGCCAAGGAGCTGAACAAGCCCTTTGAGGAGCTGAACCTGATCGTGGCCCACCTGGGCGGCGGCTGCTCCATGGCCTTCTGGGTCAAGGGTCACCCCGTCGACGTCATTCCCGGCGACGAGTGCACCTTCTCCTCCGAGCGCTGCGGCCCCATCCGCGGCGAGAAGCTGCTGCAGCTGACCAAGCAGTATGACTACAAGACCATGGAGAAGTGGTTCCACGGCAAGGGCGGCTTCGTCTCCCTGCTGGGCACCAACGACCTGCGCGAGGTCGAGAAGATGATCGTGGACGGCGACGAGTACGCCCTGCTGTGTGAGCAGGCCATGGCCTATCAGCTGGCCAAGAAGATCGTCAGCCTGTACCCCGTCACCAACGGCGAGGTGGACGGCATCATCCTGACCGGCGGCGGCTCCTACTGGGAGCGCCTGACCAATGACATTCAGGCCCGTCTGGCCTGGACCGGCACCCCCGTCTACGTGCGTCCCGGCGAGAACGAGATGCAGGCCCTGGCCGAAGGCGCTCTGCGCGTCATGAAGGGCGAGGAGCAGGCTCACGTTTACGAGGGCTGAAACCCCTTATTCGAGAAAGGAGTTTATTACTATGGAACTGCATAATTTGGACCAGATCCTTGCCATGGCCAAGGGTTTTGAGACCAAGCAGATCGTTGCTGTTGCCGGTGCCGCGAAGGACGCTGTCATCGATGCCGTTCTGGAGGCTGTCGACGCCGATCTGGTCACCCCCATCCTGGTGGGCGAGACCGCCAAGATCCGTGAGATGCTCAGCGCCCGCGGCCGCAATCCCGATGACTTCGAGATCGTGGAGACCTACGAGGGCCAGACCCCCGCGGACACCGCTGTGGAGCTCATCAAGGACGGCAAGGCCGGCTTCCTGATGAAGGGCAGCGTGGAGACCTCCGAGCTGCTCCACCCCGTGGTCAAGCGTGAGAACGGCCTGCGCACCGGCCGCACCATCTCCCACGTCGCTTTCTATCAGCTGCCCTTCTACGACAAGCTGCTGATCACGACCGACTGCGGCATCACTGCTTATCCCGATGTGAACAAGAAGAAGGACATCATTCTGAACGCTGTGGAGGCCCTGCATCTGCTGGGCTATGAGGAGCCCAAGGTGGCCGTTCTGTGCTGCAAGGAGACTCCCGACAAGGGCCTGCCCGAGACTCTGGAAGCCCGCGAACTGCAGGAGATGTGCGAGCGCGGCGAGCTGGGCAAGTGCAAGGTCGTCGGCCCCATCTCTTATGACCTGGCGATGAGCAAGGATCGCGCCAAGCTGAAGAAGTATGACTGCCCCTACTGCGGCGACTTCGACATTCTGGTCGTTCCCAACATCCACGCCGGCAACATTCTGGGCAAGTGCCTGGAGCTGCTGCCCGGCGCTGAGATGTGCAGCTACGTCTCCGGCGCCCGCATCCCCATCGTGCTGACCTCCCGTGCGGCCCCCGCCAAGGAGCGTCTGACCTGCCTGGCTCTGGCCGGCGTCATCGC
>JBJEYS010000243.1:0-1601 GCA_051886995.1 Oscillospiraceae bacterium
GGGAGGGCCTGAAGCGGGGCTGCACCCGGTTCCTGCTGTACGGCGGGCTGGGCGGGCGGCTGGACCACACCCTGGCCAACCTGCATATCCTGGCCTTTCTGGCCCGGCGGGGCTGTCCGGCCTTCCTGCTGGGGGAGGACGCCGCCCTGACCGCTGTCCGAAACGGCACACTGACTTTTGGACCGGAGCACACCGGAACCCTGTCCCTGTTTGCCTGGGGCGGCACGGCGAAGGGCGTCACCCTGACCGGCCTTCTCTATCCGCTGGAAAACGCCGCACTGACCCCGGAGCACCCCCTGGGCGTCAGCAACGAGTTTTTGGGCCAAACCGCGCGCGTTTCCGTGGCCGCCGGCACCCTGATCGCCCTGTGGCGGCCGACGGACGGTGCGGCGCTGCCGACCCATTTTTGAACCCCGGCGGGTTACGGCTTGCCCCGATACGGGAAAACTGGTATACTATACAATAAATTATTTTTACCACAACTGTCAGGAGGCTTCCCATGAAGCTCATGGTCATCGACGGCAACTCCATCGTCAACCGCGCCTTTTACGGGGTGCGGATGCTGAACACCCGGGACGGGCGGCCCACCAACGCCGTGTTCGGGTTCGTGAACATCCTGCTCAAGCTGCTGGAGCAGGAGCAGCCGGACGCGGTGTGCTGCACCTTTGACTTGAAGGCCCCCACCTTCCGCCACCTGGCCTACGACGGCTACAAGGCCACCCGGAAGGGGATGCCCGAGGAGCTGGCCGCGCAGATGCCGGTGCTCAAGCAGGTGCTGGACGCCATGAACATCCCCCGCTACGAGCTGGAGGGGTGGGAGGCCGACGACCTGATCGGCACCATCGCCCGCCGGGGCACGGAGCAGGGCTGGGAGACCGTGGCGGTCACCGGGGACAAGGATTCCTTGCAGCTGGTCAGCGACACGGTGACGGTGGATCTGGTGACCACCCGCATGGGGCAGACCACCACCCGGGCCATGACCCCCGCCGCGTTTCGGGAGGAGTACGGCTTCGACCCCATCCACATGATCGACCTGAAGGCCCTGATGGGGGACGCCAGCGACAACATCCCCGGCGTCAAGGGCGTAGGGGAGAAGACCGCCTTAGATTTGATTCAGCGCTACGGCAGCGTGGAGGCTATTTACGCCGATCTGGACCAGGTGGAGGCCAAGCCCGCCGTGCTGAAAAAGCTGGCCGAGGGGGCCGAGATGGCCAAAATGTCCTACGACCTGGCCACCATCCACACCGACGCGCCCATCGACTTCAAGCCGGAGGACGCCTTGCGGAAAGACCCCAACGGCCCCGTTTTGTACGAGCTGTTCCTGGACCTGGAGTTTTCCAAGCTGATCGACAAGCTGGGGCTGAAAGCGCCCCAGGGGGACGCCCCCGCGCAGGAGCAGACCGTGGAGGGCACCTGCGAGAGCGAGACCGTCACCGACCGCGCTCGCATGGAAGAACTGTTAGCCGCGTTCCGGGAAAAGGAGTCCGTCTCCTTCCTGGCCCTGCCCGGCCTGAACGGTGTAGCTGTGGAGTGGGGCGAGGAGGATCACGGCCGCTGCGCCCTGTTCTTCGCGGACAAGCTGGAGTGCTACAACGACTTCC
>JBJEYS010000244.1:0-1597 GCA_051886995.1 Oscillospiraceae bacterium
CCAACGGCGAATGGAAGATCGTCGGGATCAAAGAGCATCCGTGACTTCCCGGACGAGAGAACAAGGGCGGCTGCCGTGTTCAGGCAGCCGCCCTTGTTTCGCTGTGTTCAATTTCCGCTCAAAGCAGATGCCGCAGAGGGAGGATCAGCACGCGCAGAAGGCCGTACATCACGTTCTTGCCGGCGCTCTGTCCCGCGGGCTGATAGGCCGCCCCGTCCGTCACTGTGCCATCGGGGGCGATGTGGCGGCTGTGTTCCCGCAGCTCCTCCGCCTGGGAGCGCAGGACGGCGTTCAGTTCCGGGCAGTCGATGCGCAGCATCATTTCCGTGTCCAGGTATACACTGCGCATATCCAGGTTACAGGAGCCGACGATGCTGAGACTGTCCCCGACCAGGATGGTTTTAGTGTGCATGGCCTGCGCGCTCAGGTACTCGTACACCTGCACGCCCGTCTCCCGCACGTTCTTTTTCTGGTTCAGGTAGTCGGTGCAGCCGAAGGGGTTGGAGCCGCTCTCCACCGCGTTGATGATCAGATCCACCCGGGAGGCACCCGACGCCACATCGGTCAGATCCCGGTACATACTCCTGCTGCAGATGATATAGGGGGTGAGGATCGCAACATCGCCCCCCTGCTTCATCTCCTCCACCAGCCGGTCCCAGAGCCGGGGCTGCTTGTTTTCCGGCTCCATGGGGTTGGTGTACAAGGTGACCCCGTTGGTCTCCATAGTGGCGCTCTCCCAGTCCGGGGCCGTAAAGGCCTGGGGACGGGTCTCCCGGAGGGCATCGTAATGCTCCTCCAGGGATGTTCCGCCCCCGCCCCGGCCTTTGTAGAGTTTGCAGCAGGGCAGGTTCCAGATCTGCTCGAAATAGTCCAGCAGCTGGGTATACGAGCGGCCCTCCCCCGGGACGGCCTCATAGACCAAAATGTCCTTGTCTTCATTATAGGTATCGACATAATCGCCCAGAAACAGGTCGTCCGTATTCCGGCCGCCCAGAATGTAGGCAAAGTCGTCCGCGATCAGGTATTTGTCGTGCATACGGTAATTGTTAGCCCACGGCTTCAGCAGGGTAATGGGGTTGTACAGCTTTACTTCCACGCCTTCATGGGCGGCCAACTCCTGAAAGTTTTCGCTGCCGGGCAGCCAGAGGCTCCCGTTCATCCCGTCCACCAGGATCTTCACCTGTACGCCCCGCTGGGCGGCGTGAAGAAGGGCGGCCATGATGTCCTGCCCGCTGTGGTCGTCACGGAAGTCAAAGGTGGTCAGCACGAGGCGCTCCCGGGCCGCTTCGATCAGGCGCAGCCGCCACATCAGCGCGTCCCCGTTCTGATCGATGCACAGCACCCGCTCCTGCGCCGTGCTTTCCGGGGGCGGGGGCACTTCGCTCTCGCCGGTGGGGTGGTGGAACAGGGGCGGAACGGTCAGGCAGACAAGCACATAGGCAAGCACCGCTAAAAGCAGAATGCCAGTGATTTTAAAAGCGGTTTTCAAGTGCGCCGCTCCTTTCCGCCCATGCGTTCTGTATTCCCCACATCTGCGTGGGGTGTGCCATTCAGTATATCCCGGGAGGGCGATTATTGTCAATGCGTCCCATGCGTA
>JBJEYS010000245.1:0-1594 GCA_051886995.1 Oscillospiraceae bacterium
ACACCACCCACGCCATCACAACGCCCCACGCCCCCCACGCGCCCATGGGAATGGGTGGTGTCCCCCTGGAACTCAGTGAGAAAGAGAAACGGACCCTGGAAGAAAAGCGGGCTCTCTATCAGACGGCACTGCTGGACGCGGTCGCCCGGGCTGCCGAAGGAGCGACGCGCACCCTCCAAAGCGCCCGCATGGGCGTAGGGACCGGGACATGCCGGGTAAATGTGAACCGGGATGTATGCACCGATTATGGCTGGTGGATCGGCTTTAACCCCGAAGGCCCGTCCGACCACACCGCCACCGTCCTGCGCTTTGAAAGTGTGGCAGGAGCGCCCATCGGAAGCCTGATCAGTTACGGACTGAAACCCTGCGCCATTGACAACTCGGAGATGGAGCAGGGCACCCGGCTGGTCTCCTCCGACGTGCCCGGTCTGGCGTGCCGTCTCCTGGAGGAGCGGTTCGGCGCACCCTGCCTGTTCGCCATGAGCGCGGCGGGGGACCAGGTGCCCCTGCGGCAGGCCTGGTACGATGTGGTGGAGCCAGACGGCACCCTGCGAAAAGTCGATCTGGGCGTACAGGAGGGTCTTGCCATCGTGGACGACCTGGGCCGTCAGATGGCCCGGGAGATCGCGCCCATTCTGGAAGGGGCCCGCTGTGAGGAAAGCGCGCCCCGCATTAAGCTGGACGCGGGTCACATCGACTGGCCGGGAAAGGCCCGGTCGGACCAGGTTTTGACCCGTGAAGCGGTGTACTCCCAAGAGGGGACGCAGCGGGTGGATGTGTTGACCATGACCATCGGCGATGTGGCCCTGGTGGGCCTGAAGCCGGAGCTGAACACGGTCACCCAGACCCAGCTCCAGGCGGCGTCGGCCTACGGACACACCCTGGTTGTGTCCATGGTCAACGGCGGGCAGAAGTACATGCCCGATCGGACCTCCTACGAGCACGGCACCTGGGAGGCCCAGAGCGCGCCCGTCATGCCCGGTGCGGCGGAGGCGTGGGTGGAGAAGGCCGTGCAGATTTTGAACGGCATGAAGGAAGGGAAGAAGTGACATGATCGATTTTTCCTGTAAGCATGATATTTTAATTCAGAATTTGGACGGCTCCTATTCCCATATGGACGAGCCGTTTTACCAGGCGGAGCAGATCGCCCCCAACACCTGGAAGATCCTGTCCTCCGGGGACTTTTCCTACCTGGTGGCGGGGGACAGGGAGGCGGTGGCAATTGACACCGGCTACGGTGCGGGCAACATCCGGGAGTATCTGCAGACCCTGACTGACAAGCCTGTACGCAATGTCATCAACACCCACCGCCATTTCGACCACACCGCCAATAATTCGTATTTTGAAAAGGCGCTGATGCACCCGGCGGCCTTTGACTTCGCCACCGTTCCCTATGCCAGCTTTGCGGGCATCGATTTTCCCCGGGATTATGAACGCGCGGCGCTCCGGGAAGGGGACATCATTGATCTGGGGAACCGGACGCTGGAGGTTTTCTATATCCCCGATCACACGCCCGATGGCATCGCCCTTCTGGACCGTAAGGAGCGCATTTTCTTCATCGGGGATGAGCTGATGCCCTGGGGCAAGGAGCTGA
>JBJEYS010000246.1:0-1584 GCA_051886995.1 Oscillospiraceae bacterium
TCAAACTGGAAGATCGTCTGCCGGGAGCACTGGCCGTCGGCGCCGGTAAAGACCAGTTCGGCCAGACCGGGGCCGGGCACCCGGTACTCCACCGCCTTGTACACGTCGCCGTAGGCGTGACGGGCGATGGTGATGGGCTTTTCCCAATTCTTCACCACGGGAGAAATGCCGTTCACCATGATCGGGGCGCGGAACACAGTACCATCCAGGATGGCCCGGATGGTCCCGTTGGGGGATTTCCACATCTCGGTCAGATTATACTCCACCACGCGCTGGGCGTTGGGGGTAATAGTGGCACACTTGACGCCCACCCCATATTTGCGGATGGCGTTGGCGGAATCCACAGTCACCTGATCTCCGGTAGCCTCCCGGTTGGGAAGGCCCAGGTCAAAATAAACGGTCTTTAAGTCAATATAAGGCAGCAGAAGCTGCTCTTTGATCTCTTTCCAGATGATACGGGTCATCTCGTCGCCGTCCAGCTCCACCAGCGGCGTGGTCATCTGAATCTTCTCCATGGGGATGCCTCCTCAGCACACACTAAAGTAAAAGATATTATACTCGCTTTCTCTATAAAAGACAAGGGCAGGATATGCACATCCCGCCCTTTGTTTCACTCTATTCCGCCGCGGCCAGCAGCTGCTTTGTATAGGGGTGCTGCGGATTCGCAAACAGCTCATCCACCGTGTTCTGCTCCACGATCACCCCGTGCTGCATGACCAGCACCCGGTTGCAGATCTGGTAGACCACATTCAGGTCGTGGCTGATAAAGAGATAGCTCAGATCATACTGCTTTTTCAGGTCCACCAGAAGCTGGAGGATCTGAGCCTGGATGGTCACATCCAGCGCGGACACCGGCTCGTCGGCCACGATCAGCTTGGGCCGGGTCACGACGGCGCAGGCAATGGACACCCGCTGCCGCTGGCCGCCGGACAGCTCCCGGGGCCGGCGGGAGACATACTCCGCCCCCAGGCCCACCTGTTCCAGCACCTCCAGCACCGCGTCCCGGCGCTCGGCGGCTTTCAGTTTTCCCTGGATGCGTAGGGGCTCCTCCACGATCCATCCGATGGAGTGGGCGGGGTTCAGGCTGCTGAACGGGTCCTGAAAGACCATCTGGGGCCGCTGGGAATGATGGATGATCTCGCCCTCATAGTCCTTGAGCATACCGAGAATGGCGCGGCACAGCGTGGTCTTGCCGCTGCCGCTCTCTCCCACCAGGCCCAGGATCTCTCCCTGGCGCAATTCAAAGGAAACGTCCTTGAGGACCTGCTGGCGCTGGACCTTTCCGCCAAACAGGGAACGCCCCTTGGTATAATAGCTGTTCAGATGACGCACTTCCAGCACCGGTTCACGTTCCATGCAGGTCCCTCCTTCCGATCAGATCAGCTTGCGTTCCCGGGTGGGGATCGCGGCGATCAGCTGCTTGGTATACTCATGCTGCGGGTCGCGGAAGATCTCCTCCACCGGGCGGTCCTCCACCAGCTTGCCCCGCTTCATCACCAGCACCCGGTTGCAGAGCTTGCGCACCACATGCAGGTTGTGGCTGATGAGCAGGACGGCCATGCCGTGCTCCCGGTTGAGCCGCTT
>JBJEYS010000247.1:0-1581 GCA_051886995.1 Oscillospiraceae bacterium
GGAGTTACTTCAATATCTTGCCCAGCATGGAGACAAATTCATCGATTTTTTCCTCCCGGGCCTGGGGCGTCTCCGCCTCGTTGACGCAGTGCTTCAGATGGGCGGACAAGATCTCCTTGTTCACCCGGTTCAGAATGGCTTCGGTGGCCATGACCTGCTGGGAAATGTCGATGCAGTAGCGGTCCTCCTCCACCATTTTCATAATGCCGTCCAGCTGGCCGCGGGCGGTCTTCAGCAGGCGGAGCACGGTTTTCTGATCGGCCATCATAGTTATGGACACCTCCGATACTACACCCCCGGGGGGTGTATTTTAATCTTAACATGGACGCAGATCAAAGTCAAGGGCGGAGAAAGGAAATAGAGAAACGGCATAGCCGAAGCTATGCCGTTTCACATAAAAGATTCAGGTGTTTTCTTCTGCCGCTTCGGTGTTGCGAAAAAGCAGAGAGATGCACCACACGGCGGCCAGGCCCACCAGCGTGTAAATGACCCGGCTGACCGCGCTGCCGGAGCCGCCGAACGCGAAGGCCACCAGATCAAAGCCGAAGATGCCGATGGAGCCCCAGTTCAGGCCGCCGATGATGGCCAGCACCAAGGCGATCTTATCGATGATCACGCGTATTTCCTCCTTACATCGGTTCTGCCAATAGTATGCACACCGGGAAGAAAAACATACATGCGGAATTTTGATCTGATTTTTTAAGGTAAGTCGAAATACTCCCGCAGGCAGCAGTCGGTCTCGCCCCCCGGGGCAACGGGGTGGGATTCCACCACCCGGTTGTTTTCCTCAATGCTCAGAATACCCCGGCGCAGCAGGATCTTGCCTTCGGGGGTAAAGCGGCAGCAGATGGGTCGCTCGGAGAAGAACGTGTTGCCCGGCGCGGCAGAAAAGCGGAAGGTGTCCATGTAATCCGCCTGCACGCGGGGCGTCAGGCCGAATTGGTACTGAAACTCGGGTTCTTCCCCGGGGCACTGCCGGTACAGGCGCAGCAGACCGTCACCGTCGGGCTCTGCCCAGTATCTGGCGTGATACGCCTCCACGACGCCGCCCTTGACGTTCAGGGGCGGAACCGCGTCATCGCCGTAGCCCACGTCCGCCGTGTAGTCGCCCTCCTCCAAATGGACCAAGGTAAACACATGCCCGGTCAGGGGCGACTCCAGCCTGGAGCGGCCGGAGATTTGGCAGGCGGAAAAGCCCAGAGCAGTCAGTAAATTGTAAAAAGAGGTGTTTAGCTCATAGCACACGCCGCCACGGCGGCGTCGAACGATTTTGTCAAATAAATAGTCCCGGTCCAGGTTTGGGGTAAAGGAATCGCCCAGCAGGTCCAGGTTTTCAAAGGGGATGGAGTACAGGTGCTGCCGCTGCAGGGCGACCAGAGTTTCCAGGCAGGGGGTCAGGCTGCCGTGATAATCAATGCGCTCCAGATATTCGGAGATAAATTGTTCCTTGGAAACAGACATCGGAAAACCTCCTGTGTCAGAATAACCTCATTATACCATAGATGTGCCGTTTTACCAACAAAAAACAGGACAGCTTTCTCTAAAAACTGTCCTGCTATATTCAATATTTGAAGAATATGA
>JBJEYS010000248.1:0-1579 GCA_051886995.1 Oscillospiraceae bacterium
GGGAGATGGCGAAGGCGTTGGACTTGCCGGGGATGCCGATCAGCAGGCGGTAGGTGGGGGCCAGGGTCTCCACGTTGAACTCGCAGGAGGCGTTCTGCACCCCTGCCGTGGTCATGGCGTACACCTTCAGCTCGGCGTAGTGGGTGGTGGCGCACACCAGCGCCCCCATCTCCCGGGCGGACTCGATAATGGCGGCGGCCAGGGCCGCGCCCTCGATGGGGTCGGTGCCCGCCCCCAGCTCGTCAAAGAGGATCAGGGTCTCGTGGTCGGCCTCGTTCAGGATGCCCACGATGTTCACCATGTGGGAGGAGAAGGTGGACAGGTTCTGGGCGATGGACTGCTCGTCGCCGATGTCGGCCAGCACCCGGGAGAACACCCGCACGGTGGAGCCGTCGGCGGCGGGGATGTGCAGGCCGCACTGGGCCATCAGGGTCAGCAGGCCGAAGGTCTTCAGCGTCACCGTCTTGCCGCCGGTGTTGGGGCCGGTGATCACCAGGGTGTCGAACTCCTCCCCCAGCATCAGGTCGTTGGCCACCGCCTTACCGGGGTCCAGCAGCGGGTGGCGGGCACGGCGCAGGTTCATCCCCTTGTCGGACAGCCGGGGCTCCATACCCTTCATCCGGGAGGACAGCTGGGCCCGGGCGAAGATGCAGTCGATCATGACGATCAGGTCATAGTCCTGGGCAATATCGTCCCTGAACTGGGCGCACTCGGCGGACAGCTCGGCCAGGATGCGCTCGATCTCCTTTTCCTCCCTGGCCTCCAGCTCCCGCAGCTCGTTGTTGGCCTTCACCACGCCCATGGGCTCGATGAAGAAGGTGCCGCCCGAGCCGGACACGTCGTGGACCAGGCCGGGGATGTCGTTTTTATGCTCCGACTTGACGGGCACCACATAGCGCCCCGAGCGCTGGGTGACGATGGCCTCCTGCAGGTACCTGGCCTGGTTGGAGGACAGCAGCTTGTTCAGAATCTCCCGCACCTTGGAGGAGGTGGCCCGGATGTGCCGGCGGATGGAGGCCAGCTCCGAGCTGGCGGCGTCGGCGATCTCGTTCTCCCCCACGATGGAGGTGGTGATCTTCTCCTCCAGGAACTTGTTGGCGGTCAGGGAGGCGAACAGGTGGCTGATGACGGTCTTCTCCCCCTCGTCCAGGCCGTACTCCCGGGCGGAGCGGGCGGCGCGCAGCACGGCGGCGATGTCCAGCAGCTCCCGGGTGTTCAGGGCGCCCCCCATGTCGGCCCGCTGCAGGGCGGCAGCCACCGGCTTGACCCCCGACAGGCTGGGCGAGCCCTTGGTGACCAGCATCTGAAAGGCGGCGCTGGTCTCCCGCAGGCGGCGCTGCACCTCGTCGGCGTCGGTGCTGGGGCGCAGGGCCAGACAGCGCTCCTTTCCCTCCTCAGTGGACGCCTGGGCGGCGAGCATTTCCAGCACCCGGGGCAGTTCCAAGGTACGGATGGATTTTTCAAACAGATCGGTCATATGCGTTCCCTCGCTTTACTGCCCCTATTTTCTCACAAACGGGCGCACATTACAAGATTTTCTCTTGGAATGGCAAAATTGGGGGTTGACATTCCCGGCGGC
>JBJEYS010000249.1:0-1578 GCA_051886995.1 Oscillospiraceae bacterium
CAGACCGTATACCGCTCCCGGTCAAACCGCCGCAGATGGGCGGAGGCACTGAGGATCATGGGGCCGGACAGGCCAAAGTGGGTGAATAAAAGCTCTCCCTGGTCCTGATAGACCACCTTGCCCTTCTCATTTTTCACCTTCATGCCGGTGTTTTTCAGGGACAGGCCCTGCATCTGCGGGCAGCAGGGATCGTCGGAGCAGAGCGGGACCAGGCTTCCCTTGGGCGGCACGATGGTATGACCCACAGCGCGGGCCATCTCGTACCCATCCCCTGTGGAGCCGGTCAGCGGATAGGACACGCCGCCCGTGGCAAGAATGACCGCACCAGCGGCGAATTCACCCCGCTCCGTGGTCACGCCGCGCACGGATCCTTCTTCGACCAAAAGACCGGCGGCACGAGTCTCGATCAGCTCCACCTTTCTCCGGCGCAGCTCCCGCAGCAAAGCGTCAATGATATCAGCAGCCTTATCCGAAGCGGGAAAAACCCGGTTTCCCCGCTCCGTTTTCAGCGGCACGCCCAGCTTTTCAAAAAACGCCATGGCCTCGGCGGGAGGAAACCGGTCCATACAGCTGTAAAGGAACTTACCATTACAAGGCGTGCTGCGCAGCACTTCTTCCGCGCTGCAGTTGTTGGTCACATTGCAGCGGCCCTTTCCGGTGATATAGAGCTTCCGCCCCACCTTTGGGTTTCGCTCCAGCAGTTTGACAGCGGCTCCCCCGGCAGCGGCGGTGATGGCCGCCATCATACCGGCGGCGCCGCCGCCAATCACAATGCAGTCAGGTCTCATCTTCTACCTTTTCGTATACTTCGTATTCGTCCCAGATCTCTTCCAGGGTCTCAAAGGTGTGGGCCAGGTCCTCTTTCTTTTTTCGGCTTACCGCGACAATCAGGGCGTTGACCAGACTCAGCGGGGCGACCAGGCTGTCCACAAAGGAGACCATGTCGCTTTTCGCCAGCAAGGTGTGGGTGGCGCTTTCCGCCAAAGGCGAGGCGGCGCTGTCCGTGATGGCGATCACCTTGGCCTTGCGGTCGCGGGCAAAGTGGAGAGCCTGCACCGTCCGCCGGGAGTAGCGGGGGAAGCTGACACCGATCACCACATCCCCTTCTCCCACCCGGAGAAGCTGTTCAAACATCTCACTGGCGGAGTTGCTATGTACCTGCACCACGTTGTCAAAAATCAGATTAAAATAGAACCCCAGAAAGCTGCTCACCGCTACAGAGGAGCGCACTCCCAGGATGTAGATGCGCTTGGCACCCACAATGGCATCCACCGCACCGGTAAAGTCGGCGCGGTTGCTCTCATCCAAAGTCATGCGGATCTTCTCAATGTCCGACTGCATCACCAGGGACAGAACATCCTGGTCGCCGATGCGGTCATTGGCGACCTCGATGCGCTGCACAGATGTGAGCTTGCTGCGGATCATCTCCTGCAGGGCCTTCTGCATGGCGGGGTAGCCCTCGTAGCCCAGCTCAGCCGCGAAGCGGACCACAGTGGACTCGCTGACACTCACCGTCTTTCCCAGCTTGCTGGCTGTCATAAACGCCGCCTTGTCATAGGATTCCTGAATAAAGGAAGC
>JBJEYS010000250.1:0-1574 GCA_051886995.1 Oscillospiraceae bacterium
CTGGACGAGGTGAACATCACCGTCAACAAGAACGCCATCCCCAACGACCCGGAAAAGCCCTTTGTCACGTCCGGCATCCGGGTGGGCACCCCCGCCGCCACCACCCGCGGCTTTAAGGAGGAGGACATGAAGGTCATCGGCCGTCTTATGTGGGAGACCGCCACGCAGTTTGACACCAGGGCCGACGCCATCCGCGCCGAGGTCAAGGCGCTGACCGATAAATATCCTCTTTACGAATAATCGAACATGTGTTAGAATGGAGGGGAGATTTCCCCTCCATTTTTTTCTTAAGGGAGGTCGTTCCCATGACATACCGGCCTTTGGCGGACGAGATCCGGCCCTCCACCCTGGACGAGGTGGTGGGCCAGCGGCACATTCTGGGCCCCGACGGTCTGCTGCGGCGCATCATCGAGTCGGGCAATATCCCCAACCTGGTCTTTTACGGCCCCTCGGGCACGGGCAAAACCACCGTGGCCAACATCATCGCCAGGCAGTCAGGCCGCGCCCTGCGGCGCATCAACGCCACCACCGCGTCCCTGTCCGACATTAAGGACGTCATCGCCGATGTGGGCACCATGCTGGCCCCCAACGGCATCCTGCTGTATCTGGACGAGATCCAGTACTTCAACAAAAAGCAGCAGCAGTCCCTGCTTGAGGTCATCGAGAGCGGCGACGTGACCCTGATCGCCTCCACCACGGAGAACCCCTATTTCTACGTTTACAACGCGGTGCTCTCCCGTTCCACCGTCTTTGAGTTCAAGCAGATCACCCCCGCCGAGGTGCGCCCCGCCGTGGACCGGGGCATTCGCCTGATGGCAGAGCGCCTGGGGGCGGAGGCCGAGGTGCCCGACGAGGTACGTGACCACATCGCCTCCGCCTGCGGCGGTGATGTGCGCAAGGCCATGAATGCGGTGGAGCTGCTTCTCAGCTCTGCCAAGCGGGAGCAAGGAAAACTACTTGTCACTCTGGAGGACGCCCAAATGGCGGCCCAGCGCTCCGCCATGCGGTACGACCGGGACGGGGACGCCCACTATGACATCCTCTCCGCCCTGCAGAAGTCTATCCGGGGCTCCGACCCGGACGCCGCCTGCCACTACCTGGCCCGGCTTTTGGAGGCGGGGGATCTGATCTCCGCCTGCCGCCGCCTGATGGTCATCGCCTGCGAGGACGTGGGCCTGGCCTATCCCCAGATCATCCCCATCGTCAAGGCCTGCGTGGACGCGGCCAATATGCTGGGGCTGCCCGAGGCCCGCATCCCCCTGGGGGATGCGGCGGTGCTGATGGCCACCGCGCCCAAGTCCAACACCGGCCATGTGGCCCTGGACGAGGCCATGGCCGACGTGCGGGCAGGGAAGACCGGGGACATCCCCCGGCACCTGCAGAACGTCCACGCCGACTCCTCCGGCATGGAGCGGGAGCAGGGCTATCTCTATCCTCACGATTTCCCCAACCGCTGGGTGAAGCAGCAGTATCTGCCCGATGAGATCAAGGATAAGGTCTATTACCGGTACGGCGAGAACAAGGCGGAGCAGACCGCCAAAGCCTATTGGGAAAAGATCAAGGGGGAGCCATAA
>JBJEYS010000251.1:0-1569 GCA_051886995.1 Oscillospiraceae bacterium
ACCGTGAAGCGGGCGCCGGAGGCGTGGCAGAAGCTGGGGCTGGAGTGGCTCTACCGGCTGCTGAAGCAGCCCTCCCGCATTGGCCGCATGGCAAAGCTGCCGCTGTTTTTGGCGTCGGCGGTAAAAGCCAAAGGAAAGAAGGAATCGTAAGATGGCCGGAAAGCTGATCGTCTTTGAGGGAACCGATGGGTCGGGGAAGTCCACCCAGTTTGCCCGCTTGTGCCAGCGCCTGGAACAGGAAGGGAAAGCCTTTCAGCGGCTGGTCTTTCCCCAGTATGACAAGCCCTCCTCCGCTCTGCTGCGGATGTACCTGAACGGGGAATTCGGCAGCCATCCGGAGGATGTGAACCCCTACGCCGCCTCCACCTTCTACGCGGTGGACCGCTATGCGTCCTGGAAGCAGGTGTGGGGAGCATACTACCAACAGGGGGGGCTTGTGCTCTCCGACCGCTACACTACTTCCAACGCGGTGCATCAGGCGTCGAAGGCGCCGGAACAGGAGCGGGGTGCCTTTTTTGAGTGGCTGGCCGACTTTGAGTATAACAAGCTGGGCCTGCCGCGGCCCGACCTGGTGATCTATCTGGACATGCCCACGGAGAAGGCGGTGGAGAACCTGCGCCGCAGGGAGAGTGCCACCCACACCAAGGGCGACATCCACGAAGTGGACACCGCCTATCTGGCCCTGTGCCATGAAACGGCGCTCCAGGCTGCCGACCACTACGGCTGGCGGCGGGTGACCTGCACGGACGGCGCGGGAAATCTGCGCACGGTGGAGGACCTGCACGGGGAGATCTGGGATCTGATTTTATCGGAGGTACTTTGACATGGTATATATTCTGCTGGGCAGAGGGTTCGAGACCATCGAGGCGCTGGCGGCGGCCAATGTGCTCCGCCGGGGCGGAGCGGAGGTCACGCTGACCGGGATCGGCGGCAGGATGATCGCCAGTTCGCATGACATCCTGGTCGCCGCGGATGCGGCGGTGGAAGATGTTAAGCTGAAGGAGGGCGACATGGTCGTGCTTCCGGGCGGACTGGGCGGCGTGGCATCCATTGAGGGGAGTGAGCCCGCCATGGCGCTGGCCCGTCAGGCCGCGGCAGAGGACTCCATGTGGCTGTGTGCTATCTGCGCCGCACCCACGCTGCTGGCCCGTGCGGGGCTGATCGGCGAGGGAGCACACGCCGTTTGTTATCCGGGAATGGAAGAAGAACTGACCGCCGTGGGGGTGACCGCCCACATGGATCAGTCTGTGGTGGTGGACGGGAAACTTATCACCGCTCGGGCGCCCGGCTCTGCCTATGATTTTGCGCTGAAGCTGCTGGAGACGGTCAAGGGCGCGGAAACGGCCGAGCGGGTGCGCGGCGATATGCACTATCCCGCGTGAACACCGCGCAGAGAAAGGGCACCCTGCGGCGGAAGCTGGCAGACCTGCCCCGCCCGGACTGGGCCCCGATGATCCGGGCGTTTCTGGACTTGCCCGAGCTGAAAAAAGCCCATACCGTCCTGTTGTTTTACGGCGTGGGGAAGGAGCCGGACACCGAACCCCTGATTGCCGAACTGCTGCGCCGGGG
>JBJEYS010000252.1:0-1567 GCA_051886995.1 Oscillospiraceae bacterium
GAGAAAGCGGACCGGACGCCGGGAGAAGAGGATATGCTGAATATGCTGCGCGGCGGCGGTGAGCGTGTCAGCGCGGACCATTTAAAAGACGTCCTGGATTGGTACGGCGCGCAGAAATAAGAAACGGGAACCGGGAAGGTGGCCTTTCTCAGCATCGAAAACGGGCAGCTTGCGGCGCCCGGGAAAGCAGCGGGAACGACAACCGAATTGTAACCATTTTCCTCTGTTTCGGGGTTGAATCCACCCCTGTTTTGGAGTATCCTATAACGGCTGTAAACGCCCCGCCGTGAGCGGGCAAAAAGGATGAAAAGGAGGCGACCGGCCCAGGTGGACTATACGACTTTACTGATGCTCACCGTGGAGATCGGCTGCCGCCTGCAGGAGAGCGGCGCGGAGATCTACCGGGTGGAGGAGGCCGTGCAGCGCACGTTTCAGGCTTATGGCGTGGAGAGCGGCCAGGTGTTCGCCATCCCCAACTGCCTGATCGTCAGCGTGGTGGACGACAAAGGCCAGCCCCTGACACGTATGCGGCGGATCTCCTCTCACGGAAATGACATTACCCGGATGGAGCTGGTCTACGACTTCTGCCGCCGGGTCTGCGCGGAGGCGCCCGACGTGAACAGCGCCCTGGAGCAGCTGCGCGCGCTGGATACCCAAACGTCCACATTTCCTGTCTGGATGCAGCTTCTGGGTTATTTCCTGGGCGCCGGCGCCTTTGCCCTGTTTTGGGGCGGAAGTTTTCGGGACGGCGTGGCGGGCGGACTGTGCGGCGTGGTCATCGGCCTGTGCCTGATTTATTTGGGGCGGATCAACGTCAATTTGTTTATCCGGACCGTCATCGCTTCCTTTGTGTCTGTCTTTCTGGCGGCGATCTTTGTACAGCTCGGAGCGGGCGAAAACATTAACTATATTACGATCGGGGCCCTGATGGCGCTGGTGCCCGGTGTGATGTTCACCAGCTTTATGCGCGCCATCATGGCGGGCGACCTGGTGGCCGGGCTGTTCAAGCTGGTGGAAGCTCTGCTGACCGGCGTTGCCATCGCTCTCGGCGCCCTGATCGCCATGGCCGCCGCCGCCGGACTGTGGGGGGTGTGAGGATGGATTGGACGTACTTCCTCCCCTGCCTGTGGGCCTTTCTGGCCTGCGCGGGCTTTTGCGTGATCTTTAATATCCGCACCGGTGTGTTGATCTGCTGCTTCGGCGGTGCATTGGGCTGGCTGGTTTATCTGCTGACGATGCTGGCCTTCGGGAACGACCTTGTGTGCAATTTCCTGGCGGCGATGGCCATTTCTCTCTATTCCGAGATCATGGCCCGCATCCGCAAATGCCCGGTGACCGGCTATCTGCTGGTCTCCTTTTTCCCGCTGGTGCCCGGCGCGGGGATCTATTACACCATGCAGTATGTGCTGCAGGGGGATACCGAGATGTTCGTCCAGAGCGGCCTGCACATCCTGGGGATTGCCGGCTGTCTTGCCCTGGGTGTGCTGGTGATGTCCTCCGTGGTGCGTATGGTCATTACCTTCCGCAAAAACAGGAGGCCCAAATGACGCGCTATGAATTCGTCCTT
>JBJEYS010000253.1:0-1558 GCA_051886995.1 Oscillospiraceae bacterium
GCCGCCGTGGGCGGCGCGGGGGCGCTGATCGCCAAGTGCATCAAGTCCGCCCAGGTCATCGCTTTTGAGGATCTGGGCTGCGAGTCCATCAAACGCATGGAGGTGGAAGACCTCCCCCTGACCGTGGCCATGGACTGCAATGGCGGGAACCTGTACCGAACTGGGCGGGAGCAGTACTGCCGGATCGAAAACGGAAAATAAGGATCAAAATAACGGAGGATCGCTGCTTGGCGATCCTCCGTTATTTTGATCCGGTTTATGGTTTTTGTGTTTTCTGCCCCGAAACAAAGAAGCGTTCTGCCCCGGCCAGCCTTTTGTTGAAGAACCCGGCGATGGGGCCGACGATCAGGGCGGCGATGATGGTGCCCTCCCGGATGCCCACGATCGTGTGCAGGAAGATCAGAGCGACGGCGGCGGCCAGGACGACGATAATCACATCGGTCAGGATCTTCAGAGTGCCGTAGGGCTTGCCGGTGCGCAGGGACAGGGCGTTCAGAAAGGCAGTGTTGGCCTCCAGCGCCACATGGGAGGTGTAAATGAGGCTGAAGCCCAGCGCCACCACAACGCACCCGACCAGAAGCAGAAGAATACGCGCCCAATAGGCCTCCGGGTTCAGACCGCGCAGCACGATCCCCCAGAGATCCACGAAATAACCGAACACGAAGGAGCAGGGCAGCTGCAGGATCTGAAACGGCTTGAAGTCCCGGCGCAGCAGCAGCACCGTCAGGAGGAAGAAAACGACGTGCTGCAGGAACACGAAGGTGCCCAGGGAAAGAGCGGGGATGACCTGGTTCAGGGCGTAGGGCAGGGTGGTGATGGGGGAAATGCCCAAATCGGGCTTTACGCAGACGGCCAGGCCCAAGGCGGTGACGATCAGGCCGACGATCATGAAAAGAAAGCGTTTGATGGTCTCGGAAACATTCATAGGATGAAAACTCCTTGTGAACGATCAATCGGCGTAGCCGTCCGGGTGGGTGGAGTGCCACTTCCAGGCGGTGGCGATGATGTCCTCCACGTTGGTATACTTCGGCTTCCAGCCCAGCACATCCATGGCCTTTTGGCTGGAGGCGATCAGGGTGGCGGGGTCGCCGGGACGGCGGCCCTCCTCACTGACGGGAATGGGGTGGCCGGTGACCCGGCGGGCGGCCTCAATGATCTCCCGGTTGGAAAAGCCCTGGCCGTTGCCCAGGTTGAAGGCGGTGGAGGGATTGCCGGCACGCAGATAATCCAGGGCCAGCATGTGGGCGTCGATCAGATCCTCCACATGGATGTAGTCACGCACGCAGGTGCCGTCCTTGGTGGGGTAGTCGGTGCCGAACAGGGACAGCTTGTCCCGCTTGCCCTGGGCCACCTGAAGGATCAGGGGGATCAGGTGGGACTCGGGGCGGTGGTCCTCGCCGATGGAGCCGTCAGAGCGGGCGCCCGCCACATTAAAATACCGCAGGGCGCAGTATTTCAGCCCGTGGGCCTGGTCGCACCACTTGAGCATGTGCTCCACGATGAGCTTGCTCTCGCCGTAGGGGTTGGTGGGCACCTGGCGGTCGGTCTCCACGATGGG
>JBJEYS010000254.1:0-27230 GCA_051886995.1 Oscillospiraceae bacterium
CCCCTACGGCATGGCCCTGCTGGCCGCCTACCGGGCCGACCGGGCGCCGGGCGAAGCTCTGGAGGACTATCTGAACAGCCGGGTCTTCGCCCATGTGTCCGGCAGGACGGTGGAGCCGGACGCGGGGGACGCGGCCGGGTTCAGCGCCTGGCTGGAACGCTACAAGGCCCTGCTGGACGTGGAGCGCCGGGCTGTGGAAGTGCTGTAAGGAGGCAGTTTATGCTGGAACAACTGAAAGAACAGGTCTGTGAAGCAAACCTCCTGCTGCCGAAGCATGGGCTGGTCACCTTCACCTGGGGCAATGTGTCCGCCCTGGACCGGGAGACCGGGCTGATCGTCATCAAGCCCAGCGGCGTGGAGTATGACCGCATGACCGCGGACGACATGGTGGTGGTCGATTTGGACGGGACCGTGGTGGAGGGGCACTACAAGCCCTCCTCCGACACGCCCACCCATGCCGCGCTGTACCGGGCCTTCCCGGAGCTGGGCGGCATCGTCCACACCCATTCCCGGTGGGCGACCTCCTTTGCCCAGGCGGGCAGGGGCATCCCGCCCCTGGGGACCACCCACGGCGATTACTTCTACGGCGAGATCCCCTGCACTCGGCCCATGAAAGCGGCGGAGATCGCGGGGGAGTACGAGAAAGAGACCGGGAATGTCATCATCGAGACCTTCCGGGGCATCGATCCCCTGACCGTCCCCGCGGTTCTGGTCCACAGCCACGGGCCATTCACCTGGGGCAGGGACGCCGGAGAGGCCGTCCACAACGCGGTGGTGCTGGAGGAAGTGGCCTTTATGGCCTTCCACGCCATGCAGCTCCGCCCCGGGATCGGGCCGATGCAGCAGGAGCTGATGGACAGGCACTACCTGCGCAAGCACGGGAAGAACGCCTATTACGGGCAGAATTGAACAGGAAAAAATGAGGTCAGGAGCCCCTTTCGGGCTCCTGACCCCTTTGGTTCAGTGTGTGAAAAACCCTCTTTGCCGGAAGATATCCCGCGCGGCGTTGACCTCATTCTCGCTGGGGGGTTCGACGCCCTGTAAGGGATAAAACTGTCCCAGCTGCTCCCATTTGTAAGCGCCCAGCTGGTGGAAGGGCAGCAGCTCCACGCGCTCGATGCAGGTATAGGGCCGCAGGTAGTCGGCCAGCGCGGTCAGCGGGGCGGTCTCCAGCGTGCAGCCGGGCACCAGAACGTGACGGATCCAGACGGGTTTTCCGTTTTCCTGGCAGTAATCCAGCAGCCGCTTGGCCTCCCGCCCGTCCTGCCCGGTGACAGTTCGGCACAGCTCGGGGGCATATGCCTTGATGTCCAGCAAAAGCAGGTCTGCCGCATCGACCGCCTCCTGACACTTTTCCAGCGGGATGGACCCGGCGGTGTCCACGGCGGTGTGGAGGCCCTCCTCCTTCAGCCTTTTTAACAGCGCCGCCGCGAATTCCGGCTGGGCCAGCGGCTCCCCGCCGCTGAGGGTGACGCCGCCCTTTTGATAGAACGGGCGCAGGGCCGTGATTTTGGAGACCAGCTCTTCCACGTCCATCCGCGTGCCCCGGCCGAAGGCCCAGGAGTCCGGGTTGTGGCAGAAGATGCACCGCAGGGGGCACCCCTGAAAGAACACCACATAGCGGATGCCGGGGCCGTCCACCGCGCCGAAGGAATCCAGGGAGTGGATAAAACCGCTCAACGCCATGTTACAGCGCCTCGTGGAAGGTGCGGCTGATGACGTCCAGCTGCTGCTCCCGGCTGAGCTTGACGAAGTTCACCGCGTAGCCGGAGACACGGATGGTCAGCTGGGGATATTTTTCGGGGTGATCCATGGCGTCCAGCAGGGTGGTGCGGTCCAGCACGTTCACGTTCAGGTGCTGGCCGGTCTGGCCCATATAGGCGTCCAGCAGCGCGATCAGGTTGTTCTCCCGCTCCTCCTGGTTCTTGCCCAGGGCGGAGGGGCACATGGAGAAGGTGTAGGAGATGCCGTCCTGGGCGTCCTCGAAGGGGATCTTGGCCACGGACAGCAGAGAGGCGAGGGCGCCGTTGGTGTCCCGGCCGTGCATGGGGTTGGCGCCGGGGGCCAGGGGAACGCCGGCCTTGCGTCCGTCGGGGGTGGTGCCGGTGTTCTTGCCGTACACCACGTTGGACGTGATGGTCAGGATGGACTGGGTGGGGATGCTGTGGCGGTAGGTCTTGTGTTGGCGCAGCTTGTTCATGAACAGGGTGGTCACCATCTGAGCCAGGGAATTCACCCGCTCGTCGTTGTTGCCGTACTTGGGGAAATCTCCCTCGATCTTAAAGTCCACGGCGATGCCCCGCTCGTCGCGGATGGGCTTCACCTTGGCGTACTTGATGGCGGACAGGGAGTCGGCCACCACGGACAGCCCCGCGATGCCGCAGGCGGTGGTGCGCTTGATCTTCTCGTCCATCAGGGCCATTTCGATGCGCTCGTAGTCATATTTGTCGTGCATATAGTGGATGCACGTCAGGGCCTTGATGTAGACCTTGGCCAGGTAGCCGGCCATCTGGTCAAAGCGCTCCATAACCTCGTCGAAATCCAGGTATTCGCTGGTGATGGGGGCAAACTTGGGGGCCACCTGCTTGCCGGTGCGCTCGTCCACGCCGCCGTTGATGGCGTAGAGCAGGCACTTGGCCAGGTTCGCCCGGGCGCCGAAGAACTGCATCTGCTTGCCGATGCGCATGGGAGACACGCAGCAGGCGATGCCGTAGTCGTCGCCCAGGTCCGGACGCATCAGGTCGTCATTCTCGTACTGGATGGCGGAGGTGCGGATGGAGATGCCGGTGGCGAACTTCTTGAAGTTTTCGGGAAGACGCTCGCTCCACAGGACGGTCAGGTTGGGCTCGGGCGCGGGGCCCAGGTTGATGAGCGTCTGGAGGTAGCGGAAGGTCATCTTGGTGACCATGTGGCGGCCGTCCAGGCACATGCCGCCCAGGGACTCGGTGACCCAGACGGGGTCGCCGGCGTACAGCTCATCGTACTCCAGGATGCGCAGGAAGCGGACGATGCGCAGCTTCATGATGAAGTGGTCCACCATCTCCTGGATCTCTTCCTCGGTGTATTTGCCGCTGGCCAGGTCGCGCTCGGCGTAGATGTCCAGGAAGGTGGAGGTGCGGCCCAGGCTCATGGCGGCGCCGTTCTGCTCCTTCACCGCGGCCAGATAGCCGAAGTAGAGCCACTGGATGGCCTCCTTGGTATCCTCGGCGGGTCGGGAGATGTCAAAGCCGTACTTGGCGGCCATTTCCTTCAGCTCACCCAGGGCACGGATCTGGTCGGCGATCTCCTCCCGCTTGCGCAGCAGGTCCTCGGTCATGTCGTCGGCATCGTACTGGGCCTTGGCCTTCTGCTTCTGCTCGATCAGGAAGTCCACGCCGTACAGGGCCACCCGGCGGTAGTCGCCGATGATGCGGCCGCGGCCGTAGGCGTCCGGCAGGCCGGTCAGCAGCTTGTTGCTGCGGGCGGCGCGGATCTCGGGGGTGTAGACATCGAAGACGCTCTCATTGTGGGTCTTGCGGTACTGGAAGATCTTCTTCACCTCGGGGTCCAGGTGGTAGCCGTGCTCCTCCAGGGACTGCTCCACGGTGCGCAGGCCGCCGTAGGGCATGATGGCGCGCTTCAGGGGCTTGTCCGTCTGGAGGCCCACGATCTGCTCCAGGTCCTTGTCGATGTATCCGGCCTCATGGGCGGTGATGGTGGAAATGGTTTTCGTGTCCGCGTCCAGGACGCGGCCGGGGGTGTTGCGCTCCTGCTCCAGCAGCTGGCTCAGCTCGTCCCACAGCTTCTTCGTGCGCTGGGTGGGGCCGGTCAAAAAGCTGCCGTCGCCGTCATAGGGCGTATAGTTGGCAACGATGAAATCCCGTACATTGATCGCATTTGGCATATTGGCAGACTCCCTTCGGCCGAAACGGCCTTTATTTTTTCTGTGTTTATTGTATCGGGAGTGCCGCCTGTTTTGAAGGGGACAATTCGGCATAGAGCTCTATGGAAAACGGAATAGCAAGTCAGGGGGCGGACTGCTGCTGAAGCCGCTCCACCTGCTCCTCCACCTTTTGGAGGAAGGTCCGGTCCTCGCCGGTCAGACGGTAGCCCTTGCGGTAGATCAGGGCGTCCGTATAGCGAATATGCTCCGCGTCACAGCGCTTCTGCACGAGAGAGAAATTGTCCAGAATGCTTTGCGGCGTGGGAGAGGCCCACATATACGTCCGGGGGATCTCACACAAGAGTTCAAACTGGCTTTGCCGCTCGTAGACTACGATCTCCCGGGCGCTGGCCTCCCGGCGCTTCATCTCCGTCATTACGGAGGCCGGAAGGGAGGGGATCAGCGGATCGCCGTGGCTGATCTCCAGCAGGTTTTCCAGGTCCTCTGACCGCACCAGATCCTTTTGGGCCAGAGGGTTGCTCCGGGACATGATCAGGCGGTACTCAAACTGCCAGATCTCCTTCGACACCAGATCCTTACTCTCGATGTGCCGCAGGAAGTAATCCGCGTATTGGTTTTCGTAGCGGATGATGCCGATGTTGCTGTCGTGTCCCACCACCCGGTCGATGGCGGTCATGCTGTTGGCCTCCAGGTAATCCACCCTGACCCGGTCCCGGTCCGACAGCTCCTTCACAAATTCCACGAAGGCCTGCGCGATGTAGCACGCGATGGGCACAGTGACGTCAAACCGGTACTCTTTGTGCGCGGTCACCTTGTAAAGAGCCTCCACCTCCTCCACGTCGTCCAGGATCTTCCGGGCGTGCACCAGAAAATCGCTGCCGCTCTTGGTGGGGACGACGCCCTTGGAGGTCCTTGTGAAGATGGCAAAGCCGATGTCGTCCTCCAGCTCCCGGATGGCCTTGCTCAGGACGGGCTGGCTGACATACAGCTTTTCCGCGGCCTTGGAAATGGATTTCGCCTGCGCGATCTCAAAGGCGTATTTTAAATGCAAAAAGTTCATCTGCATTCTCCTGTCCGTATAGAAAAAACGCGGGGAAGTCCGGCTGCCGGACTTCCCCGCGCTGTGCTTCTTACCAGTTCAGATGGCCGACATCGGTGACCTTGGGGCTCTGAGGACGGGCGGGGTCCTTGGGGCAGAAGATCTCCAGCACCTTCAGATCCACGGTGCTGTCGGTGCGCTGCTGGATGCCGTGGGGGACATGGGGGGGCACCACCATGATGCAGCCTTCGGACAGCTCATAATACTCGTCGCCGCACCAGAAGTTGGCCTTGCCGGCGAGGATCATGATGATCTGCTCGTAGTCATCGTGGACGTGGGTCATGCTCTCGGGGTTGGAGAAGATCTCGGAATACTGCATGGTCAGCTTGTCGGAACCCTGGAAGATCCAGCTGCGGCCGCCGGGACGGCTGGTGTCGGGCTGGGTCTCGTGGGTGTCGAACAGGATGGGCTTTTCGCTCATGGAAAACACTCCTTCTGAAATATAAATAATTTTTGGTTACAGGTTCAAAGCTGCGGTGTAGGCAGAGCGCATGGCCTGCTCCACGGTGGCGGCG
Organism: Oscillospiraceae bacterium; assembly: GCA_051886995.1. Lineage (GTDB taxonomy): Bacteria > Bacillota > Clostridia > Oscillospirales > Oscillospiraceae > JAJPXI01. Next base: position 5,498 of record JBJEYS010000254.1, read on the forward strand.
CGTACACAGTCGCCGATGGGGAACACATACAGCGCGGCGTCCAGCAGAGAGTCCACTTCCTCGGTGCGGGGGCGGGACCCGGCGGCCAGGACCACGGTGTCGGCGGGCAGGGAGCGGATGGAGCCGTCCTCCGCCTGGCCCTCCACGGCGTCGGCGGTCACCTGCGTGCAGCGCAGGCCGGTGACCATTTCCAGGCCGGGCGTCTTTTCCATTTCCAGGATCAGTTCGGCCCGGTGAGTGGGGGAGGCGTCGGGCGCCATGCGGTCGCGCATTTCCACGATGGCGACCTGCTTGCCCAGGCGGGCCAGGTGCAGGGCGGTCTCGCAGCCCGCCTGTCCGCCGCCGATGACGACTACCCGGCCGACGGCGGCATCCTCATTGCCGTACAGATCGGCCACCGGGACGGCGCGCTCCAGACCGGGGATGGGGGGAACGATGGGGGTGGCGCCCACGGCGGCCAGGACGGCGTCATAGCCTTCCGTCTTCAGCAGCGCGGCGGTGGCCGTGGTGTTCAGCAGGACTTTCACGTTGGACTTCTCCACCTGATGGACCAGATAGTTCTTGAAGTTTTTCAGCGGGTACTTGAAGGGAACGTAATCAGAGAACTTCAGGGTGCCGCCCAGGGCGGGACCCTGCTCGTAAAGGGTCACGTCGTGTCCCCGGCGGGAGGCGATCAGAGCGGCCTCCATACCGGCGGGGCCACCGCCCACCACCGCGATCCGGCGGGGAGTGGGGGAGGTATCGGTCAGCTCGTGGATGCAGCGCTCCAGGCCCACCCGGGGGTTGACCGTGCAGGAGAACTGGCGCTCGTACACCACACTGTCGTGGCAGCGCATACACTTGACGCAGGGGACCACGTCGTCGGGGCGGTTTTCATAGGCCTTGCGCACCAGCTCCTCGTCGGCGATGAAGCCGCGGGCCACGGTCAGCACGTCGGCCTTGCCGTCGGCCAGGATGCCCTCGGCCTCGTCCAGGTCCTGGATGCCGCCGATGGTGGCCACGGGGACGGTCACGCCGGCCTGCTTCACCCGCTCGGCCAGCCAGACGTTGGGGATGGAGGGCAGGAAGCCGCAGGGGTGGGTGGTGGTCATCCACTTGGGGCCGTGCATTCCGGCGGAGACCTGGACCAGATCGACCTTGTCCTGGATCATCTTGATGAATTCGATGGATTCGTCGATGGTGATGCCGCCCGGCTCATACTCGGTGCCGCTGAGGCGCACTTCGATCAAAAGCCTGCGGCCCACGGCGGCACGGATGGCGTCGATGATCTCCAGAGCGAAGCGGGCCCGGTTTTCCAGGCTGCCGCCGTATTCGTCCGTGCGGTGGTTGGTCAGGGGGGACAGAAACTGCGCCACCGGCATGGCGTGGCCAAAGTGGAGCAGGATCATGTCGAACCCGACCTGCTGCAGCACCTGGGCGGCCTTGGCAAAGCCCTCGGTCATGGCGTGAATGTCGGCGCGGGTCATCTCCTTGCCGGGGGTGCCCCAGATGGTGGGCGCACCCTCGCTGACCACCAGGCCGGTGCTGACCACGCCGGATACGCCCAGCTCCATGGAGGCCTTGGCGCCGTGGAAGTGGATGCGGCGGGCCAGGTAGGCCAGGTCGTTAACGGCGATGGGGTCATACACGTCCCAGACTGCCTTGCGCTGGGTGGGGTCCACGGGGAAAATGCTGGCGCCCACGCAGGTGACGCAGGCGGCGCCGGCCTTGGCGCGGCCCGCAAAGTGGGCGATGGAGGCCTCGGTGGGGTTGGGCCTGCCGTCCTGACAGGCCTGCAGGCCGGTGGGGGCGGCAAAAATGCGGTTGCGGAACAGCACGCCGCCGATCCGGATGGGGGAAAGCAGCTTCTGATAGGGATGATTCATGGAGACACCGTCCTTTACAGAGAGGGATCGATCAGGATCTTCAGATGCTTTTTGCGGTCGGGGCGGTCCAGCCCCTTGGCGACGCAGTCGTCCAGGGAGACGATGTCGGTGACCAGGTCGCCGAAGGCCAGCTTGCCGGAGCGGAGCATCTGCAGGTAGCGGCGCACCTCCTCGGCGGTATAGACGAACGAGGTGGTCAGCTGGATCTCGCGGGGGACGAAGCGGTTCAGGGCCAGACCCAGGGGGACGGCGCTGGTGCCCACCAACATGACCTGTCCGCCGGGCTTGGCGCAGGAGTACACGCAGTTTTCCACGGAGGTGGGGTTGCCGGCGCACTCGAAGACCACGTCGGCGGCCACGTCCTGCTCAAAGATCTCCAGAAGGGCCCCCTTCAGGTCGGGGGTCTCGGCGGAGTTGACCACATAGTCCGCGCCGAAGGAGCGGATCAGGTCGAACTTGGCGCTGTTGGTGCCCAGAGCCACGATGCGGTTGGCGCCGGCGGCCTTCAGCAGCCGGATGGCGGACAGGCCGATGGGGCCGACACCGCTGACCACCACGTTGTCGCCGGGGCGGAAGTTAGAGCGGCGGATGGCGTGGAAGGCGACGCAGACCACGTCAAAGAGGACGGCCTCCTTCAGGTCGGTGCCCTCCTCCACCTTGATGAGCATGGTGTGCTCCACGTCGTGGATGAGCATGTATTCGGCGTACCCGCCGTCGAACTGGCGGATGCCCGCCGTGCGGCCGAAGCCGTTCAGGCAGATGTTGGTCTGCCCGTTCTGGCAGGGAGTGCAGTTCTCCGGGCAGTGGGTGGGCGGCCCGCAGAGCACCTTGTCGCCCACTTCAAAACCGGTGACATCGGCGCCCAGGGCGGCGACGGTGCCCACGTTTTCGTGGCCGAACACCATGCCGGGCGGGATCATACCGGCGCGGTGGTAGGACTCGATGTCGGTGCCGCAGATGCCGCAGTAGTCGATCTTGACAACCATCTGGTTGGGGCCGGGGACGGGGATGGGGCGCGACTCGATGCGCATATCATTGGGGCCGTGATAAACAGCAGCTTTCATGAAAGTTGTCTCCTTTGTATGGATAAGATCAGCCGCCCAGCTGGGCTTTGAAGCCGCGGCGCTCGAACATGGCGCGGATGGCCTCCTGCCGCTCGTCGCTGACGGGGCAGGGCTTGAGCTTGTACTCCATGTCCAGCTGGCCGTACTTCACCCGCCCGAACTCGTGCTCGGGGAGGATGTCCACCCGCTCCACGGACTTCAGGGTGGAAAGCAGGTCAGCCACGGCGTTCAGGTTCTCATCGGAGTCGTTGTAACCGGGAATGACGGGAATGCGGATGATCAGGGGCTTGCGCGCTTCGCTGAGCATGTGCAGGTTTTCCAGGATCACATCGTTGGACTTTCCGGTGTTGATCTCGTGGCGGACGGGGTCGATGCCCTTGATGTCGAACAGAAGCAGGTCGGCGGCCATCAGGACCTCCTTGCCCTTGGGCGAGGTGGTGTAGCCGCAGGTGTCCACCGCCACATGGATGTTGGCCTTGTGGCAGAGGTCGATCAGCTCCAGCATAAAGTCGGGGTAGCAGGTGCACTCGCCGCCGCCGATGGTGGCGCCGCCGCCGGTGTTCTTGTAGAACATCTCGTCGTTCTTGATGATTTCAAAGACTTCCCGGGCGGTATACTTGACGCCGAAGGGCTCCAGGGCGTCGGTGTAGCAGTGCTCCACGCACGCCATGCAGCCGTCGCAGAGCGTGCGGTTGACCTGCAGGACGCCGTCGGCCAGGGACAGGGCGTTTTTGGGACAGTGGGACAGGCAGTTGCCGCAGCCGTTGCAGAGCTCCCGGGTGACCTTCAGCTCGGGCTGGAAGGACTGGCCCTCCGGGTTGCAGCACCAGATACACTTCAGGGGGCAGCCCTTCAGGAATACGGTGGTACGGATGCCGTAGCCGTCCACGAAGGAGCCGTGGATAATATGGAATACCAGAGCTTCCGCGCTCATGGGGATCCCTCCTTGCGGTTTATTCAGGGGATATTAATGTAACTCGCTGCGCTCAATGATGTTGTTCTGCAGGTCGGGGGACAGCTCGGTGAAGTAGGCGCTGTAGGTGGCCACGCGCACCAGCAGATCCTTGTACTTCTCGGGGAACTTCTGGGCCTCCCGGAGCATCTCGTTGCTGGTGAAGTTGAACTGCACCAGATTGCCGCCGTTTTCGCAGAAGGTGCGCAGCATCATGGCAAAGTTGCGCAGACCGGCCTCGTTTTTGACCAGCTCGGGGGAGACGCGCACGTTCAGGATGCTGCCGTTGGCCAGCAGGACCTGGTCCAGCTTGGCCACCGAGCGGAAGGTGGAGGTGACGCCGGAGACGTTGCGGCCCTGGTGGGGGGAGATGCCGCCCTCGGCCAGAGGCTCGCCGGCCTTGCGGCCGTCGGGGGTGGCGCCCAGGATGGCGCCGTAGGGGATGTTGGCGGTCATGATGATGCTGGAGCAGGAGTTGCGGGCGTTCTTGTAGATCTTGAACTGTTTGATGAAGTGGCACATATCGGTGAGCACGTCCCGCAGCAGCAGGTCCACATAGTCGTCGTCGTTGCCGAACTTGGGGGCCTTGTTCAGCAGGTGGTACACGTCCTCATAGCCCTCAAAGTTGGCGTCCAGAGCGTCGCAGAGCCGGGCCATGGTGATCTTTTTGTCGTCGAAGACCACCTTCTTGATGGCGGCCAGACTGTCGCCCACGTTGGCCAGACCGCCCAGGCCGGTGGTGTGGCTCAGCTGGGGATAGGTGCCGCCCTGGTAGATGTCCACGCCCTTTTCCAGGCACACGGGGTAGAGGGAGGACAGCAGCGGGCAGGCGGAGTGCTCGCCGAAGGTCTGCATATCGGCGTTCTTGAACAGGAAGGTGACCCGCATCAGATAGCGGAACTGCTCCAGGAAAGCCTCCTTCACCTGCTCATAGGAGGTGAAGGCGCGGGGGTCGCCGGTCTCGGCACCGATGCGCTCGCCGGTCTGGCGGAACACGCCGTTGTTCAGCGCCAGCTCCACCATCAGGGCGCAGTTGACTACGTTGCCGTTGGGGTCGTGGGCGCGGTAGGGGATGGTGGGATTGTGGCAGCCCACGGAGACGTAGTCCCGGGCGTCCTCCAGGGGGGTGCCCATCTGGAGCAGGGACTGGATGGTGGTGTCGTCGGAGACGAATTTCAGCTTGCCGTGCAGGTCACGGGCCACCTCGCAGGCGCGCTCCACATAGCGGTCGGGATTGTAGCGGCTGATGCGCACCACCACGTCCTCGGCGGTCAGGCCCACGTCGGCCTCGGCGTCCAGAAACAGGTAGGTCAGCTCGTTCACGGCGTCCCGGCCGTCGGGGGTCAGGCCGCCGATGGTCAGACCCTGCATGACGGGGTAGCCGGCGAAGGCAACGGTCAGGAAGCCCTCCTGCAGGTTGATGGCGGCGTTCAGCTTGATCAGCAGCAGGGAGACCAGCTCCAGGGCCTCATCCCGGGTAATGCGCCCGGCGGCCAGGTCGGCCTCATAGTAGGGCAGCAGGTACTGGTCCACACGGCCCAGAGACATGCCGGCGCCCCAGCACTCGATCATCAGCGGCACGAAGACCAGCCAGATGGACTGCACGGCCTCGCGGAAGGTGCGGGCGGGGTGCTCGGGCACCCGGCGGCAGTTGGCGGCGATCTCCTCCAGCTCGGCCTTGCGGGCGGGGTCGCTTTCCTGCCGTGCCATGTCCTCCGCCAGGTCGGCATAGCGGTTGGCGTGGCGGATGACGGCCTCCTGGACAATCTTGACGCTCTGATAGAAATGGTAGCGGTCCAGATCCTCCGGGGTAAAAGGGTCCAGCTGGGCCAGCTTTTCATTCACCTGGTCCAGAGTGGCGCGCAGGCCGTATTTCAGAACGGACTCGTAATCGGCCACGGAGTGGGCCTGATGGTGGCCGTTGCGGCAGAAGCCGCCGGTCTGGAGAATATTTTCCAGCTTGGCGGCCCAGGGGGGCACCGCGCCGATCCAGTAGTCGGACAAAGTCTTACCCTGCCAGTAGGGCGCGATCTCCCGGATCATGGCCTTTTCTTCCGGGCTCAGGGGCTGATACTTGTCCCACTCGCGGTCCTGGACGGTGTCCAGCTCCTCCATGATCCACTCGGAACGCATCTCGATGAGCAGGGCGCCGCCGCGCTCCTTGCTGGTCTGCCAGCCGGCGATCAGCTCCCCTTCTTCAATGCGGACGGTCATATAGTCCAGAATGTCAGACAGGGCGTAGGCACGGCGCAGGACGGTGGGCAGGTTCTCGGTCTTCTGATAGGACTTGGTCATGTAATAGGCACGCTCCACGCAAATGGCGGGCGTGACCAGCATCCGTTCCCGCAGACGGGCAACACGTTCATTGGCAGCCATAATGGGCATCCTTCCTTTCTTTCACATTGGGCAGTATTTTGCAGTATTTCAGTGTGACCATTATAAAGGGCAGGGGGAAAGAGGGTCAAAACTTGTGCGCTTTGCCCCAATTTACCCGCCTTGTGTTCTTTTGAAGAACAATCAGGATGGCCAAAATGGAAAAATTGTTTTGCTGTTTTTTCCGGCGAAAGCGGCTTCTCCGCCGCCGCGCTGGGTCCGCCCGGTCTGCTTTTTTTCGATAGGGAAAAACCATTTTTCCCCGTTTTACGGGCACTGTGCATACAAATTGACACACTGAAAGGGGTCTTATTACAATATGATCAGAAAAGAGCCTCGTAGAGAGACTGCTGAAAGGATGAAACTACATGAAGAAAAATCTGGTGCTGGAGAAGCTGAACCGCGGCGAACCTGTACTGGGTACCTTTTTCCACAGTGGAAGCGCCCTGGTTATGGAGGCCATCGGCCTGTCGGGGATGGACTACGTCATCATCGACAAGGAGCATTCTCCCATCGGTGTGGAGACGGCCGCCGACATGATCCGTGCGGCGGAGGCCCGGGACCTGACTCCCTTCGTGCGCATCAAGGAGATCTCCCGCCCCTCCGTGCTCAAGCTGCTGGATCTGGGCGCCAAGGGCCTGATCGTCCCCGCTGTGGGCGGCGTGGAGGATGTGAAGAAGCTGGTGGAGTACAGCAAGTATCCTCCCGTGGGCAACCGGGGCATGGCCATGGGCCGCGGCTCGGACTTCGGCATGAACACCCTGCCCCTGCCCGAGCACTGGGAGCAGCACAACCGGGAGACCCTGATGATCCCCATGTGCGAGACCCGCGAGTGCCTGGAATCCATTGAGGAGATCACGGCCATGGACGGTGTGGACGGAATCTTCATCGGCCCGTGCGACCTGTCCATCGCTCTGGGCAAGCCCGGCCAGTTCGACGACCCTGAGGTGAACGCCGCGTTCCAGCGTGTGGTGGACGCCTGCCGGGCACAGGGAAAGTTCTGCCTGATCTACGCGCCCAATACCGCTCTGGCGGAGCGCTTCATTAAAATGGGCTTCAGCGGCTGCGCCTGCGGCATCGATGTGAACCTGGTGCTGTCCACCTATCTGCACCTGGTCAAGGAGACCAAAGCTGTATTTTGAGTCAAAAGAAACCCCGGATACAGCAGGGTGAACTGCTGGATCCGGGGTTCGGTGTTTTAAGGGGTCAATCCTGGCGCTGCTTGCTGATAAACGAGCCCAGGTCGAACAGAGTGCGGTAGGTGTAGGCGATGTGCTCCTCCATTTCATTCTGGGCCACGGAACTGTAGCGGTTTTTCACGGCGCGGAAAATGCAGGTGTGCTTGGCCACGGCGTGGCGGGTGTCCTGCTCCGCCGTGCCCCGACAGTAGGTGGAGATGATATAGCGGTAGCGGTTGATGCGGATCTTGATGGTGTCATAGACCTGCAGGAGATAGCGGTTGTTGGCCGCGCGCAGCAGCGTCTCATGGAAAATGGTATCCTGCTCGGCGAAGTCATCAAAGCCCTGGCGGGCCAGACACTCCTTGGCGCTGACGATGCTGCGTTCCAGGATCTCCAGGTCGGCGGAGGTAATATTGTTGGCGGCCATGGCGGCAGCGGTGCCCTCCAGGATCTTGCGCGCGTCACACAGGTCGAAGCAGTCGGCCATGCCGATGGGGGTGACCTGATAGCCCCGGTCGCTGACCCGCTTGATCAGGCCGTCTTCCTCCAGCTGCTCCATGGCGGAGCGGATGGGCGTGCGGCTGACCCCCAGCTGCTCGGCGATCTTCGTGACGTTGATGCGCTCACCGGGTTCCAGCTGCACCTCGATGATCTGGCGCAGGATGTAATTGTAGACCTGCTGACTCAGGGCGGCGGCGTCCTGCGGCGGAACAAACGGCATATTTTCGTTCTTTTCCATTTATGGTTCCTCGCTTTCTGCGGGAGAGCGGGTGACCAGCCCTCCGTCGAACAGGACCCGGTAAATATGGTGCAGATGGTCGGTCATCTCGGTCTTGGCGACCAGGGAATACCGGCTCTTGATGGCGCGGTAGATGACAATATGCTTGTCCACATTGTGGGTCTCGGCGCTGTATTTTCCGGCGGCGATCAGGGAGCGCTGGTACCGGCGGATCCAGATCTTCAGGGAATTGTACATATCGATCAGATAGCTGTTTCCGCTGAAGCGGACGATCAGCTCATGAAAGAGGTTGTCCGCGTCGAAGACCGCCAGAACATCCCCCTGTTCCCGGGCCCGCTTGGCTGTGAGAATGGTCTGCTTGAGCTGCTCCAGCTGAGCGTCGGTGATGGTGTTGGCGGTGATGTAGGCGGCGTTGCCTTCGATCATCTCCCGGATGTCGTACAGGTTCACACAGTCCTGCCAGTCCACCTGACAGACCTTGTAGCCCTTTTCGCCCACCTGCTCCACCAGCTTTTCCTCCACCAGACGCTCCAGCGCGGTGCGCACGGGGGTGCGGCTGATGCCCAGCTCCTCGGAGATCTGCTTGGTGTTGATCTTGGAGCCGGGGACGAACCGAACATCCACAATGGCGTCCACAATATATTGATAGACCAGGTCGCTGAGCACAGCGAAGGGATGGTCTTTGATGTACTGGATCAGTTCCTGCCGGTCCATGCTGTCGCCTCCTTTGAGTAAAAAAGTATATCATAAAAAGTCCTGATGCGCAAATTAAAAATAAAATTGATAAACGACCGGTAAGAGTTACCATTGAAATAAACAGCAAAGGGAGTATGCTTATGGAGACACGAAAGGGAAGTACGGCGCGGGTAGCCGCCTGCGCCGAGAGGATCTTCACACTGCCGGAAATCTGTGTGGAGCGGGAGCGGTATTACACCCGTTCCTATCAGCAGACAGAGGGGGAACTGCCTGTCCTGCGGCAGGCCAAAGCCTTTGCCGAAACCCTGGACCATATGAGCGTGCGCATCGACGAGGGAGAGCTGATCGTGGGCTGCCCCTGCAGCAAGGCGCGCGGCGGCGCCGTGCTGCCCGAGTTGAACGCCCAGTGGCTGCGCCGGGAGGTGGACGACATGTCCGTGCGCCAGTGGGACCGCTTCCAGCCCCCGTCGGAGCAGGAGAAGGAGGAACTGCTCTCCCTTCTGACCTACTGGGAGGGCAAGTCGGCCTACGACCGCTGGGAGAAGCGGGTGCCCGAACCCATCCTGAAGATGCACGAGAGCGGTTTCATCGGCGGCGTGACCTTCAGCAACAACGGCTTTTACCCCTGCCATGTGGCGGTGGATTATGAGATGGTGCTCCGGGGCGGCATGAAGGCCCGGTATGAGGAGGCGCTGAAGCGCCGGGAGGAGCTGGACCTGTTCCAGATCGAAAACCTGGAGAAGTACCATTTGTACACGGCCATGACCATCGCCCTGGACGCCGTGCGCCGGTTCAGCCTGCGCTACGCCCACCTGGCGGAGAATATGGCGGCGGGGGAGGCCGATCCCGCCCGCGCGGCGGAGCTGCGGGAGATCGCCCGCGTCTGTGCCAAGGTACCCTGGGAGCCCGCCGAGACCTTCCACGAGGCGGTGCAGGCGGCCTATATGACCTGGGTGGTGCTCATGATCGAGGGCTGGGGCCACGGCATGACCCTGGGCCGGCCCGACCAGTACCTGATCGACTACTACCGTGCCGACCTGGAGGCGGGGCGCCTGACCCGGGAACAGGCCCGGGAGCTGCTGGAGCTGTGGTTTGTGAAGGTCAACGGCACCGTCACTCTGGACGACCATAATACCGCCACCTGCTTTGCCGGATTCCCCCAGGCGGTGAATTTTACCCTGGGCGGCGTGGACCGGCAGGGCAACTGCGCGGTCAACGAGCTGACCTATCTGCTGATGGAGGCCGAGGAGAGCATCGGCATGACCGCTGAGGACCTGGTGATTCGGATCGGGGAGGAGAGCCCCCGGGAGTATCTCCTGGCGGCCGCGCGGCTGGCCAAGGTGCTCAAGGGCAAACTGAAATTTGTCTCCGACCCGGTGGCCATCGAGCAGCTGCTGGCGGACGGCTATCCGCTGGAGCTGGCCCGGGATTACATCATTACCGGCTGCAACAGCCCCTCCATCCCCGGCGTTTCTCTGGACGTACCCGGTGGCCTGTTCAACGCGGCCCTGATGCTGGAGCTGGCCCTGAACAACGGCGTGTCCCGCATGACGGGCAAACAGGTGGGCCTGCCCACCGGCGACCCCCGCAAGTTCACGAGCTTTGAGCAGGTGTGGGAGGCCTTCTGCGCCCAGACCCGCCACTTCCTGGGCGCCGCTGCCGTCATGACCAACGAGGACCGGGCCATTTTTGCCCGATTCCTGCCCATTCCCCTCCAGAGCGCCTTGTTCCACGGGCCCATGGAGCGGGGGCTGGATCTGTTCAGCGGCGGAACGGGGCAATACGCCCGGCAGTCCATCTCCATCGCGGGCGCGCCCAATGTGGGCGACGGCCTGGCCGCGTTGAAAAAGGTGGTCTTTGAGGACAAAAAGCTGACCATGGAGCGGGTCATCGACGCTCTGGACGCCAATTTCGAGGGGTATGACGATGTGCGCCACCTGCTGGGGAAGGCGCCCAAGTTCGGCAACGGCGATCGGTTTGTGGACGAGCTGGTGGATCAGGTCCTGGTCTTCTGCAGCGATGTGCTTCACTCTTACGAGGGCGAGTGCGGCACGCCCCTGATCACCGCGGCGGCCACGATTACCGCCAATGTGCCCCTGGGGTACGGCGTGGGCGCGCTGCCCGGCGGACGGCTGGCGGGCACCCCCATCGCGGAGGGCGGCATCTCCCCCCAGCAGGGCCGCAACAAGAGCGGCCCCACCGCCACCATGCGCTCGGTGGCCGGGCTGACCCATACGAAGCTGACCAACGGCTCCGTGCTCAATATGCGCTTTGACCCGGACGTGCTGAAGAACGAAGCCGGTATGGAGAAGTTCACCGACCTGCTGCGCGCCTACCTGCTGAACGGCGGATTTTTCGTTCAGTTCAACATCATCGATACCGAAACGCTGCGCCAGGCGCAGCAGGACCCGGAGCGCTACCGCGACCTGCTGGTGCGGGTGGCCACCTACAGCGCGTATTTCGTGGAGCTTTCGCCCGAAATGCAGGAGGATATCATCAACCGCATGGAGTTCAAGTCTCTGTGATGCGCCGGTTGGCCCTGACGGCGCTTTTCCCGGTCAATTCCCCCGAATTTTGGCTTTCTCGAAAGTCATAATTTGAGCAAACGGCAAACAATGTGCTCATTTTGACACCCTGAAAGAGGGATTGTTATACTGAGGATAACGCAAGAAGGAGACCCAAAACATTTTAAAAAATCTATGTAAAGGGGACATCTCAATGAAACTGAAGAAAACTCTTGCCATGATCCTGGCCGCGAGCATGATGCTCGCCATGCTGGCTGCCTGCGGCGGCGACAAAGCCAACGACAGCAAACCCAGCGACAGCGCTAAACCCAGCGACTCCTCCACCCAGACCAGCGACACTCCCAGCAGCGATTCCGGGGTCGATTTCTCCCAGAAGGTCAACCTGACCTTCGGTATCGGCGGCTCCGGCGGCAAAGGTACTGCCGTGGCTCTGCAGAACGCCATCGACATGATCGCCGAGCGCTCCAACGGCGCCATCACCATTGACCTGGTCACCGACGGTGCTCTGGGCAACGAGGCCAGCCTGCTGGCCCAGGCTCTGGAAGGCTCCGTTGACATCGCCGGCTGCGCCATCGGAACCGTGGCCAGCTACTCCGACAAGCTGTCCATTTTCCAGATGCCCTTCCTGATCAACAGCTATGAGCTGGAGGCCGAGGTCCTGCAGAGCGACGCCTGGAAGGCTCTGGTGGCTGCTGCCAACGAGGATCTGGGCACCGCTACCATCGTGGGCGCCAGCGAGTTCGGTATGCGCCACTTCGCCACCATCGACAAGCCCATCAACACCATGGCCGACCTGAAGGGCATGAAGATCCGCACCGGCGGCAACCCTGTCATTGACGCCGCCCTGCAGACCGTGGGCGCCAACCCCGTTACCGTCAACTTTGCCGAGCTGTACTCCGCCCTGCAGAACAAGGTGGTGGACGGCGAGGAGATCAACGCCACCTCCGTCTCCATGCAGAAGCACTATGAGGTCGTCAACTACATGTCCGAGATCGGCATCTATCCCTGGCTGTCTCTGACCGTTATGTCCAATGCCACCATCGAGTCCCTGCCCGAGGGCTACTACGAGCTGATCTGCGAGTGCTTCGCCGAGGCCGACGCCGAGTACATGAAGACCACCATCTATGAGTGGGATTCCCAGGCCCGCGAAGACTGCATTGCCAACGGCGTGGAGTTCAACGAGATCTCCGACAAGGCCGCCTGGGTCGAGGCCATGCAGCCCCTGTATGACGAGTGGATCGGCAAGGGCGGTGTGTACGCCGAGTTCATCAACGGCGTTCAGGAAATGGCCGCGAAGTATTAATTGTTCGCCAAGTCAAGAAGAGATACATACAATTCCTCACCGGCTTTTGCCGGTGAGGAATTGTAAAACCGGGGGACGCGATTATGTTTAAAATTTACCACAAATTTGCGCGCGGCTGCTACCAGCTGCTGCGGATCATGGCCACCATTACGGTTGTGGCCATGTTGGTGCTCATGCTGGTCGAAGTGGTACGCCGGTATTGCTTTGGCAAGACCTTTATCTGGTCAGATGAGATCATCCGCTATCTGCTCATGTACTGCACGTTTTTGGGCGGTGCTGCTGCTTACTATCAAAAGGCCCTGGTCAGCTTCGACCTGGTTACTTCCCATCTTCCGCGCAAAGCGCAGGAGATCCTGAAATTAGTCAATAACGTTATCTGCCTGTTCTTTTTCGCATTCCTGATCCGCTACGCCATCAAAAAGGTCACCGGAGCGGCTGTGGTCAAGAGCATCAGCACCTCCTCCGGGCTGTCTCTGGCGGTGCCCTACTGGGCCATTCCCATCGGCCTGATCTTTATGTTCATTTTCACCATCGACTTTTTCCCGGAGCTGATCGGCAATGTGCGTGCGGCGTTCCGGAAAGATAGTACAGTCATCGCGAAAACCGGAGAAAAGGAAGGTGGAGAAGCATGCTGATTGCAATTATTGTCTTTGTGGTCGTCATGATCATCGGCCTGCCGATTGCCTTCTCTCTGGGCCTGATGGGCGTTGTCCATATGCTCAGCTTCGGCAACGACAGCTACCTGCTGGTCATTATCCAGCGCATGTTCGACCAGGTGGATATGATCTCCCTGACCTGTCTGCCCTTCTTTATTATGGCCGGCGAGATCATGAACGCCGGCGGCGTGACCTCCCGCCTGCTGGGCTTCATTCGTGAGCTGGTGGGCAAGCTGAAGGCCGGAATGGCCTACTGTTGCGTGATCATTGCGGCCATCCTCTCGGCCATCCTGGGTTCTCCCAACGGCGTGGCCTCCATGCTCTGCGGCATCCTGGTGCCCGAACTGCGGAAGGACAACTATCCGGAGGAATTCACCGGCTCTCTGGTGGCCGCATCCGCCATCCTGGGCCCCATCATTCCGCCCTCCACTTCCTTCATCATGTACTGCATGATGACCAACGCGTCCATTAAGGCCCTGTTTGTGGGCGGTATTCTCCCCGGCGTGCTGCTGGTGGGCGTGTTCTGCATTGTGATCTCCTTCCTGAGCCGCAAGATGAAGCTGCGTCCCTCCATCGATAAGATGAGCATCAAGCGCATTGCCAAGTCCTTCATCTCCGCCCTGCCCGCTTTGCTGGTGCCCATCGTCATCATCGGCGGCGTCATCGGCGGCTTCTTCACCGCCACAGAGGCGGGCGCCGTGTCCTGTTTCTGCGCTCTGGTCGCCAGCGCCATCTACCATGAGATGGACTGGAAAAAGCTCCCCAACATTATGCTGCGCAGCGCGGTCACCGGCGGCGGCATCCTGCTGATGATCTCCTTCGGCGGTATCATCGCCTGGTCCATGACCCGCGCCGGCATCCCCGCCCAGATGATCAACTTCATTACCGGCATTACCAGCAGCAAGACTCTGATCATTGCCCTGATGATCGTCGTTCTGATGATCGGCGGCTGCCTGCTGGACACCGGCACCATGACCATGGTGTTCCTGCCCGTCATGTTCCCCCTGGCGACCGCGATCGGCATGGACGCCGTCCACTTCGGCCTGGTGTTCTGTATCCTGACCATCATCGGCTACATCACTCCTCCCGTCGGCGTGGTGCTCTTTGTCACCTCCAATGCGTCGGGAATTCCGTTCAACAAGCTTTGCAAGACGATCTGGCCCTTTGCCATCGGCGCTTTTATTGTGATTGTCGCACTGGCCTACCTGCCGGATTTGGTCCTTTGGATCCCGCGCCTGTGCGGCTATGCCGGGTGACGGAAACAGACTAGGAGGCCCCTATGGAGTATGCTGTTTATCCCCATATCTTCCAGCCGCTGACCGTGCGGCATGTGACTTTTAAAAACCGTATTTTCAGTGCCCCGTCCCTGGCCCATCAGACCCAGCACACCGATGCGACCTCCCCCGAGACCCCTTACCTGCTCCATTATGTGGAGCGGGCTAAGGGCGGGGCGGCCTGCGTCAGCTGCGGCGGGCAGCCGGTGGTGCGCACCAACAAAAGCAAGATCCATGCCAAACTGGAGATCACCGATCAGGCAGGGTGGCGCAATTTCATCCGCCTGACCGATGCGATCCACCTCTACGATGCGAAATGCGCCTATGAGCTGGTCCATTTTGGAACAGAGGGCGAATTTGACGCCGAGGCGCGTGCGAAGAAGCAGTATGGATGTTCTGACTTTGTGCGCGGCGACGGCCTGCGGTTTTACGAGATGCCGGAAGAGGAGATGGACAAGCTTGCCGAGCGCTACGCCGATCTGGCGGAAGGCGTAAAGGAGTGCGGCTTCGACACGCTGCTGCTCCACGGCGGGCATGGGACCCTTCTGCAGGAGTTCCTGTCCCCCCGCAGCAACCACCGTACGGATGGGTACGGCGGCAGCCTGGAAAACCGGGCGAAATTTCCCATCATGGTCCTGGACCGGATCCGTCAGCGCGTGGGCCGTGATCTGCTCATCGAGTACCGCATCAGCGGCTCTGAGTGCGTGGAAGGCGGTTTCGAGATCGACGAGTGTATCGCCTTTACCAAGATGATCCAGGACAAGATCGATATTATTCATGTCTCGGCGGGGATGGTCCGCGAGCCGCGGCTGCGGGCCATCACCCACCCGACGGGCTTCCTGCCCCCCGCGCCCAATGCCTATCTGGCGGCGGCCGTCAAGGCTGATCCGGAGATCACGCTGCCCGTCCTGACCGTGGGCGCGTTCAAGGAGCCCAGGCTGATTGAGCAGACGCTGGCGGAGGGCAAGGCCGATCTGGTGGCCATGGCACGCGCCATTATTGCCGATCCGGCCATTCCCGAGAAGAGCCGGCTGGGCCGGGAGGAAGAGATCCGTCCCTGCATCAAGTGCTTCTACTGCCTGGACGGCTTCAAAAAATCCCATGCGTACGGCTGCTCCGTAAATCCCGAGGCCGGACGGGAATTTGAACTGACCATGCTGACTCCGGGCAATTCCGGCAGCAAGCGGGTGGCTGTCATCGGCGGCGGCCCCGGCGGCATGACCGCGGCGCTGGAGTGCCGGAAACGCGGACATACCGTGACCCTGTACGAGAAGGAGCCGGTCCTGGGCGGACAGCTGAAGGACGCGTCTTTCATGCCCTTCAAGTACGACCTGAAAGAATATGAAAATTATCTCATCCGGCAGGTGGAAAAATCCGCCGTCGATGTGCGCCTTGGGCACGCGGTCACGCCGGACGAGTTGGAAAAAGAGGCGTATGACGCGGTGATCTGCGCCATCGGAGCCTCGCCGCTGCTCCCGCCGATCCCGGGCGCCGACGGCCCCAATGTGATGTGGGCGGGCGACAGTTTCCATACACCCGAGCGGGTCGGGCAGAGCATTGCCGTGATCGGCGGCGGCGAGGTGGGCTGCGAAGCGGCAATTCACTACGCGATGCAGGGGAAAGCGGTCACACTGCTTTCCCGCTCACCGCTCCTCGCCCGCGACGCCATGCGCACCTACCGGGAAGAGCTGATCGGACAGCTGGAGGATAACCGCTGTCAGGTGCTGGCCGGCTGCGCGTGTGTTGAGATCGACGGCGGTACGGTTATTTATACGGATCCGAACGGAGAACGGAAAACGCTGGAAGCGGATACGGTCCTTTTGGCGGCGGGCATGAGACCCCGCCGGGAAGAGGCGGAAGCGTTCCGGAAATGCGCCCCTGTTTTCCGTAAGATCGGTGACTGTGACAAAGCGGGCAGCGTACGCCTGGCTGTGCGTGCCGGGTGGAATGCCGCTTATGCGTTGTAAATTGAAAAGGAGTGAATGATATGCTCAACAAAAGCTTTATGAAGGGTGTTGTGGACATCCACATCCATGCGGGCCCGTCCGTGGCCAAGCGCAAGGTGGACGCGCTGGAGATGCTACAGCAGGCGGAAGAGGCCGGCTACGCCGGTTTCCTGGTCAAGGACCACTATGTGCCCTCGACCCATGGCTGCCTGATGCTGGAAAAGCACATCAGCAAGGGCTGCCGGGTCTTCAGTTCCATTGCCATGAACAATTCCGTGGGCGGCTTCAACATCAACGCCCTGGACTGCGCTTACAACATGGGTGCCAAGATCGCCTATATGCCCACCGTGTCCTCCCGGATGCACATCGATCAGCATAAGGGCAAGGCCTTCCACGGCTCCGGCAGCATGACCGCGGAGGAGAAGCCCATCTACTACCTGGACGGGGACGGCAAGCTGATCCCCGAGGTGCTCGACGTGCTGGACTACATGGCCGCCCACCCCGATTTTGTGCTGGCCACCGGCCACGGTACCCCCGGTGAGATCGACGTGCTCATTGAGAAGGCCTTTGAGCGGGGCGTGAAGAATATTTTGGTCAACCACCCCCACTTCAGCATCAACGCCTCCGAGGAGCAGCTGGTGCGCTGGGCCGGATGGGGCGCCAACATTGAGATCACCGCCATGGAGCACGGCATGGTGCTGGAGGACCGGGATGACCTGTTCAACTCCATCGACCTGATGCGCCGCGTTCTGGACTCCGGTGTGCCCAAGGAGCGCATCGTGATCTCTTCCGACTTCGGCCAGGCGGTTTCCCCCTACCCCGTGGACGGACTGTACAAGTATCTGAACCTGCTCTACGATGTCGTGGGCATTGACGAGGAGACCCTGGCCGTCATGGTCAAGGACAACCCCGCCCGCCTGATGGGGCTGAAGGACTGAACCGAAAGGACACACCATGATAACAGAACGGGAAAATGTGCTCCGAATGATCCACAGAACGGGAGACCCGGAATGGGTACCTCTTTCCTGGGACTATTCCGTCGGGCGGTTTGCCACCCCGAGCGCTGTGATGGAGCGGCCGAAAGACCATGCGGACGGAGTGGACTGGTATGGCTGTCATTGGCACTTTGATGCAGCGACATTCGGCTATGTCCAGGACCCGGCCTATCCGCTTCCCGTGGATGATATCACGCAGTGGCGCGATCAGGTCAAATTTCCGGATTATGATGCAATCGACTGGGAAGCATGTGCAGCTGAGGACGAAAAAAACTATGACCGGGAGAATAAATTGGTAAAGTTTATTCTGGAGAGCGGTCCCTTTGAGCGGCTGCACAGTCTGGTAGGTTTCGAAGAAGCCCTGGTGAGCATGTACACCGAGCCGGAGGCATTCCTGGAACTGATCGAGGCCATCACCGATTCGAAGATCGATTTGATCCACCGGATCGCCAAGTATTATCACCCGGACGGCCTGTGCGTCTTTGACGATCTCGGCAGTGCCGGCGGACCACTGATGTCTCTGGAAATGTACCGTGAGTTTATCAAGCCGAGCCATAAGCGGATCGTTGACGCGATCAAAAGCCATGGGATCATCGCGTTCCAGCACAGCTGCGGAAAGATGCAGGCCTTTTTGGACGATTTTGTGGAAATCGGCATACAGGTCGTGAACCCGCTTCAGCCGGTCAATGACTGGGAAATGGTCGCGGAGAAATACCGGGACAAGCTGAGCTTTGAAGTATCGCTCAGCACGGTGTCCAGCATGGTGGATGCGGATGAGAAGACGATCCGGGAAGATGTACGCCGGGCGATCAACACCTTTGGCCCGTATAAAAATTTCATGCTTTTTCCAACAGTAACAGAGCCGTGGAAGATGGACATTGTCCGCGATGAAATGCAGCGGTATGGGTTCAACTATTATAAGCAATAAGCAGGAAGACCAGCTCAGCTGACAGAAAGGAAAATACCATTATGTCTAACCAAAACAACCATGTGAACTGGGACAAGGTCCACCGCCTGAGCGAACAGTACGGGAACGGCGCGATCTTCCAGTTCTACGCCGACTTTGAGGGCGTGGACCCCACCCACTCGGCCCTGCTGTCCGACGATGTGGACATCCAGCCCCCCTGGAAGATCCCCCGCAAGGTGGCGGTGACCACCGCCATCGTGGGGGCCATGCACAACAAGCGCTTCAATCCCAACCACCCCATGACCCCGGAGGAGATCTACAACTCCGCCCGGGAGGCCTGCCTGGCCGGCGCGCCCAGCATCCACCTGCATGTGCGCGACGAGAACGGGTACAGCGTCCTGGACCCCGACCTGTTCCATCAGGTCATCGATCCGCTGAAGGCGGAGTTCCCCGATGTGGTCATTGACGGGTGCATGGTGTGCGAGAACAAGAAGGAGTGGGACATTATGAAAGTCCTGCTCAAAGAGAAAATGTTTGAGACGACGCCCGTGAACACCAACGCCACCTACAACGGCGACATGCTGTTCTGCAAGCCCGCCCATGTGATGATCGAAAAGTGCCGCCTGGTGCAGGAGGCGGGGGTGATCCCGCAGGTGACGTTCTACTCCTCCGCCGATGTGGATCACGCCAACCGGTACCTGATCCGCTCCGGCCTGCTGGAGAAGCCGTATAACTTCCTGCTGCTGTACGGCCTGCCGGGCTGCAGCCCCATGGATGACCCCATCGCCATGATGCACACCATGATGAACACCTACCACCAGCTGAAGGAGATCGACCCGGACTGCCGGATCACGGTGTGCGCCGCGGGGCGCGCGTCCAGCTTTGTGGCGACTCAGGCGCTGCTGATGGGAATGAACATCCGGGTGGGCATGGAGGACGCGGTGTGGAAGTACCCCCACCGCAACGACAAGATCGTCAGCAACGCCGAGCAGTTTAAGGAAGCGCGCACCATGGCCGGCCTGCTGGGCCGCGACGTGATGACCGCCCGGGAGTACCGGGATTACATGGGCCTGCCCCAGAAGACGTAAGGAGAGATTAGAATGAACGATCAAGTAGAACTGTTTGATTTTGAAGAGCGTCAGCCCAACATCAAGATGCCCGGCGGACGGACCTGGGTGTTCAACAGCGCCGATCATCTGACGGTCAAGTATTCTGAAATGTGGGACCCCGCTCTGGTGATGCACTCGCACGAGGCGGAGCAGATCAACATCGTGCTCAGCGGCAAGGTGCTCTTCCGCGTGGGCGATAATGTGTACGAGCTGCGCAAGGGCTCCATCATCCGCATCCCCCCCAATCAGCCCCACGGCCTGGAAAAGAAGCTCAGTGACGAGGATTTCCGCGTGATCCAGCTGGTAGCCCCCAAGGAGAACGCCGTGGAGAGCGCCCGGGTCAAGAACATGGGCCTTGAGGGATGGCCCGCCCTGTAAATTTGCTTTTTTCTCTCTTTCTCCTTTTCCTGGACTTTGTCAACAGCCTCCCGGATCCCCGGGAGGCTGTTGGCATAGGATCCCGACCGAGGTGATTGCATGACAACGGCACAGATGCGGTATTTCATCGAGGTGGCCCGATGCCTGAGCTTTACGAAGGCCGCGGACCGCCTGTTCATCTCGCAGCCCGCTCTCAGCCGCCATATTTCCCAGATGGAGAGCGAATTGAATGTCCAGCTTTTCCTGCGCCTGCGGAATACGGTCTCCCTGACTCCCGCCGGACAGGCGCTGCTGGAGGGGCTGGAGCGGGTTTATGAGGACTACGAGCAGCTGGTGGAGCAGGTGCGCGCGGCAAACGCCGGGTTCCGGGGCGAATTAAAGCTGGGGCTGCTGGAGGGACAGCTTTTACCCGGAAAGGTGCGCCTGGCGCTGCACCGTTTTTCCCAAAGCTGCCCCGGCGTGCGGGTACGCCTTTCCCGGCACAGCTTCCGCGCTCTGCGGGAGCTGCTGATGGAGGGCGGTCTGGATCTCATTGTCAGTCTGCAGCTGGATGTGGCGGAGTTGGCCTGGGCGGAATGGACGGAGGTTGAAAAGGCTCCCATGTGCCTTGCGGTGGAGTCCGGGGACCCGCTGGCGCAGAAAAACGAGATCGCACCGGAGGAGTTTCCCGCTCTGCTGGGGGAGAAGATTTTTTTCATCCCCGACCCGGCGGACTCCGGCCCTGCGGCGCGGACGATGCGCAACACGTTTGCCCGGTTCGGCTTCCAGCCGCGGTACAGCTACGCGCCGAGCGCGGACCTGCTCTCTCTCTGGGTGGCGGCCGGGCAGGGCGTGAGCCTGCTCAACCGGAACCATGTGCTTGCCCACGATCCGAACGTCCGCCTGATCCCCATCCGCGGTTTTTCGGACAGCGTGATGGCAGCCGCCTGGCTGCCTGAAGGGGGAAACCCGGCTGTTCCGCTGTTCCTGGACGCCCTGGAAGCATAGGGGTTATGGGCCCATTCGGATCTTCTTTTGCCTTTCTGCGGTTCTTTTGCTAAATTGAAAGAAAAGCAAAGTACGAAAGGAGCTTTTCCATGACTGAGAAAGAAAACGTCCTGTCTGTATTTCGTCATGAAATCCCCCAGTGGCTGCCCCGATTTGAATTTTGCATCCATAACTATTTTCCCAAGCAGATCAATGAGCGCCCTCTGGTGACGGAAGGCGACGACTGGTTCGGGATCCACTGGATCCCCGACGCCAAAACCAACGGCCTGACCGTACCCGCCCATGGGCAGAAGATCATTCGGGACATCGAAAACTGGCGGGAAGAATTGGTCCTTCCCGATCTGGACGCCATCGACTGGGAGGCGGAGAGGGCACGCTTCCGGGAGGGGCGCGATTGGGACCGCCTGTCCGTGCTCCTGATGGAGATGGGCATCTTTGAGCGCTACCAGCTTCTGCTGGGCTTTGAGGACGCCCTTTGCTCCTTCTATGAGTATCCCGACGAGACTGAGGAGATCCTGGAGACCCTGACCCGGTTCAAGATCGACCTGATCGACAGGATTATGACATACCTGAAGCCGGACGCCATTCTGTACATGGACGACATCGGGACCCAAAAGGGCCCGCTGATTTCCCCGGATATCTGGCGGGAGTTTATCTTTGAAAAGGACCGGAGGATCTTCCGGACGATCCGGGGCCACGGGGCGCTGAGCATCTACCACAGCTGCGGGAAGATCGACACCTTCTTCGACCAGGTCCTGGAATTGGAGGCGGACGCCTACCATC
>JBJEYS010000255.1:0-5638 GCA_051886995.1 Oscillospiraceae bacterium
TGCGCTGGACCCGAAGAATGTCGTCGGCGATCTGCTCCGAAAGGATGTCCAGCACGACCGGAAACATGGTGCTGTCGGCAACATTCCGGATCAGCTTCTCATGCCGGGCAATGAAGCGCAGCAGTTCCCGGCACATGGACAGGAAATACGGGTTCAGCTCATCCAGCATGACATCCGGCGGGAGCTGATCCTGAAAGCTGGCGCACAGCTCCTTCATATAAAAGGCAAAGTAATCATATTTATCCGCGAAGTGCTTATAAAAGGTAGTCCGCCGGATCATGGCCCGCTCGCACAGCTCGTTGACGGTAATCTCCTCAAACCGCTTTTCCTCCAGAAGCTCTGTAAAGGCGTTGTGCAGCAAAAAGTATGTCTTTTCGATGCGAAGATCCGTTTTCTTTTCCATGCCCATTCCTTTCCATTCGGAAACAGCTGATATCCATTTGTCAGTTATTTCACACCTGACAAAAATTTGTCTCTTGCTGTTTTTTCGGGTGTATCTTATCATCTGGAGGTACAAATGTCAATTATCTTTCGTTTGTCCCCCTTGTTTCAGGGTCAACGAGCACAGAAAAACCGATGGGAGGCACACCATGAAAGCCGGTACCTACCGATATAAGCTGGAAATGACCGTTCCCCTGGGGACCCGGAACGGCTACCTGGATCTGACCATCTGCGACAACATCGCGGAGGGCTTTCTCACCATGTTTACAAACACACTGGCCATCGGGGCCGGGACCTGCCGGGGGAATCAGCTGTCCTTCTGCGGGAAGATGAAGACTCTGCTGAGCACCATCTCCTACAGGGCCAGCGGGACGGTGACGCGCTCACAGGTCGATCTGGTCTTTCACACGGAGCGCGGCGATTATCCGGCCACCGGCAGGCAGGCGTTTTTGGA
This sequence comes from Oscillospiraceae bacterium, assembly GCA_051886995.1. Lineage (GTDB taxonomy): Bacteria > Bacillota > Clostridia > Oscillospirales > Oscillospiraceae > JAJPXI01. Next base: position 896 of record JBJEYS010000255.1, read on the forward strand.
TCAGAGGAGGGGCACAGGCGTATGACGCAGCAGCAAAAAACCAATCCCGGCAGCAGCTTTATGGTCAAGCTGGCCACCTTCATCGTCGACAAGCGCAATCTGTTTTTCCTGCTTGCCATCATCGCCCTGATCTTTTCCGCCTTCTCGCGCAACTGGGTGGAGGTGGAAAACGACCTGGCAGCCTTCCTTCCCGCCGATTCCGAGACCCGGCAGGGTCTGGATATCATGGATGAGCAGTTCACCACCTTCGGCTCGGCCCAGGTCATGGTGGCGAACATCTCCCTGGAGGAGGCCCACACGGTCCGTGACCTGCTTGCGGAGCTTGAGGGGGTCCAGAGCGTCGAGTTCGACGATACACAGGACCACTACAACAACGTCTCCGCCCTGTATAGCGTTACCTTTGACTATGATGAGGATGACGACCGCTGTCTGGATTCCCTGGGCCGGGTAGAAGAAGCCCTGTCCGGCCGCGACCTGTACATATCCACCGGCCTGGGCAACGCGGTGGCAGAGTCCATCGACTCCGAGGTTCAGGTGATCATGGTCTATGTGGCCGTCATCGTGGTGGCCGTCCTGCTCCTGACATCTCAGACCTACGCGGAAATCCCCGTTTTGCTGCTGACCTTCGTGTCGGCCATGATCCTGAATCTGGGCTCCAACTTCCTGCTGGGCAAGATCTCCTTCGTCTCCAATTCCGTAACCAGCATTCTTCAGCTGGCCCTGTCCCTGGACTACGCGGTCATTCTCTGCAACCGCTTCAAGGAGGAGCACGAGACCCTGCCCCTGCGGGAGGCGGTCATCGCCGCGCTGAGCAAGGGCATCCCCGAGATCGGCTCCAGTTCCCTGACCACCATCGGCGGTCTGGCCGCCATGATGTTCATGCAGTTCAAGATCGGCCCGGACATGGGCATCTGCCTGATCAAGGCCATCCTGTACGCGCTGCTGTCTGTATTCATCATCATGCCGGGCCTGCTGATGCTCTTCGGCCCGCTGATGGAAAAGACAAAGCACAAGAGCTTCATCCCCAAAATTCCCTTTGTGGGCAAGTTCGCCCACGCGACCCGCTTCATCATCCCGCCGCTTTTCGTCGTGCTGGTGGTCTTTGCCTTCCATTTCTCCAGTGACTGTCCCTACGCCTATGGTTACAGCAATCTGGAAACGCCCAAGCTGAACAACACCCAAATCGCGGAGAATATGATCACCGACAGCTTCGGCTCCGACAACTTTGTGGCGCTGATGGTCCCCACCGGGGACTATAACGCGGAGCGGGCTCTGCTGGCCGAATTGGAGGAGTACGAAGAAGTGGACTACTCCATGGGTCTTTCCAACGTGGAGGCCATGGACGGCTATATGCTGGCGGATAGGCTGACGCCCCGTCAGTTCGCGGAGCTGACCGACCTGGACTACGAGGTGGCGGAGGTGGTCTACGCCGCCTATGCCGCCGAAAGCGGAGACTACGGCAAGATCGTCAGCAGCCTGTCCACCTACGGCGTGCCGCTGATCGACATGTTCCTGTTCGTCTGCGATCAGATCGACGCCGGACTGGTCACCCTGGATGCGGAGCAGACGGATACTCTCGCGGACGCCCGGACCCAAATGGAGAGCGCCAAAAAGCAGCTTCAGGGCAGCGAGTACAACCGTATCCTGCTGTACCTGACCCTGCCGGAGAGCGGCCGGGAGACCTACGATTTTCTCGACACCATCCGGGAAACGGCCCAGAAGTATTACCCGGACGGCACTGTCTATGTGGTGGGCGACTCCACCACCGAGTACGACTTCCAGAAGTCCTTCTCCACCGACAATGTGGTAGTCAGCATTGTGTCCATTCTAATCGTCCTGGTGGTGCTGCTGTTTTCCTTCAAGTCGGCGGGCATGCCCGTGCTGCTGATCCTGGTCATCCAGGGCAGTATCTGGATCAACTTCTCCGTTCCCGCCCTGACGGGCAGCAGCCTGTTCTTCATGAGCTATCTGGTGGTCAGTTCCATCCAGATGGGCGCCAACATCGACTATGCCATCGTCATCGCCAGCCGGTACAACGAGCTAAAGAATGAGATGTCCCACAGGAAAGCGATCATCGAGACCATGAACTTCGCCTTCCCCACCATCATCACCTCCGGCACCATTCTGGCGGTGGCCGGCACCCTGATCGGGCAGATGACCTCGGATGCGGCCATTGTCGGCATCGGTCAGAGCCTGGGCCGCGGCACCATCATCTCCATCATTTTGGTCATGTTCGTCCTGCCGCAGATCCTGCTGCTGGGCGGTACCATCGTGGATAAGACCTCCTTCTCCATGCCCAGCAAGGTGGCAAGAAAGCAGGCCAGCGGCCGCGTCCGGGTGGACGGTCTGGTGCACGGCGAGATCCACGGTACGGTCAGCGGTACGATCCACGGCGTGGTGGAGGGCGATGTCAACCTGAATCTGATTTCCGGCAGTGCCCTGGAGGAAGGAGAGCTAAACGATGATGAAGATGAATAAACGCCTTGCTCGCCTGACCGCCCTTGTTCTGGCGCTGCTGCTCCTTCTGACACTGATCGTCCCGGCGTTCGCCGTGGGCGGCGGGGACACCATTACCGTCCGGGACGCGGACGATCTGCTCTCCCTCTCCCGGAACTGCACGCTGGACACCTGGTCCCGGGGCAAAACGGTGTTGCTGCAGGCGGATATTTCCCTGGACGGCGTGGACTTCACGCCCATCCCCACCTTTGGCGGCACCTTTGACGGACGGGGACACACCATCAGCGGCCTGACGATCACCGGCAGCATCGCGCCCGCCGGACTGTTCGGCATTCTTCAGGAGAGTGCCGTCGTCACGGATCTGACGGTCAGCGGAAATGTCGTCCCCGCCGGCGACGCCGACACTGTGGGCGGCATTGCCGGGACCAACTGCGGCAGGCTGACCGGCTGTGCCTTTCAGGGTTTTGTCAGCGGGAGCAGCCGGATAGGCGGCGCGGTTGGCCTGAACGAAACTACCGGCCAGCTCATCAACTGCTCCTTCCAGGGCGCGGTGACCGGCGAGCACTACGTGGGCGGCATTGCCGGATGGAATGCGGGCAGCCTCATCCAGTGCTCCAACAGCGGCAGCATCAACACCACGGTGATCGACGTGAAGGCGGAGCTCTCCGGCCTGAATCTGCAGCAGCTGCGCTCCACCGAAAGTGTGCCGGCGGGCACGGACATCGGCGGCGTTGCCGGCTTCTCCACCGGCCTGCTGCAGAGCTGCAAAAACACCGGGGATGTGGGCTATGAACACATGGGCTACAATGTCGGCGGCATCGTGGGACGGCAATCCGGCTATCTGGACGGCTGCGTCAACAGCGGCACCATCCGGGGCCGGAAGGACGTGGGCGGCATTGCCGGACAGCTGGAACCCCAGGTCATCCTGAAGTACAGTGAGGATACCCTGTCCAGCCTTTGGGATGAGCTGGACGTGCTGGAAGACCTGATGGACCGGGCGCTGAGCGATGCGGAGGGTGTCTCCGACGCCATCTCCGGCAGCATGAGCAGCCTGACCGCCAGCGTGGGAACAGCCAAGGACACCGCGGTGGACCTGACCGACGCTATGACCGAGTGGGCCAACGGAAACATCGACCAGATCAACGATGCCTCCGCCCGGCTGTCCTGGGTGCTGAACCAGATGGAGCCCATCCTGGACGACCTGGGCGACGCCCTGGAGCAGGCGGTGACCGCCTCCGGCCAGTTTTCCAACGCGCTGGACGACGCTGAGCTGGCCGCGGAGTGGGGCAATAAGGCCGTGGCCGCCCTGGAAGTCGCTCTGACCGACCTGCAGAACGCCTCCGGGCATGGCAGCGACGCCTATACCCATGTGAAAAACGCCATGACCCGCCTGGAAAACAGTCTGGGAGATACGGACAGGACGAAGGCCGCGCTGAAGGAACTGGCGGACGCCACCGCCGACATGACCGCCGCCTTCTCCGAAATTGCCGGGGCCATGTCCGGGATCGGCGACGCATTGGACGAAGTCTACCAGACGGCCCAGGAGAACCCCGACTGGCAGGACCTGCGCTCCGGCGTGGACGATCTCCGCTCCGCCCTGGTGGAAATCTCCGGCGCTCTGGCACAGGTCAGCGATGCTTTGGAGACCCTTCGGGCCGTATTCGACAATGAGGAGAACGACCCGACAAATAAGGAGCTGCTCAAGGACGCCCTGGACGCCCTGAAGGATGCTACCAACCATCTTGATACTGCTTACCAGGCCTTTTCCGACGCCCTGGACGCCTATGAGAACGGCAACATCTACGGGGACGATGGAGTGACCGAAAACCTGAGCGAGGGCATGACGGCGCTGAACGGTGCCAACGGTGAGATCCAGCGTGCGTTGGACGATATTTTGCAGATCATCGACAATGTGGAGAGCGACCCCAGAACCGAGGCAGCGCTGGAGCAGCTGGCCGACGGCCTGGCCGATCTGAACGCGGGGCTGGGCCATGCCAACGAAGCCATCGTGCAGATCGACACGGCCCTGCGGGCCATTGAGGCCGATCCGCGGTTCGAGGAAACGACGGACAAAATATACGGTTATCTGGGCGACATCAACGGCGCGCTGGAAACGCTTTCGGACGCCTCCGGCAGGATCAGCCGGGCGATCAAGGATCTGGAGGGCAACCTGGACCCTGACCAGGCAGATGCGGCCTGGGAGGAGATCAAGGACGCCGGCGACGATCTGGAACTGGCCGCCGACGATCTGGACAGAGCCGTGGTCAATCTGAAGCTGGCGCTGGA
>JBJEYS010000256.1:0-1533 GCA_051886995.1 Oscillospiraceae bacterium
TGCCCCTGGGCTGGGCAGTGGTGCGCCGCCGGGCCTTTTGGCCGGTACTTTTGCTGACGCTGCCATGGCTGATCCCCATCTTTCTGGCCGAGTTTCCGCCGGATGTGGTCTCGCTTTCCCTGCTGGCTGCCTGTTGGATCACTCTGCTGCTGTCCGGCCTGACGGCCCGGACAAACCCGGTGGGGGCCGCACGGCTGACCCTGACGGCTCTGCCCGCCGCCCTGCTTGTCCTGTGCTGGATCTGTTTGCTCTTTCCCGTAGAGGACTATGTTTATCCCGATTGGGCGGCGAACACCGCCCAGAAGCTGACCGAGCTGGGGGAACGGGCCGCCGAACCTGTCCTGGTTGGCGGAAACACCTCCGGTGCACCGTCCTCCGTGGATCTGACGCGCTGCGGTCCCCGGCGGTTTACCGGCCGGCCCGTTCTCAGTGTGGAGAGCGACTGGACGGGGAGGCTCTATCTCCGGGGCGCGGCCTACGCCGACTATACCGGCGGGAGCTGGGAGCAGCTCAGCGACGAAGCCCAGGCGGAGCTGGACGAGATCGGATTGGACACTTCCAGCTATTTTGCGCTGGCGCGTGGAGCGGGGGCGCAGATCTATTCCGCTGCCATCACTCATTTAGATGGTTCCAGCCGGATGGCCTACTATCCCTATCAGCCAGCGGATCTGTCCGCAATCTCTGGTGGGGTCCGCTATGCGGCCGACTCCTATCTGCGCCTGGAGGAACCTCAGGGAACGTACACGGTGGAGTTTTCTGATTCGTATTTGATGTTGGATGATGAAGCCTATCGTCAGTTTGTCTATGAGCACTACCTGAATGTACCGGAGGAACTGGCGGATGTCCTCGCGGACGTGTGGGAGGAAGAGGAGATTTTGATCCCCGTCAGTTCACCTCACGCCTATAAGATCGCGTTGGCACGGGAAATTGCCGATCTTTTGGAGACGACCACGGAGTATGATCTCCAGACCCCGGTCACCCCGGAGGGGGAGGATTTTGTTGCCTACTTCCTGACCGAGAGCCATCGGGGCTACTGTGTCCACTACGCCAGCGCCGCAGTGATGCTGCTGCGGATGCAGGGGATTCCCGCCCGGTATGTCAGCGGCTATACGGTGCAGGTCGAGGACGGGGAGGCCCGGGTCCCCGACTCCGCCGCCCACGCCTGGGTGGAGATCTATTTGGACGGCCTGGGGTGGTACCCCGTGGAGGCGACCCCAGCTGCTGCGTTCAGCGACACTTCGACAGAGGAGGTGTCTCCCACGGTGTCCGATCCCGCCGGGGAGCCGAAGCCGTCTGCTGAGCCCTCTGCAGCGCCAACGCCATCGCGGTCGCCCACACCCACGGAAAAGCCCTCTCAAAACCCCGGCCGGAACGGTGCGGAAGGACCGGGAACAACGGAAGAAGGGCCTGCAGATCTGAGATGGCTCGGCTTTGCTGCGGTGGTCCTGGTGCTCCTGGGGCTGCCGGTACTGGTCCGCGCTCTGCGCCGGCGGCGGTGGAACAGGCTGACCACCCTGCCCGATCACAACCGGG
>JBJEYS010000257.1:0-1532 GCA_051886995.1 Oscillospiraceae bacterium
CCCTGGGCGTTCTCGCCGTAGATCACATTAATTTCCGGGGAAAAGTGCGCGTCCAGGTGCATATAATTGCGAAAGAAGTCCAGCTGGATGGATCTGACGATCATACCACCGTCAGGCGGACCTGGCCGCCCACCTCCACCACATCGCCGGGGCGGATCTTTTTGCCCCGCATGGTGCAGACCTCGCCGTTGACCAGCACGTCGCCGCACTGAATAGCCTCTTTGGCCATGCCGCCGGTCTCGCAGACATTGGCGAATTTCAGCAGGGAATCCAGCTTAATGAATTCCGTGGTAATCTGAATGTTTTCCTCCTGCATCTTATTCGCCTGCCTTCAGCCGCACGGGCAGCACCATGTAGAGGAAGTTTTCCTCCCCCTCGGCGGGAAGAATAACGCAGGGGGACACGCCGGTCTGCAGTTCCAGGCGCACCCGCTGGGCGGGGGCGGCCTTCAGGGCGTCCATAAGGTAGCGGTTGTTAAAGCCGATCTCCAGACCCTTACCGTCACCGATGATGGGGCAACGGTCAGCAGCGTCGCCGATAGCCGTCCGGGTGGAGATGCGCAAAACACCGTCGTCAAACACGCAGCGAAGAGGGCTCTTGTTGTTTTCGTTGATGATCAGGGACACACGGTCGATGGTGGTTAGCAGTTCCCGGGTGTCGCCTTCCACTTTAATGGAGTTGCTGCGGGGGATGGACTGGCGGTAGTTCAAAAACTCGCCCTCCAGCCGGCGGGAGACCAGCATGGTCGGTCCTATCTGGAACATGATGTGGCGGGCACCCTGGGTCACTGTGGCCAGCTCCTCGCAGTCGGCACAGATCTTTTCCACCTCTCCCAGGGCCGAGCCGGGCACCACAAAGGAGAAGGTATCGCCGCCCACCTTGCGCTCGATGGACTCCCGGCGCAGAGCCAGGCGGTAGCCGTCCACGGAGACAACGGTCAGGTCGTTCTCACCAATTTCAAACAGAGAGCCTGTGTGGACAGGGCGGCTTTCGTTGTCAGATACGGCAAATAAAGTCTGGCCGATCATGGACTTCAGGTTTTTCTGCATGATGTTGAAGGCATTTTCCTGGTCCACGGAGGGAAGCTCGGGGAATTCTTCCGGGTCGATGCCCATAATATTGAACTCGGACATTCCGCATTTGATGTTGACCATGCAGCCATCTGCGCTGAAGGAGATAATGTCGTCGGGCAGCTTGCGGATGATCTCACCGAACAGGCGGGCGGAGAGAACCAGACTGCCCTTGCGCTCAATTTGGGCGGGGACCTCTGTTCGGATGCCGGTTTCCAGGTTGTAGCCGGTCAGGCGCAGGTTCTCTCCCGCTTCCAGCAGGATCCCTTCCAGGGCGGGAATGGAACTCTTGGGAGAAACCGCCCGGGCTGTAATGGAGACGGCTGACTGAAGCAGGGCCTTTTCGCAGGAAAATTTCATGGTATTTCGTCCTTTCTCTCACTTCTCCCCGCAGGGAGGAGAGGGTATTGATTTAGAAGTCTGTCGTAGGGGGTGTGGAAAGGTGGAAAACAGGTCGAAGCC
>JBJEYS010000258.1:0-5593 GCA_051886995.1 Oscillospiraceae bacterium
CGGCGGGAGATGTCCTTCTGGGTGGACTCCAGGTTGAGCACCACGGTGCGCTTCTCCCGCAGATGGTCGGCGATCTCGGAGGCCTGGTCAAAGCGGTCAGGCTTCACCAGCACCACCTGCAGCTGGGTGGTGGTATGGATGTTGACCACCTTGTTGCTGCGGCGGTCGGCGGAGGCGTTCTGATCGTACAGGGTGCTGGTCACGTCCCGGTCCCGGGCCTTCTCCCGCACCGCGTTGCCGCGGTCCACCGGCTCAAAATCGTCGAAATCGTCTTCCTCGTCCTCGTACGGACGGGCCAGGCGCTTGAGTTCGTCAATAAATCCCATAAAAACAGCCCCTTATTTCTTTTGTTGATCGGCTCCCGGCATGGGCGCTCGCGGCCCGAACAGAGCGGTCCCCACCCGGACCAGAGTGGCGCCCTCCTCCACGGCATCCTCAAAGTCGCCGCTCATCCCCATGGACAGGCAGTCTATATCAGCATTATTATCCGCTATTTTATTTCTTATGTCAACAAAAAGCTGACGGGTTTGTGCAAAAAATTTGCGATTGGACGCTCCGGGGGCCACAATGGGTGGTATACACATCAATCCCCGCAGGCGGATATGGGGCAGCTCCAGGGCTTTTTGGGCCAAAAGGGGGAGCTGATCGGGAGAAATACCCCCCTTGCTCTCCTCGCCGGCGATGTTGACCTCCAGCAAAACATCCTGAATCAGTTCCAGTTCGCCGGCGCGCTTATCAATGGCTTCCAGCAGATGCATCGAGTCCACCGACTCGATCAGATCCACCCGGCCCACCACCTGCTTGACCTTGTTGGTCTGTAGATGGCCGATGAAGTGCAGCCGGGCGCCGGCGTAGGCGTCGTCGTCCAGATGGGCGGCCATCTCCTGCACCCGGTTTTCGCCGCAGATCTGCACTCCGGCGGCGATGGCGGCGCGGATGGTCTCTGATGTCTGAACCTTGGTGGCGGCCACCAGGGTGATCTCCGAAGGATTCCGGCCCGCCCGGAGGGCGGCGGCGCGAATGCGCGCCTGGACGGCCGTTATGTTTTCCTGCAGGCTCATTCCAATACCACCTTTCCGTCATACAGGTCGGGAGCCCGGACAATGATCTCGTCTCCCGCGCGCAGGACCTTTCTCCCCGCGTCCTGGGAGGGCTTGACCAGATAATAGTCGCTGCCCTCCCGCACGATGTCCACCGGCTTGAACTCGGCCTGGTGGCCCACCACGGTATACACGCCGATGACCTGGACCTGTATTTCCTCCCCGGTGTCCGGGTCGGTTTGCGTTTTGGTCTCCATGCGCAGGGCCTGCTTGGGCACCCGGATGCCGGTGTACCGTTCAAAGATCAGATCCACGGTCTGGGTGCGCAGCAGGGTCACGTCCTTCAGGTTCCGGGTGGAGGAAAGGACCAGAACACAGCCCTCGGCCTCCTCCTGCCCCACGCGCTCCACGTGCATATCCACCTCTCCGGTAAAGTCCTTGGAGAAGCCCACCGTAATGGTGTCGCCCGGCGCAAGGCGGGCGGCGGTGGAGGGTTCCACCACGGCGGCGAAGTACCAGCGGTCCCCGGTAATCAGCTTTCCGACGGGGGTTCCATCCGGGGAGCTTGTCCCGCCGGTATACGCCTTCAGCTGGCCGGCTGTCATGGATTCCAGGACGGCGGGGGTCAGGGTAAACTCCAGCCCGTCTGCCAGCGCGGAGAACAGGCCGGAGCAGGGGGCGTACACGGATGTGGTTTCATAGGAGGACTGGGTGTTCAGCTGTGCAATCTGGACATCCAGGTCGGCAATGGCATCGGTCAGAGCGGCGGCGCTGTCGCCGGAGGCCGAGTAGGCGAACTCCCGCTGAAGGACCTGGGTGCGCAGGGAAAGGGAGTCCGACTCCAGGGAGGACAGATCGCCGCCGGACGTGTTGGAGCGCAGAGCCAGAATGGAACTGATGATCTGCTGCTCCAGCTTGGCCGCGTCACTCAGGCTGCTGCCGCTGTTTAGGGCGGCCTGCAGCTGTTCCCGCTCCCGCTCCAGGGTTTGGAGCTGCTTTTTCCGTTCCAGGGCGTCGCTGCTCTGATACAGGATGGCCACCGTTTCACCGGCGGACACCCGCTCCCCCTCCTCCGGCAGCACGTCCATAATGGCCGTGCCGTCGGACAACACCCGCTCCTCCCGCACCAGTACACCGGTGGTCTCCACGGAATCGTCCAGAACGTCCTGGTAGGCCATGGTCGTGGTGAGGGGATCGGTCAGGCTGCGCGCGGCGTAGATGGCCAGGTAAAGGACCACGCCGACGAACAGAATGGAGATAACGATCTTTGTAATAAGGGTACCCTGCTTCATGGAAAACCTTCCTTTTGGCCGCGGCCCCGAGCCGACCCGCGCTGGCTCAGCCGGGTGACTCCTCCAGGGAGACGGGACGCTCGGGGGTAATGGTGGAAATGGCGTGTTTATAAATGACCTGCTGCTTGTTGTCGCTCATGAGCACGACCACAAACTGGTCGAAGGCGGCGATGGTGCCCCTCAGCTGATAGCCGTTCATCAGGAACATGGTCACATTTGCCTTGTTCCTCCGGGCGCGGGAAAGAAACAGGTCCTGGATCTGGGTGGATTTTTGCATGATAGTTGCACTCCTTTATGTATATAGGGTGCGTCTATCATAAACCAGATTCTTCCAGAATTTGTGTCGAAAAAGCGAGGGCTTTTTCAAAATCGGGCGTCTCTTCCCACAGGAACCAGTGGATGGAGGGATCCCGGCGGAACCATGTCAGCTGCCGCTTGGCATACTGGCGGGAGCGCAGCTTGATTTCTTCCGCCGCCTCCTCGGAGGAGCGGCCCGCCTCCAGCGCGGCGGCCAGTTCCTTGTAGCCGATGGCCTGCATGGCGGTACAGGCGGGGGAAACGCCCCGGGAGAGCAGGGCACGCACCTCGTCCACCAGTCCGGCGGCCATCATTTCGTCCACACGGCGGTCGATGCGCTCCCACATGTCCTCCCGGCGGGTAAAGGAAAGTCCGATGGTCACCGCTTCGTACCGGGGGGGCAGCGTGCAGCTCTCCGCGTCGTGCTGGGTAATGGTCTTCCCAGTCTCATACCAGACCTCCAGGGCCCGGATAATGCGCTTTTCGTCGGCGGGGTGCAGCTTGTCCGCCCGGTCGGGGTCGATGCGCCGCAGCTCCTCATACAGCTGGGGCAATTCGCCCCGGGCGGCCCGGCGCTGCAGATCGTCCCGGTACCGGCCGGAGAAGGCGGCAAAGGTGCGTCCGGCCAGCAGGGCATCCCGGTACAGTCCGGTCCCCCCGGCGATCACGGGCAGCTTTCCCCGCGCCAGAATGTTGTCCACACAGGCGGACGCCTGCTCCACATAGCGGGCCGCGGAGTAATTTTCCTCCGGGTCGGCCACATCCAGCATGTGGTGGGGCACGCCGCCCATCTCTTCCGCGGTGGGCTTGGCGGTGCCGATGTCCATATGCCGGTAGATCTGCATGGAGTCGCAGGAGACCACCTCGCCATGAAAGCGGCGGGCCAGCTCCACAGCCAGACGGGTCTTGCCCGACGCGGTGGGGCCCACAATGGTGAGAACTTTGGCCGGCATAGGAACCTCCTGAAAGGATAGATACAAATATTATATGCTAAATTTGCCGTCAGGGCAAGTGCGGGAAATGGTATGTCACCGAAAATGTTGAAACAGAAACAAAAAATGGGGTTTGCTTTCTCCTGTGATATGTGATATGATAAGACAACTTTATAATACGGAATATTACGACACCGCATTTTTAAAACGGAAAAGAGGGATCCTATGGAGGAACTGCGGGAACTGAAGGAGCGCATGAAGGAAGAACGGCCCGCCCCCTGGGAGGCCATGCCCGATATCGCGCTCTACATGGACCAGCTCATCTCCTATATGCCCCGGCAGCTGATCCGGTTTGAGGAAAGCGAAAACCTGACCTCTGCCATGGTCAACAACTACATTAAGGACGGACTGCTCCCCCGGGCGGAGGGGAAGCGGTACGGGCAGACCCACCTGGCCTATCTGACCGCCATCTGCGCCCTGAAGCAGGTCCTGTCGGTCAAAGAGATGAAAACGCTCATCAGCAGCGGGACTGCGGGGCGGGAGCCGGAGCGTCTTTACAGCCATTTTTGCGGGGAACTGGACCGTGCCCTGAATGAGACCGCCGAAGGCCTGGACGCGGAGACGGAGCAGGAAGACCTGGCGCGCCTGGCGCTGGGGCTGGCCCTGCGCAGCTATGCCAACAAGCTGGCCTGCGAGCGGATCCTGAGCCTGCTGCAGGACCGGGAAGAAAATACAGACGAAAAAAAGCAGAAGAATAATAAAAGCAAGAGCGACTGAAGGAGGTACTGCACAATGAGCCGATTTGCGATCATTACCGATTCCTCGGCCGACCTGACAGAGCAGATGGTGGAGGAGCTGGACGTTGCCGTTCTGCCCCTGCGCTATACCCTGCAGGGCGAGGAGCGGCCCAACAGGCCCGACCACCGGGAGATGGACCCCCACGCCTTTTACGACCTGCTGCGCAAGGGTGAGCGCGCGACTACCGCGGCGTTGAACACCCACGACTATCTCGAGATCATGACACCCTTCCTGGACGCCGGGCAGGATGTGCTGGTGCTGGCCTTCTCTTCCGGCCTGTCCACCACCTACCAGTCCTCAGTCATCGCGGTGGAGGAGCTGCGGGAGAAGTACCCTGACCGGAAGATCTATACCGTGGATACCCTGGCCGCCTCCCTGGGACAGGGCCTGCTGGTGTGGTACGCCGCCGGCCTGCGCGCCGAGGGCAAGAGCATCGAGGAGGTCCGGGACTGGGTGGAGGAGAACAAGCTCCACATGTGCCACTGGTTCACCGTGGACGACCTGAACCATCTCAAGCGCGGCGGCCGCGTCTCCGCCGCCACCGCCCTGGTGGGCACCATGCTGTCCATCAAGCCGGTGCTCCATGTGGACAACGAGGGGCACCTGATCAGTATGTCCAAGGCCCGGGGCCGGATGGCCTCCCTGAAGGCCCTGGTGGACAAGATGGCCGAGACCGCCATCGACCCCGGCAGCCAGACCATTTTCATCAGCCATGGCGACTGCGAGGATGAGGCCCGGAAGGTGGCCGACATGGTGAAGGAGCGCTTCGGGGTTCAGACCGTAGTCATCAACTATGTGGGCCCCGTCATCGGCGCCCATTCCGGCCCGGGCACCATGGCCCTGTTCTTCCTGGGGAGGGAGCGCTGATGGACCTGACCTGGCTGGAGATCACCATCAACACCACCGGGGAGGACCTGGAGACCCTGGCGGCGCGCCTGACCGCCAACGGCGTGGTGGGCCTGGTGATCGAGGACGAAGCGGATTTTAAGCAGTTTTTGGAGAACAACCGCCAGTATTGGGACTATGTGGACGATGAGCTGCTCAAGCGCATGGAAGGGGCCGCCCGGGTGAAGTTCTATGTCACGGACGACGAGGACGGCCACAAACAGCTGCGGCAGTTCACCGCCGGGCTGGAGGGGTACGAGATCCTCTCCGTGCCCCTGCAGGAGAACGACTGGGCCACCAGTTGGCAGAAGTATTATAAGCCTCTGGCTGTGGGCGAAAAGATCTACGT
>JBJEYS010000259.1:0-1520 GCA_051886995.1 Oscillospiraceae bacterium
AGCGGTAGATGGACTGGTCATCGTCGCCCACCACGCAGATGTTCTCCCACTTCCCGGCCAGCAGGGCCGCAAGCCGGTACTGAAGGTTGTTGGTGTCCTGATACTCGTCGATCAGGACATAGTGGAACTTGTTCTGATAGTACGCGCGCACATCCTCATGGGCCTCCAGCAGACGGACCGTATGCAGGATGATGTCGTCAAAGTCCAGGGCGTTGGCCTCCCACAGGCGCTTCTCATAGGCCTGGTACACCCGGGCAATCTTGGTCAGGCGCAGGTCGCCGTCCTTCTGGCAGCGGGCCATGAAGTCCCCGGACAGCTCCATGGCGTCCTTTGCCCGGGAAATATGGCCCAGCACCGACCGGGGCGGGAACATCTTGTCGTCCAGTCCCTGCTCCTTCAGAATGTCCTTAATGACCCGCAGGGAGTCGTCTGTGTCGTAAATGGTAAAGGACTTGCCGAACCCCAGCTTCTCAATGTCCCGGCGGAGGATACGCACACAGGCGGAGTGGAAGGTGGAGGCCCAGACGTCCAGCGCCTCCGGCCCCAGCATCCGCTCCAGGCGCTCCTTCAGCTCTCCCGCCGCCTTGTTGGTAAAGGTGATGGCGATGATGGACCAGGGGGCCGCCGGCTCCAGGGCACAGAGCCGCTCCTGCCGCGCCTTTTTCTCCGGGGCGGGATGGTTTATGTAGTCCTCCATAAAAGCCAGGTCGTCCGCCGTCACCCATTCGGGCACCTCGTCGCTGTCCGCACCGCGTCCGTAGCGGATCAGGTTCGCCACCCGGTGGATCAGCACCGTGGTCTTTCCGCTGCCCGCGCCGGCCAGCAGGAGCAGCGGCCCCTCCGTACACAGGGCAGCCTTGCGCTGCTCGGGGTTCAGATTTTGAAAGTCCAGCGCAATGGCGGCTCGTCTCGCCTGACAGAAGCGCAGTTCCAGATCTCGTTCCAACATAGTTCCCTTTTTCTCCATTCTCGCAGCCAGATAATCAGTCGAATAGAGTTATTTTATCTCAAAGTCAAAGACAGGTCAACCCTTTCTCTGCGTGCAGGATGCCACAGAGAAAGGGTTGATTCTCAAGCTATTTTTCTTGACAGTTCCTCCAAAAAGCGGTCTACTTCCCAGGGCTGGTTGAAGGCGGAAAAGCTGGCCCGCACCGTACCGCTTTCAAAGGTCCCCGCCGACCTGTGCGCCAGGGGCGCGCAGTGCAGTCCCGCACGCACAGCGATATCCGCGCTGCCCAGCCTTTCCCCGATTGCCTCGCAGTCCGCGGCGGGAACCCGAAACGAGACCACACCCGTCTGGTTGAGCAGGTTGGGCGCGGCAAACACCTCCACACCCGGGATGCGCTCCAGTCCCCGCACCGCCCGCAGCGCCAGACGGCGTTCATGCTCCAGGATCACGCCGGGGCCCTTCCGCTCCACGAAGCGCAGACCCTCCAGCAGCCCGGCAATCCCGGGAACGTTTTGAGTCCCGGCTTCCAGCCGGTCCGGCAGGAAGTCCGGCATCTCCTGCCGGGCCGAGG
>JBJEYS010000260.1:0-1519 GCA_051886995.1 Oscillospiraceae bacterium
TCCTTTCCCGGAAACCTTACCCTATATCTTATCATATCAAATCAAATTGTCAATCACGGGGGAATCACTTCCCGGGCGGAAAATTCATCTTGTATTTCCCGCATATTTGTCATATCATTATACTGTATGATTATGCCCCGAGGAGGGTTTACTTTGGACAACAGACCCATCGGCGTCTTTGACTCCGGCCTGGGCGGGCTGACCGCGGTGCGGGAGCTGAGCCGTTTGCTGCCGGGCGAGGACATCGTTTATTTCGGCGATACGGGCCGGGTGCCCTACGGCAGCCGCTCGAAGGAGACCATCATCAAATACGCCCGGCAGGACGTGGCCTTTCTGAACACCTTCGACCTGAAGGCCATCGTCATCGCCTGCGGCACCGTGTCCACCACGGCGCTGGAGGTGCTGCGCGCGGAAAACCGCATCCCCGTGCTGGGCGTGGTGGACCCCGCCGTCCGGGCGGCGGCGGCGGTCAGCGCCAACGGAAGGATCGGCCTGATCGGCACCGAGGCGTCCATCCGCAGCGGCGCCTACGAGCGCGCCCTGGCCACCCTGCGGCCCGACGCGGTGGTGTACCCCAAGGCGTGCCCCCTGTTTGTGCCCCTGGTGGAGAACGGCCGCTTCCAGCGGGGCGACGCCGTGGCCGAGCTGGTGACGGAGGAGTATCTCAGCGGCCTGAAGGCGGCGGGGGTGGACACCCTGGTGCTGGGCTGCACCCACTACCCCCTGCTGCGGGAGGTCATCGGCGCGTACATGGGCAGCGGCGTCACCCTGATCGACGTGGGCGGGGCCTGCGCCCGCCGGGTGTGCGACGTGCTGGAGGGCACGGACAGCCTGAGCGGGGCCGCCGAGGGCGGAAAGCGGCGCTATTTCGTCAGCGACAGCGTGGACGGCTTCGCCCGCCTGGCGTCCATGTTCCTGGGCGAGGACGTGGGTGAGGACGTGAAACAAGTTGACATTACCGCCTTTTAAGCCTTCTCCTTGAGGAGAAGGTGGATTTTGCGAAGCAAAAGACGGATGAGGTGTCTCCGGTGAACGAAACAAATAATCCGAAGCTGACCGCAAACGCAAAAGAGCTGCGAAAAAACATGACCAAAGAGGAACGGCACCTTTGGTACGATTTTCTAAAAACACTTCCTGTTACGGTCCACCGCCAAAAAGTACTTGGAAATTACATCGCTGATTTCTATTGCGCAAACGCAAAAATCGTCATTGAACTGGATGGTTCCCAGCACTATGAAACGCCCGGGCAGGAGGCCGACAAGATCCGGGACGACTATTTTCGTAGCCTGGGCCTGCGTGTTCTGCGGTATTCCAATCTTGAGGTAAACCGAAATTTTGACGGTGTCTGTGCCGATATTTTGCGGCACATGGACACCTTCTCCTTAAGGAGAAGGCTGTGACGAGGATTCCCCCTTTACAAATCTCCGAACATTTCATATAATAATTATTTGCCATTTTCATCAAATCGAGGTCATTCCATGGAACAAAATGTGATCCTGTCCATTCGCGGACAGCAGAT
>JBJEYS010000261.1:0-3589 GCA_051886995.1 Oscillospiraceae bacterium
AGGATGGCGTACCGGCCCATGCCGGAGGCGTCGGTCAGGATCTCGTCGATGGTCCCCACCTTCAGCCCGGAGGGGTACACGCCCCCCATGCCGGAGGTCAGCACCTCGTCGCCGGAGATCAGCCGGGTGTTTTCCGGCAGATAGGTCATCTTCAGCTTACCGTCTCCCATCAGGGAAAAGTCACCCTCCACAATGGCGGGGCTGTTGGTGCGGGACACCAGGCCGCCCATCTCCAGCTCGGGGTCCACCACGGTGATGATGGTGCACCAGTTATAGGCCACCTCGTCCACCACGCCCACCAGATTGCCGTACTGATCCACGACACAGTTGCCCACGGCCACGCCGTGCTTGCTGCCCTTGCTCAGCGTCAGGGTGGAGGCCCAGTTGGTGGCGCCCCGGGCGGTGATCTGGGCCGATTCAAAGACAAAGTCCGCCCGCTTCTGCGCCAGCCCGAGGGCATCGCGGAGGAACTCATTCTCCTCGATGGCGTCCTCGCCCTCACGGGCCGACTTCTCCAGCTCGGCAATGCGCTGCTTCAGTTCCTCGTTTTCCTGTTCCAGCTTGCCGTATTGGAAGGCGTAATTATAGCGGTCCTCCACCCAGCCCGCCAGGGAGCTGAGTCCGCCCCGGACGGGGGCGGTGATCACGCCGAGAACGCCGGACAGCGGGCCGGAGGAGCCGCCCAAAAGGGAAAATACCAAAGTGACCACGGCAAGGACTACCGCGGCAGCAACGATCCAGATCCCCTTGTGACGAGACGGTCTCTTATTCAAGACGGGCCTCCTCCATTACCGGGCGGCCAGCTTCAGGCAGTCCACCCCGAATTCTTTCAGCATCTGCGCCAGACAGGCCACGGGCAGGCCCATAACGTTGTAGTAGTCGCCGATAATGCCCTCGACCAGCAGGGCACCGTAGCCCTGGATGCCGTAGGCCCCGGCCTTGTCCATGCACTCGCCGGTGGCGACGTAAAGCTCCACTTCCTCCGCCTCCAGGGGGCGGAAGTCCACCGAGGTGACCTCATGCCGGGTCAGGACCCTGTCGCCCTGCCGGACCGTCACGCCGGTGTACACCTGATGGCGCGCCCCGGACAGGACGGACAGCATCCGAAACGCCTCCTCCTCGTCGGCGGGCTTGCCCAGAATGGTGCCCTCCAGCGCCACCACCGTGTCGGCGGCGATGATCAAGTCGTCCTCTTCCACCTCGGCGGCCACGGCGTCCGCTTTCAGCCGGGACAGGCGTTCCACCTGCTCCGCCGGGGGCAGACCCTCCTCCAGGGTCTCGTCGGCGTCGGAGGTGATCACGGTAAAGTCCCGGATGCCCATGCGCTCCAGCAGCTCCCGCCTGCGGGGGGAGCCGGAGGCTAAAATGATTTCCATGCGATGTTCTCCTTTAAACGATGATGGAAGCAGTTAGTCGATCTCGGCCTGCTGGGGGCCGTCCTCCAGGGTGCCGGTCACATGGACCGGATGGGCCAGGAACAGGTCGTCGCCGCCGAACCAGAATTCAAAAGCGCCCTCAGGGGCGGCCAGGATGGAGTCCGGCTCCAGCTGGGCCAGGAAGTCCTCCCGGGTAATGGCTTCCGCACCCTCGTCTTCGCCGAGCAGCTCGTTGGCCCGGTCCAACAGCATGTCGGCGGCGTAGGCGCGCACGCGCTCATCCCAGGATTCCTGCCCGTCCAGCAGGGCCCGGGCGGTGTTTTGGGCGTCCTCGCGGGTCTCCTCCGCCTGGTCGAAGGTCAGGGAGACCTCGGCCCCCTGCCAGTCCACAGCCGCTTCAAACCAGCCCAGGCTGCGGTTCAGGGTAAAGGTGCCCAGCCCCTCCACCTCCAGCGTGACAGGCTTTTTCTGCTCCTCCAAAATAGCCTTCAGCTCCGGGTCAAAGCCAGGCTTGGGCAGGTCGGTCATCAAAAAGCGCGTGCCGTCCTCAGACGGGCGCACCGTGGCCGCGATGATAAAGTTTCCGGGTACCCGGCCGTGCAGGTATTCCCGCAGCTTGTCGTCCACCACGGCCTCCAACCGGGCGTCTCCCTGCCGCAGCTCGTGGGTGTACTCATCCTGCCAGGCGGTCAGGCCGATGGTGACCTTCCACAGGCCGGAGTCGCCCACCTTCTCGCTGCCCACGCCGGCGGGGGCGGTGACGGCCAGAATGTCGGTCTCCTCCCCCGGAAAATCCGCCGCGAAGGTCTTGACCTCCTGGCTCTGTTCCTGCTCCTGGACCTTGGGGTTCTCCTGGGCAGGCTCCTCTTTTTTCTTCTTGAACAGGCCGAACATAAAAAGCCCCTCTTTCCGTTATTTTCCGGTGGACCCGAAGCCTCCGGCCCCCCGGCCGGTCTCGTCCAGCTCACTGACCTGCACCACATGGGCCTGCGTCACGGGCAGGATGGCCAGCTGGGCCACCCGGTCACCGGGCTGGATGGTGTAGGGCTCGTCAGACAGGTTGGTCAGACCCACCTTGATCTCGCCCCGGTAGTCGCTGTCAATGACCCCCACCCCGTTGGACAGGGAGATGCCGTGCTTGACCCCCAGTCCGGAGCGGGCGAATACCAGGGCCACATACTCCGCCGAGGGCAGGGCGATGGCGATGCCGGTGGGCAGGGTGACCAACTGACGGGGGGCGATGGTAACGCTCTCGTCGATACAGGCGGTCAGATCCATGGCCGCCGAGCCGGGGGTGGCGTACCGGGGCAGGACGGCTTTCGGGGAGAGCAGCTTGATCTTCAGTTCCATAAACGTATTTACTCCACTTCTCGGTAATATAACCCTCTGGTGTAGTCCACCGGCGTCCAGTTGCCCCGGCCCATGTAGCGCTCCGCGGCCTGGACGCACTCCACGGCGTTCTCCGTGGTGAACTGCAGGCGGGCGGCCCACAGGCCCAGCCGCCGGTAGTCCTCCTGCTTATCCGCCAGAAAGAGCTTTTTGGAATTTAAAATCTCATTGCGGCAGCCGGGGGCCTTCACCACCGGGAACCGCGCCCCGGTGCGGTCGGTCAGGGCGTTGTTGTTCTCGCAGCCGCAGCGGCCGTACCGGCCCTCAATGATGCAGTTTTCGGTGATCATCAGCGGCAGGCGGCCATAGACGATCAGTTCCAGGTCCAGAGCCTTGGACAGGTCGCGGATCTGGGGCAGCCGGGCCTCGAAGGAGGCGGTGGCCGAGCGGAAGCCCAGGCGCTTCAGCTCCTTCAGCGTCTGGGAGTTGTACACCCCCAGGCCGAAATCCCCCCGGATGTTCATGCCCGCGTCCCGGGCGGGGCGGATCAGCCCCAGGGTGCCCACCAGCGCGTCGGTGATCCCCAGAGCGCGCACGGCGTCCAGGTCCTTTTTCAGCAGGGCTTTCTCATTATCCCAGAGGATGCGGGGCAGGGTCACCGCCACCGGAATGTCGTTTTTCTGAATCCGCTCCACCACCTTGGGGGAGGCGGCGGCCTCGGCCACGGGCAGGTAGATCAGCGCGGGCTTCAAATTCAGAAGCTCCTGAGACACCTGCTTGACATGAGAGAGGGAGAAGGTGAATACCGGCTCCTCCCGCCGGCCCTCGTAGCGCACGCCGGGGTGGAACTCCTCTTTCCGGCGCTTCGGCAGCGCGCCGCGCTG
>JBJEYS010000261.1:3689-5551 GCA_051886995.1 Oscillospiraceae bacterium
AGCGCACGCCGGGGTGGAACTCCTCTTTCCGGCGCTTCGGCAGCGCGCCGCGCTGAGCGGTCAGCTCCTCCAGCACCTGGCGGCGCAGGGCGTTCAGAGCGGACAGGGACAGGGACAGGCCGTTTTCCACATGGGCCTTGACCTCCTGGCACAGGTAGGGGGTACCGCCGGTCTTGGACAGCTGGGCGCACACCTCGTCCCGGGTCAGCGCCCGGGTACGGGCGGTTTCGGGTACGGGCCCTTCGGCGGTGACCACCCGGCCCACGTCATCCTCCACGCCCACCTTGGCGCTCTCACCGGGACGAACCATGGCGTAGAAGGTCACCGGAACCCGGGGATTTTCTTTGCCGTAGGCGGCCTTGGCCTGGGCGAAAAGCTCCCTGGGCTCCGGCTCCTTTTCCCGGACGCCGAACATGGCGGCACCCGTCTGGTTGACATAATACCCGTCCGTAAAGCCCTGACGGGAAAAAGCGGTCTGAAGCTGGCGCACTTCGTCCGCCGTGGGCTCCCGGTCCTCATGGATCAGCCTGGAGTAGATGCCGGTGACCACCGCCACGTACTCCGGGCGCTTCATGCGCCCCTCGATCTTGACGCAGGCCACGCCCATCTTGCGCAGCTGGCGCAGGTACTGGGCCAGGGACATATCCTTCAGGGACAGGGGGTAGCTGTCGGCGGCGTCCCCCCAGCCGTAGTTCAGGCGGCAGGGCTGGGCGCACAGTCCCCGGTTCCCGCTGCGCCCCCCGATGACCGAGGAGAAAAAGCACTGGCCGGAGTAGCACATGCACAGGGCCCCGTGGACGAACACTTCGATCTCGATGGGGGAGTGGGTGCAGATGTACTCGATGGCCTGACGGGACAGCTCCCGGGCCAGGACCACCCGTTTCAGCCCCAGGTCGGCGGCCATCTTGACCCCGTCCAGGGAGTGGAGGGACATCTGGGTGGAGGCGTGCAGGGGCAGGTCGGGGGCGGTCTGGCGCAGAGTGCGCAGGACCCCCAGGTCCTGGACCAGCACGGCGTCCGCCCCCAGGTCGGAGGCCTCGGCGGCCAACTTGGCGGCGGCGGGCAGCTCCCGGTCGGTCAGCAGGGTGTTCAGGGTCAGGTAGACCTTGACCCCCCGCACATGGCAATAGGAAATCGCCGCCGCAGCGTCCTCCCGGGAAAAGTTTTTCGCGTTGCGGCGGGCGTTATAATTTCCGTATCCCAGATAAACGGCGTCAGCCCCTGCCTGCACCGCGGCGGTGACGGCCTCCGGCGAACCGGCGGGGGCGAGCAATTCCAACGTGTGTGCCATTTGTTATCGTTTGTTCTGCAGCTTGAAGATCTCCCGCTTGGCCTCGGACAGCTCCTGCTTGACCTTCGCGCCCTCCTCCAGATATTCCTTCAGCTGGCGGCGCAGGTTCTCGGAGGCTTCCATCTCCTTGAAGTACTCCTCGGCGATGTTCATGGAGGCCAGGATTGCGCTGTCGGCCAGGGACAGACGGCTGCCCTCCATGACTTCGCGCACCTTGGCATCCACATGGGCGGCGATCTTCTCGACCGCGGCGGCGTCCTGATCTGCGATCAGGGTGTATTCCTGCTCGGCGATGGTGACGGTCACTCTGTTTTTCATAGTTGCCCCTCCCGCATTTTTATATATGTACCAGAATTATAACACAGATACCGGAGAATGAAAAATGAATTTATGATAAACTTTGCAACTTTTTGACGAAAAATTCTCCCGGTTGATTCTCGGCTTTACGCCGCCGCATTTTTCGTGTACAATAGGACACACAAGAAAGAAGGTGTCGAAATGGCGGAATTGATTGTCGGGCAGGTGGTGTCCCTGGCCGGGGAGGCGGCGGATAAGCTGATCGCCCGGGGCG
>JBJEYS010000262.1:0-1518 GCA_051886995.1 Oscillospiraceae bacterium
AACCCCGAGATCGGCCGCGAGTATGAGCTGCAGTTCGTGCCCCCTGCCGCCGAGCGCCGCAAGGTGCTGGTAGCCGGCGGCGGCCCCGGCGGCATGCAGGCCGCTATCACCGCCGCCAAGCGCGGCCATGACGTGACCCTGTACGAGAAGTCCGATGTGCTGGGCGGGGCACTGAACTTCGCTGAGCATGTGCCCTTCAAGTATGACCTGTTTAAACTCATCGGCGCTATGGAGGCCGAGCTGCGGCGCCTGCCCGTGCGTATCGTGATGAACACGGAGCTGACCCCCGAACTGGCTGAAATGGAGCACCCTGACGCGATCATCTGCGCCCTGGGCGCGGAGGAGATCCGCCCGCCCTTCCCGGGCATCGACGATCCCAAGGTGCTCATGGCCCGGGACGTGGACAAGGGCGCCGAGGTGGGCGGAAACGTGGTCGTCATCGGCGGCGGCCTGGTAGGCGTTGAGACCGCTCTCCACCTGGCTATGCAGGGCAAAAAGGTCTCCATCGTGGAGGCGCAGCCTTCCATTGCCAACGACGCCAACTTCCGCTACGCCCGTACCTATAAGTGGGAGATCGAAAAGTGGAAGATCGACGTGTATACCTCCACCAAGTGCAGCGCCATCACCGAAGCGGGGGTACAGGCGGTGGACAAGGACGGTAAGGAGATCCTCCTGCCCGCCGACAACGTGGTCATCTCCGTCGGCATGCGCCCCCTGAGCGCGGCTGCCGAGGCGCTGCGGGACTGCGCGCCCCTGTTCATCCCCATCGGCAACTGCGTCCGTCCGGGTGTTGTGAAGGACGCCATCCGCGGCGGTTTCGACGCGGCCATGTTCCAGATCTGACCGGGAGGAGGAAAAGTATGCCGAAAATTGCTATTTTGTATCAGACCGGCCCCGCCACCCCCATGGTGCTGGAGCAGCGGCACATTGACATGATCCGCGCCCACAACCCGGGCGGCGAGGTCCTGGTCTGCGAGACCGAGCAGCAGCTGCTGGATTCCGGCTTTGACGCGGAGGTCATGTTCGCCTGGGGCCGCCTGACTCCCAATGAATACTGCAAGAGCTGCACCGGCCTGAAATGGATCCAGTCCATCTCCGCCGGAGCGGAGGGATTGCTGAAGATGGAGTGTGCCAAGGCCCCGCTGGTCATCAGCAAGATGAACGGCGTCCACGGCGTGCCCATGTCGGAGAGCTGCATCGCGTACATACTCAGCTTCCTGCGTGCCCTGCCCCGCCTGCGGGACCAGCAGAAGGCCCATGTGTGGAAAAAGCCGGAGAACCCCGGCCCGGACGAGTGCCGGGCAAAGACCGTGGCCATCGTGGGAATCGGCGACATCGGCCAGGAGGTGGCCCGCAAGTGCAAATTCTTCGGGATGAAGGTCATCGGCTGCCGCCGTACACCCCGGCCCATGGAATTTGTGGATGAGATGTACCCCGTCACCGATCTGGAGAAGGTGCTGGGTATGGCCGACTTTGTGGTCTGCCTGGTGCCCGACAGCCCCGAGGCGGCGCATATGT
>JBJEYS010000263.1:0-1510 GCA_051886995.1 Oscillospiraceae bacterium
TGGGAGAGCATGGTCTCCTCCCCAAAGGGCAGGGCGGCCTTGTCGCGCCCCATCCGCCGGGACATGCCGCCGGCCAGGATCACTGCGGCAGTCTTCATGCGCATCTCCTCCTCAGTCCTTACAGGTGTATGTTCAAATCTCCGTCATTTTACCAAAAAATCATCCGAGATGCAAATGCATAAAAATGAGAGCTTTTCCACATCCTTGGAACAGACTGATTTTGGGGGATTCGCTATGAAAAAGCCATGCGCGGCCCTGCTGACGGCCGCTGTTCTGCTCACCTGCCTGACCACAAACGCCCGGGCGGCGGAGGATGTGGAGACGGTGGCCGGGGCGCCGGCAGTGGATGCTCCGGCCGTTCTGCTGATGGAGAAGGAGACGGGCGCCGTCCTCTACGAGGAGAACGCCCACGAAAAGCGGGAGCCGGCCAGCGTCACCAAGGTCATGACCCTGCTGCTGGTCATGGAGGCCATCGACAGCGGCCGCCTGAGCTATGACGACATCGTGACCGTCTCCGCCCACGCGGCCTCCATGGGCGGCTCCCAGACCTGGATGAAGGAAAACGAGCAGATGACGGTCCGGGATATGCTCAAGGCGGTGGCGGTGGTGTCCGCCAACGACGGCTCGGTGGCCCTGGCGGAGCACCTGGCGGGCAGCGAGGAGGCCTTCGTGGCCCGGATGAACCAGCGGGCCGCCGAGCTGGGCATGGAGGACACCTGCTTCGTCAACTGCACCGGCCTGCCCGCGGCGGGGCACCTGACCTCGGCCTATGATATCGCGCTCATGAGCCGGGAGCTGATCCTGAACCACCCGGACATCCGGCAGTTCACCACCATCTGGATGGACACCATCCGGGACGGGGCCTTCCAGCTGTCCAACACCAACAAGCTGATCCGCTTCTACGAGGGGGCCACGGGGCTGAAAACCGGCTCCACCGACGCGGCCCGCTACTGCCTGTCGGCCACCGCCGAGCGGGACGGCATGGAGCTGATCGCCGTGGTCATGGGGGCCGAGACCTCGGACAAGCGTTTTGAGACGGCCAAGAGCCTGCTGAACTTCGGCTTTGCCAATTACACGCTCATGGACGTGTATCCCGGTCAGGCCCTGCCCCCGGTGGACGTGCTGCTGGGCGAGTCCTCCACCGTCCAGCCCGTGCTGGCGCGCTCCTCCCGCATCCTGGTGGACAAGGCCGACCTGGACAAGGTGACCACCGAGCTGACCCTGGCGGAGAATGTGGAGGCCCCGGTGGAGGCCGGGCAGAAGCTGGGGTCCATGATCGTGCGCGTGGACGGCGTGGAACAGCAGGTCATCGACATCGTGGCGGAAAGCGCGGTGGACCGCCTGACGGTGGGCGGCATCTTCTCCCGGTTCCTGGGGCTGCTGTTCATGAACGGAAAATAAGACGAAAAACGGTCTCTCCAAAACGCGAAGAGACCGTTTTTGTGTCAGACAATGCCCCCGATCGCTGCGTCCAGTATAATTCAGGGGACGAAAAACGTCTTTAACATTT
>JBJEYS010000264.1:0-1505 GCA_051886995.1 Oscillospiraceae bacterium
GTGGGCCTGGTGGAAAACTACAGCTACTTCAAGTGCCCCGACTGCGGCAAGGAGCTGGCCATCTTCGGAGAGAGCAAGCTGGAGCAGACGGCCGCGGAGATGCAGATCCCGGTCCTGGGCCGTCTTCCCATCGATCCCGGCCTGGCCGCCGCCTGCGACAAGGGCGAGGTCGAGGACTACCCCGTCAACTATCTGGAGTCTGTGGCTGACCTGCTGTAAAAAGAACCAAGTAAAAAAGACCGTTTGCATTCTTGCGGAATGCAAACGGTCTTTTTTACTTCAGCTCCAACTCCACCGGGCAGTGGTCGCTGCCCATCACATCGGCGTGGATCCTGTTGTCCACCAGGCGGTCTTTCAACGCCTCGGAGGTAATGAAATAGTCAATGCGCCATCCGGCGTTGTTCTCCCTTGCGTGGTACATGTAGGACCACCAGGTATAAGCCCCCGTCGTATCCGGGTAAAAATAGCGGTAGGTGTCCACGAACCCAGCGTCCAGAAGCTCGGTCATCTTGGCGCGCTCCTCGTCGGAAAACCCGGCGTTGCCCCGGTTGGGGCCGGGGTTTTTCAGGTCGATCTCCTGATGGGCCACGTTTAGGTCGCCGCAGAGCACCACGGGCTTCTTTCCTTCCAGTCCCTTCAGGTAGGCGCGCAGCTCGTCCTCCCAGGCCATGCGGAAGTCCAGCCGGGCCAGGCCCCGCTGGGCGTTGGGGGTGTAGCAGGTGACCAGGTAGAAGTCCTCGAACTCCACGGTAATGGCCCGGCCCTCGTCGTCGTGGGCGGAGGAGCCGATGCCGTAGTGGACGCTGAGAGGCGGGACGCGGGTGAAGACCGCCGTGCCCGAATACCCCTTCTTGACGGCGCTGTTCCAGTACTGCTCATAGCCGGGCAGGTCCAGCTGGATCTGGTCGGGCTGCAGCTTGGTTTCCTGCAGACAAAACACGTCGGCGTCTGCGGCATGAAAAAAGTCCAGAAAGCCCTTGTTCATACAGGCGCGCAGGCCGTTGACATTCCAGGAGATCAGTTTCAAAGCAGTGGTACTCCTTTGCAATTACAGATCGACGCCCTCCAGCTTCAGCAGGGCGCGCTTCAGCTCCGGGCCGCCGCCGTAGCCGCCCAGTGTGCCGTCGGCGGCAATGACCCGGTGGCAGGGCACGATAATGGAAATGGGGTTGTGGTGGTTGGCGCCGCCCACGGCCCGGGCGGCGTTCGGCTGTCCGACACGGCGGGCCAGCTCCCCGTAGGAGATGACCTGCCCGTAGGGGATTTGCTGCAGCTGATCCCATACCCGCAGACGGAAGGGCGTGCCCTCCAAACGCAGGGGCACGTTAAAATCTCGCAGTTTCCCGGCGAAATAGGCCTCCAGCTGCTTTTTGGTCTCCCGCAGCACGGGGGTCTCCCGCGGTGCGATCAGGGGGACGGGCTGGTTGGGCAGGGTCAGGGCGATGAGACGGTCCCCCTCCCCCATCAGGCCCAGACGGCCCACGGGGGAGTCATAGAGGAGCAGG
>JBJEYS010000265.1:0-1502 GCA_051886995.1 Oscillospiraceae bacterium
ACGTCATCGACTTCGGCGTGTTCGTGGACATCGGCGTCCACCAGGACGGCCTGGTGCACATCTCCAAGCTGCCCCGGCGGGTGCGCCACCCCTCCGAGCTTTTGGCCGTGGGCGACGTGATTACCGTCTGGGTGCTGGAAGTGGACGAAAAGAAAAAGCGCATCTCCCTGACCATGCAGAAGCCGGGATGATCGTGATCTTTATTTAGAGCCTTCAGTTGGTGCTATTGTGCAATCCCCAAAAATATACTATAAGAGCGGCGGCTTACAGAATGAGCGTCAAAAACCTTTTAAACCACGCGCAGCAAAACAGTCCGCATATTCCGCATTTTTGTATGACTAGTTCTTGCACATTTCCCCAACCGATGGTAGAATCGTGTCGGGTGATGATCGCATGAGGAGAAACGACATCGGAGCGATCCTGATCATCGCGGCGTTCTACGCTGTGATGGAGCTGGTTGGGATCACCTGTCCCATCCGCTTTCTGACCGGGATCTCCTGTGCCGGCTGCGGGATGTCCCGGGCCTGGCTGGCCCTGCTCCGTCTGGACTTTTCCTCCGCGTTCGCTTATCACCCTCTGTTTTGGCTGCCTGTTCCCGCGGCGGTCGTGCTGCTGCTGCGCCGGCGTATTCCCAAAAGCCTGTTCCGGCTGACGCTGGCGGTCATCGTGGCTCTGTTTCTGGTGGTGTATGTCATCCGTCTCCTCTCCCCGGAGGACACGGTAGTGACCTTCGCCCCCAGCCAGGGCCTGATCTGGCGGTTGCTGCGGCGCCTGTGGAGCTGACAGCCCAAACAACGCGAATGAGAGAGAAATCCAAAAAAGAGAGGGAAAATCTGTATGACATGTAAACGATGTGGTCAAGAGATCCCAGAGGGTCAGCGGTTCTGCGGCCATTGCGGCGCCGACCAGCAGGCGGCACCCCAGCCCGATCCTCAGCCTGATCCTCAGCCCAATCCCCAGCCCACGGCAGGCGGCACGCCTTCTGCCTCCATTCTGCCCCCATCCACCGGAGTCCTGATCCTGCGGATCTTCGCCGCGGTATGCGCCGTGTTCTACGGCGTGCGGGCAGTGGTCAGACTGGTGAGCGTCTTCACCGGACTGGTCTCAGTCGTCCGCGTACTGGGATATCGGTTCTTCGGCGGGTTCATGCTCCTTCTGGCCGGGCCGCTGGTCTTCCTTCTGTTGGCCGTGGTCTATGCCTGGATGTGCGTAGTCATGGTGGCGCTGGTCCTGCGCAAGGATCAAGGCGGATCCGAGCCCCTGTTCCTGGGTCTTTGCGTCGGCGGTGTGCTGACGGTCCTGCTTCTTATTCTGCGCATCCTGCTGCTCTTGATCGGCTCGTTGTCCGGCGCTGTTACCCTGCGCTATTACAACTGGTCCGGCCAGCTCGTTCTGCCGATCATCGGAACTGTGGTCGCCGTGGGCGGCGTGTTCCTGCTGCTGTACCTCATGGGTCAGGCTCCCCTGCTGGGCAAGACCGCCGATGAGATCAAGCTGGCGGC
>JBJEYS010000266.1:0-1502 GCA_051886995.1 Oscillospiraceae bacterium
TGGTGATGGCGGCGATGGTCAGCCCCGCCCGCTTCAGCTCGGACTCAAACATGGCGCGGCCGGTGGCGATGTTCTCCTCCCGGCGCTCCTTCTTGAACCATTGGCGGATCTTGTTGCGGGCTTCGTTGGATTTACAGATCTGCATCCAGTCCCGGCTGGGGCCCTTGGCACTCTTGGAGGTCAGGATCTCCACGATGTCGCCGTTTTTCAGATGGGTGTCGAAGGTGACGATGCGGCCGTTGACCTTGGCGCCCGTCATGCGGTTGCCCACGGCGGAGTGGATGCTGTAGGCGAAGTCGATGGGGGTAGCGCCGGCGGGCAGGTTGATGACGTCACCCCGGGGAGTGAACACGAAGACCTCGTCGGCGAACATATCCACCTTCAGGGTGTGAACAAACTCGTCGGGGTCGGCGTCCTGCTGGCTCTCCAGCAGCTTGCGCACCCACTCAAAGGCGGCCTCGGTGCCCAGATTCTCGTTGGCCAGCCCCTGCTTGTACTTCCAATGGGCGGCAACGCCGTATTCCGCCGTCTGATGCATCTCCTTGGTGCGGATCTGCACCTCAAAGGGCAGGCCCTCCCGGCCGATCACGGTGGTGTGCAGAGACTGATAGCCGTTGGGCTTAGGCGTGCCGATATAGTCCTTGAACCGGCCCAGCACCGGCTTGAACAGATCGTGGATGCAGCCCAGCACATTATAGCACGCGGGAATGTCGTCCACAATCACACGGAAGGCGTACAGGTCGAAAATTTCATCCAGGGTTTTGTTCTGGGAGTACATTTTGCGGTAGATGGAATAGATGTGCTTGACCCGCCCGTAGACGATGCACGGGATGCCCTCCTGTTCCAACCGCTCCTGAATGCGCTGCTGGGTGGGGGCCATGACTTCGTGATGGGTGGCGGCCCGGCGCTCCAGCTCATCGGAGATCTCCTTGTAGCCGATGGGGTCCAGATACTGCAGGGAGGTGTCCTCCAGCTCCCACTTGACCTTCTGCATACCGAGGCGGTGGGCGATGGGGGCGTAGATCTCCATGGTCTCCAGCGCCTTTTCCTTCTGCTTGCGGGGGGACTGGTAGGCCATGGTGCGCATGTTGTGCAGACGGTCGCAGATCTTGATCAGGATGACCCGGATGTCCTTGGCCATGGCCATGAGCATCTTACGCAGATTTTCCATCTGCTCCTCTTCCTTGGAGGTGTACTGCACCCGCGTCAGCTTGGTAACGCCCTCCACCAGGTCGGCCACCGTGGTGCCGAACAGCTTGGCGATCTCCTCATGGGTGGCATCGGTGTCCTCGATGGTGTCGTGCAGCAGGGCGGCAATGACCGAATCCAGGTCCAGGCCCAGGTCGGCCACGATGTCCGCCACGGCCAGAGGGTGGGTGACAAAAGGTGAACCATCCTTGCGCAGCTGCTGGGCATGGTGTTCATCCGCGTAATGAAACGCGGCGGACAGCCGGTCAAAGTCGGCGTTGGGCAGATAGCCGCGTATTTTTTCTTCCAGGGCT
>JBJEYS010000267.1:0-1501 GCA_051886995.1 Oscillospiraceae bacterium
GTACCTTCTTGCTCTGCATATCCCGGAACAGCACGTCGGTGCGCACCGACTCGGGCACAAAATAGGCCGGGCGAAGCAGGTCCCGGAAGGACTTGGGCTCTTTCCGGTGGGTGTTGAACAGGTAGTCGCGGGTACTCAGGATGCCGACGATATCGTCGGCGTTCTCGCTATAGACGGGGAAACGGGACATGCCCGACTCCTCGATGACGCGCAGGATCTCCTCCGCGGGGTCCTCCAGCCAGATCATGACCATGTCGGTGCGGTGGACCATCACATCTTCGGCCGTGGTGTTGTTGAACTCGAAGATATTTTCGATCATTTCCTTCTCGTTGGCCTCGATGGTGCCCTTCTCCTCGCCGATGTCCACCATCATGCGGATCTCATCCTCCGAGACGTTCTCCCCCGTGTCCTTGGGGTCGATACGCAGCAGGCGCAGGATGGCGTTGGTGGACTTGGACAGGAACCAAATGACCGGCCGGAAGAATACCGACAGGGCGGACACCACGCCGCAGGTGGCCCGTGCCACGCTTTCCGCCTTTTTCATGGCCAGGCGCTTGGGCACCAGTTCCCCAAATACCAGGGTGAAATACGACAGGATCAGCGTGATGACCACCACCATGATGGCGTTCAGGGTCCCTTCGGGCAGGGCGGTCACACCGCAGTCCTCCACCAGCCAGCGTACCAGCCGGTCAGAGAAAATGTCGGCAGCGAAAGCGGACGCCAGGAAGCCGGCCAGGGTGATCCCGATCTGGATCGTGGACAGGAAATTGTCGGGCGCCTGAACCAGTTTGAGCAGCTTGGCTGCCCTTTTGTCGCCCTCCTCCGCCTGTTTACGCACCTTTCCCTCCGACAGGGAAATGACCGCGATCTCAGCCGCGGCAAAAAACGCGTTGAGAAAAATCAGGATGATCAGAACGAGAATCTGGGGCAATAACGGGTCCTCTGACAAGATGATTCCTCCTTAAAAACCTGATGAAACAATAATACAGCATAAAGTATACCACACTCTCTGTAAAAAATCATCAAAAAGTTTTGCCCGGGGCTTTCATGCAGAAAAAATTTTGTTATAATATCTGAAAAGCGGTCATTTCACTCTCTTTTAAGACATTATGGGAGGCTCCCTCATGAACCCACCGTCCGGACTCGCCCCGCGGCTGCGCCGCCTGACCGACCATCCTCTTATCTTCCTGCGCTGGCTCCTGTTCGCCGCCGTGATCGGCCTGGTAGCGGGCGGCGTCAGCACCGCGTTCTATTACGCCTTCGCCTGGGCCACCGGTCTGCGGACCGCCCATCCCTGGCTGCTCTGGCTGTTGCCCGTGGGCGGCGTGGCCATCGTGCTGCTCTACCGCGTGTGCGGCATGGAGCGGGACCGGGGCACCAACTTCGTTCTGGTCGCCGTGCGGGAGAACGCCGCTCTGCCCCTGCGCACCGCTCCGCTGGTGTTCATCTCCACCATCATCACCCATCTGGTGGGCGGTTCCTCCGGCCGGGAGGGCGCCAT
>JBJEYS010000268.1:0-5463 GCA_051886995.1 Oscillospiraceae bacterium
AAACAAATGAAAAAGCGCGTGTTAGCCCTGCTGCTGGCCGGTGTCATGATGCTCGGCCTGGCTGCCTGCTCCGGCTCCGGTGATTCCAACAGCGGCGGAAACAAGGATGCGAACGTTTCCGACAATTCCGGCAACGGCACGGAAAACAACGGCGGCGAGATGAAGACCGTCAAGGTCGGCCTGATCTGCATCGGCGACGAGAACGACCAGGGTTATACCTACAACTTCATCCGCGGCAAAGAGGCCGCCACCGAGACCCTGAAGGCCAAGGGTATCAATGCTGAGTGGGTCGTGAAGTGGAACATTGGCGAGAACTCCACCTGCGAGGACGCCAACATCGAGCTGGCCGAAGAGGGCTGCGACATTATCATCAACAATTCCTATGGCTTTGAGCCCTTCATGCTGAAGGTCGCTCCCGATTATCCCGAGACCACCTTCATCGCCTGCACCAACCAGGCTTCCGCGACCGATGACCTGGATAACACCCACAATGCCTTCGCCGACATCTACGAGGGCCGCTATCTGGCGGGCGTGGTCGCCGGTATGAAGATGCAGGAGATGATCGACAACGGCGACATCACCGCTGACCAGGCCGTCATCGGCTATGTGGGCGCCTTCTCCTTCGCCGAGGTCATTTCCGGCTTTACCTCCTACTATCTGGGCGCCAAGTCCGTCTGCCCCTCCGCCACCATGAAGGTGCAGTTCGTGGGCTCCTGGGGTGACGCCACTCTGGAGGCCAACGCCGCCTCCGCCCTGTGTGATCTGGGCTGCGTCATGATCTCCCAGCACTCCGACAACTCCACCCCCGCCACCGCCGCCCAGAGCGCCGGCGTGTTCCACACCGGCTATAACAACGATATGAGCGGCATTGCCCCCGAGGCATCCCTGATCAGCACCCGCATCGACTGGGAAGTTTACTTTGTCCATGCCATCGAGACCATCGCCAACGGCGGTGAGCTGGAGCAGGACTGGTGCGCCGGCATGAATGAGGGCGCCGTTGTGATGAGCGATCTGAACGAGAAGATCGCCGCCGCTGGCACCGCTGAGAAGCTGGCCGAGGTGGAAGATGCCATCAAGTCCGGCAAGCTGCAGGTCTTCGACACCACCACCTTCACCGTGGGCGGCCAGGAAGTGACTACCTCCTTCGCTCTGGACACCGACGGCGACTTCGTTCCCGACTCTGTGGAGGCTGTGCATGACGGCGCATACCACGAGTCCGAGGCCCAGTCCGCCCCCTACTTTGCTCTGCAGATCGACGGTATCGAGTGGCTGAACTCCGCATATTGATCCCCCTGCCGCAACCGGGTGGGCTGCCAACGGCAGCCCACCCTTTCTTCTTTGAGAAAAGGATGGGTTCTGCGCGGGAAAATTGCGATTCACCCTTGCACCTTGTCCGCGGTTTTGATACCATAAGAAAAGGTTCCCTTTTATCCAACGGGCCCTCTGCGCGGGCCCGGAAAGAGAGGATGACAGCCTTGGAAACTGTCCATGCAATCGAACTCAGGCACATCACCAAGTGCTTTGGCAAGGTGGTGGCCAACGACGCCATCGACCTGACGCTGGATCGGGGTGAGATCCTGGCGCTGCTGGGCGAGAACGGCAGCGGAAAGACCACCCTGATGAATATGCTGTCCGGCATTTACTTTCCGGACGAGGGAGAGATCCTGGTCAACGGCAAGCCGGTCTCCATCCGCTCCCCCAAGGACGCCTATGAAAACGGCATCGGCATGATCCATCAGCACTACAAGCTGGTGGACGTGTTCACCGCGGCGGAGAATATGGCCCTGGGCCATAACGACGGAGGCAGGTTGGACCGGCGGAGCATCGCCGCCAGGATCCAGGCCATCAGCGACAAGTACGGCTTCGGGATCGACCCCAACAAAAAGGTCTACGATATGTCGGTGTCGGAAAAGCAGACGGTGGAGATCGTCAAGGTGCTTTACCGGGGGGCGGATGTCCTGATCCTGGACGAGCCCACCGCCGTGCTGACCCCTCAGGAGACCGAGCGGCTTTTCGCCGTGCTGCGCAATATGAAGGCGGACGGCAAGGCCATCGTCATCATCACCCACAAGCTTAATGAGGTCATGGAGATCTCCGACAAGGTGGCGGTGCTGCGCAAGGGCCGGTACATCGGCACGGTCAACACCGCCGACACCAACCCCCAGGCGCTGACCGAAATGATGGTGGGCCACGGCGTGACGCTGAACATCGACCGGCCCGAGCCGGTGGACCCGCAGCCCCGGCTGGAGATCAGGAACCTGACCGTGCTGGACGCCGAAGGGGTCAAAAAGCTGGACGACGTCAGCTTCCTGGCCCGCAGCGGCGAGATCCTGGGTGTCGCCGGCATCGCCGGCTCCGGACAGAAGGAACTGCTGGAGGCCATCGCCGGCCTGCACCCCATCGCCGGCGGGTCCATCGTGTACTCCCCCGAGGGGGAGGCCCCCTATGAGCTGGTGGGCAAGTCGCCCATGCAGATCAAGGAGGCGGGCATTTCCCTGGCCTTCGTCCCGGAGGACCGGCTGGGCATGGGCCTGGTGGGCGACATGGGCATGGTGGGCAACATGATGCTGCGCTCCTGGCGCAAGGGCAAGGGCGCCTTCGTTGATTGGAAGGACCCCAGCGAGCTGGCTGAGCACGTCAAGGAGGAACTGGGCGTGGTGACGCCCAGCGTGGTCTTCCCGGTGCGCCGCCTGTCCGGCGGCAACGTGCAGAAGGTGCTGGTGGGCCGGGAGATCGCCTCCTGCCCCACGGTGCTCATGAGCGCCTACGCTGTGCGCGGCCTGGATATCAACACCTCCTATACGATTTATAATCTGATGACCGAACAGAAAATGAAGGGCGTGGCCGTGGTCTTCGTGGGCGAGGACCTGGACGTGCTGCTGGAGCTGTGCGACCGCATCCTGGTTCTGTGCGGCGGCAAGGTCTCCGGCGTGGTGGACGCCCGCACCGCCACCAAGGAAGAGGTCGGCCTGCTGATGACCCGTGTGGGCGGCGAAAAGGAGGCGGAATAACGTGTACGAACAGAAAACTCCTCTGATCCGCCTGGCCAAGCGGGACGGGATGTCCCGCGGAAAGGTGTGGACCATCCGGGCCTGCTCCTTTGTGGCAGCCATCCTGCTGGGCGCGCTGATCTTCCTGGTGCTGGGGAACAATCCCTTTACCGCCTACGGCACCATTATCTCCGGTTCCCTGGGCAAGGCGACGGCTATCCGGCAGACGGCGAAGATCGCCATCCCCCTGCTGGGCACGGCGCTGGCCATCGCCCCCTGCTTCAAAATGCGCTTCTGGAACATCGGCGCCGAGGGCCAGATCACGGCCGGCGCCATCGGCGCCTCCTATTTCGCCCTGTTCTGGTATGACAAGCTGCCCGCCCCGGTGCTGATCCTGGTCATGGCGCTGGCGGGCGCCCTCTTTGGAGGCATCTGGGCCCTGATCCCCGCCTTCTTCAAGGCCAAGTGGGGCACCAACGAGACCCTGTTCACCCTGATGATGAACTATATCATCATCGGTGTGGTGCGCTGGCTCCAGGGCGGCCCGTGGGAGGGACGGCCCGGCTCCCAGATGATCCCCCAGTTCAACAAAGCGGCGATCCTGCCCAAGGTGTTGGGCGTCCACTGCGGCTGGATCATCGTGCTGGCCCTGACCGTGGTCATGTTTGTCTATATGAAATATACCAAGCACGGCTATGAGATCACGGTCATCGGCGAGAGTGAGAACACGGCCCGGTATGCCGGCATGAATGTGGGCCGCATTATCATGCGCACCGTCTTCATTTCGGGCGCCATCAGCGGCCTGGTGGGCTTCATCGTGGCCTCGGGCTCCGACAACACCCTCTACGACGGTGTGGCCGCCGGCGTGGGCTTTACCGCCATCACCGTGGCATGGCTGGCTCAGCTGAATCCCTTCGCCATGGTGGGCATCTCCAGCCTGCTGGCGGTGCTGGAGAAGGGCGCCGATACCCTGCAGACTCGCATGGCGGTTCCCGCCTCCATCTCCGACATCATCACCGGCATCTTCCTGTTCTGCATGCTGGGGTGCGAGTTCTTTATCAACTATAAGCTCATCTTCCGGGGACACACGGAGAAGGAGGTGGCCGGTCAATGATCAATCAGAACGGATTCCTGCTGCTCCTGATGGCCGCGGTCCTGAACGGCACGCCCCTGCTCTTCGGCACCGTGGGCGAGATCCTGTCCGAGAAGTCCGGCAACCTGAACCTGGGCGTCGAGGGTATGATGTTCATGGGCGGCGCCATGGGCCTGGGCGGCGCGTTTTACTATGAGATGGCCGCCGGCGGCAATGCCAACGGCATCGTGGCGGTGATCCTGGCCGTGGTCTTCGCCTTCCTGGGCGGCGCCATCGGTGCGCTGATCTACAGCTTCATTACCATCACCCTGCGGGCCAATCAGAATGTGACCGGTCTGGCCCTGGCCATTTTCGGCACCGGCGCGGGCCAGTTCATCGGCGAGTATATGCGCACCACCTCCGGCGGCTATGTGGCGGTCAGCAATGAGCTGAAGGGCATGTTCGCCAACTCCCCCTTCCCGGCCGCACTGCAGAAGCTGCCCGTGGTGGGGCCCCTGATCTTCGGACACAACATTTTTGTCTACCTGGGCCTGGCCATCGCCATCGCCATGGCGCTGTTCCTGAACAAGAGCCGCGCCGGCCTGTACCTGCGGGCGGTGGGCGAGTCCCCCGCCACGGCGGATGCCGCCGGCATCAACGTCACCCGGTATAAGTATCTGGCCACCGTGCTGGGCGGAGGCATTTCCGCCATCGGCGGCATGGTGTATATCATGACCATCTCCGGCTGCGTATGGAACCACGAGGGCCTGTCCGGCGAGGGCTGGCTGGCCGTGGCGCTGGTCATCTTCTGCCTGTGGCGGCCTCTGGGTGCCGTCTGGGGCTCCATCCTGTTCGGCGCGCTGATGATCCTGTACCTGCGCCTGCCCCTGACCTTTATTCCCGACCAGCTGTACCGCATCCTGCCCTATGTGATGACGGTGATCGTGCTGATCTTCACCAGTATGCGCAACAGCAAAGACAAGCAGCCTCCGGCGTCGTTAGGTTTACCCTATTTCCGCGAGGACCGCTGAATTCAAATAAAAAATCTCGCTGCAGCCTGTGCAGCGAGATTTTTTCTGTGATTTAGAATTTCGTGCCGCCGAACTCGGAGAGCACCAGACCCTTGTTGCGCTCCGCGGTGAAATCGATAGCCCAGGCGGAGCCGAACAAAAGAAGCTGATTGCCCTTGTAGTCCTCCACCAGCTTGGTGTCCGAGCCCAGGATCAGCTCGTCCTCCTTCACCGGTTCGTCGGATTCGATCCAGCGCAGGTACTGGTAGGGCAGGCCCTCCATGTGCAGGTCCACGCCGTACTCGCTCTTCATGCGGTACTCAAACACGTCGAACTGCAGGGTGCCCACCACGCCCACATAGACCTCCTCCATGCCGGTGTAGGGGGGCTT
>JBJEYS010000269.1:0-5442 GCA_051886995.1 Oscillospiraceae bacterium
AGAAGACCCTGCAGTCCTTCCGGGACGGCAAGCTGAAGATCCTGGTGGCCACCGATGTGGCTGCCCGCGGTCTGGACATCGACGATGTGGACGCGGTGTTCAACTACGACGTGCCCGACGAGATCGAGTATTATATCCACCGCATCGGCCGCACCGGACGGGCCAAGCGCCATGGCGTGGCCTACTCCCTGGTGTCCACCGTTACCGAAGGGGTGCGGTTGGACGAGATCGCCAAGATCACCGGCGCTGACATCGAGGCTCTGAAGTTTGACGAAGACGGCTGCCTGGTCCCGGTAAACGAGGCGGACTGAAACGGTGCCTTCCAAAATTTATAGAACCTTAAGCTTTCCGTCATAATTTCTGAATTGTTGTGTGTTATGCTCAAGATCTGAAGGAGGAATGCTTTTATGAACGGACCGAAAAAACTGTATCGTCTGGATAAGGGCGCTATGCTGGCCGGCGTGTGCGGCGGCATTGCGGAGTATTTCAACATCGACCCCAGCATCGTGCGCATCGCCGCCGCTATCCTCTTCTTCGCCGGCGGTTTGAGCCTATGGGTCTATGTGATCGCCGCCATCATTCTGCCCAAGAAGAGTGACGTATACCCCGGTTTCTGATCTTCCGCCCCCGTCCCTCGGACGGGGGCAAAATCGTTTCAGGAGGAAAACCATGATCGAAATGCGCGCCTCCAAGCCGGAGGAAGTGCCTGAGCTGCAGGAGTTGTTCCGGCTCTGCTTCGGGGACAGCCCGGAGTGCTCCGGGCTTTACTTTAATCAATTTTACCGCCCGGAGGAGTATCTTGTCCTGCGGGAGGAGAACGAATTATGTGCCATGGCCGGACTGCTGAACCTGACCCTGACCGAGCCGGGGGGAAAGACCGTCAAGGCGGCCTACCTGTACGGCATGGGCACCCACCCGGAGCACCGGGGCAAGGGCTTTGCCGGGCAGCTGCTGAACTATGCCGACTTCTACCTGCACGGCAAGCGGGACTGCCTGGTCACCATGCCCGCCGAACCCTCTCTGCACGCTTTTTACCGCAAATCCGGCTTCTGCGAGTGCTTCCCCCTGCTGGAGGGGGAGGTGACGCCCCGGGCGGTGCGTCCAGGGGAGACCGCCCTACCCCTGGACGCCGCCGGGTATGACGCGCTGCGGGAGCGGTTGTTGGCGGAGTACTATCATGTGTCCTACGGGGGACTGACCGGGCTTCAGGAGAGCCTGTGTGCCTTCTCCGGCGGAAGCCTGCTGAGTCTGAATGTGAGCGGCGTCCCCGGCTGCGCCGCCGTGGAGCGGTGGGGGGACACGGCGGTGTGCAAGGAGCTCCTGACCGCCCCTGAGGTGCTGGAGGGTGCTCTTGCCCTGACGGCCCAGGCGGTCTATGCCAAGCACTTCATCCTGCGACGGCCAGCCTTCTGGCCCGGGGAGGGCCTGGCCGAGCGGGAGTTCGGCATGATCAAATGGTACGACCCCATCGCAGCCCGGCGCTGGCAGGGGGCGGACAAGCCTTATCTGGGCCTTGCCTTTGACTGAAGGCAGAAGAGAACCGTTTTCAAAAGGGCACTTCTTTTCCCACGGGAAAAGAAGTGCCCTTTCTGATCTGATTTGATTGGAGCCGGAAGACGCCGGTTTACCAGGTGCGGGAGTTCATTTGCCGGAACTGGGCGACGGTGGAGACATGTGCATTCAGGCCGCCGTCCACATTGAAGATCTGCCCGGTCACATAGCCGCTTTCATCCGAGGCGAGGTAGACGCACAGATGCGCGATATCCTCCGGGCAGCCATAGCGATTGACCATAATGTTGCTCATAAAGATGTCCTTTAAGGCCTGCGGGACACGGGCTTCATTGTCCGGGGTCACGATCAGGCCGGGGCGGATGCAATTACAGCGGATGTTCTGCTTTCCGTACTGCAGTGCGGTATACTGCGTCAGCATATTGATGCCGGCCTTGGCGCAGGCGTACGCGGTGGAGCCCAGGTCTCCGCCGCAGGAGGCCATGGAGCCGGTGTTGATGATGGACCCGCCGTTCTCATTTTTCTGCATGTAGGGAAGCACACACTTGATCGCGTAGAAAATACTGTCCAGATCGGTTTTGAAGATGTGGTCCCACATCTCCAGGGTCAGCTCATCCACACGGCCGTCTTTCAAACCCACGCCTGCCGCGTTGTTCACCAGCACGTCGATCTTTCCGTATTTTTCGGCGGTGTCGGCGCAGAGCCGTT
The DNA here is from genome assembly GCA_051886995.1 of Oscillospiraceae bacterium. Taxonomy (GTDB): domain Bacteria; phylum Bacillota; class Clostridia; order Oscillospirales; family Oscillospiraceae; genus JAJPXI01. The sequence goes on from JBJEYS010000269.1 coordinate 2,218, forward strand.
CGATGCTGTCCGTGTCCGTGACGTCCATGTAGTGATAGGACGCCTCGCCGCCCTCGGCCAGGATCTGGTTCACCACCGCCATGCCCTTTTCTTCCCGGCGTCCGCAGACCACGACCTTGGCTCCCTCCGCCGCATACAGCCGGGCGATGCCCGTGCCGATCCCGCCGGTAGAGCCGGTCACGATTGCTACTTTTCCTTTTAATCTCTCCATAAAAATCACCTTCGAATTCTTATTATTATTCAAAATAATTACTTACTGAAATTAATCGTACTATATTTAGAGAAATTAATCAAAGTACTTTTTGGAATAAGAAGTGCGGCGGAATGCTGCCTTTCGGGCGGTTATTCCTGCAAAAACGCAGAGGAGGTACGAGCTTTCGGACTCGTACCTCCTCTGATTTATGCCCGTTTGAACTGCTTTTCCAGCGCGGCGCGGGTCAGCTCGATGGCCACCGGGCGGCCGTGGGGGCAGTACCGCACCTGGCCGGACATGACGGCCCGGGCCACCCGCTCCAGCTCGGCGGGGCCGTTCTTCTGCCCGCCCTTGATGGCCGCCTTGCAGGCCATGGTGTGCAGCAGTGCGTCCCGGGCGGCGGCGGGGTCGGCCCGGCCGCCAGTGGTCAGCAGGCGTTCGGCAAGCTCCACCAGGGCCTCCTCCGTCTGCTCCGCGTCGATGTCGTGGGGCACCTGGCGCACGATGAGCGCACCGCCGCCGAAGTCCTCCGCTTCAAAGCCAAACTCGGCCAGCAGGGGCAGATTTTCCAGCAGAACCGCACCCTCCTCGGGGGTGGGGGTGAACACGATGGGGGCCAGGAGGATCTGGCTCATGGGCCGCCAGTCCCGGCTTTTCAGCTGGTCGAACCACATGCGCTCGTGGGCGGCGTGCTTGTCGATAAACAGGATCTTCTCGCCCTGTTCCACAATGATGTAAGTGTTCAGCACCTCGCCCGCCAGACGCCAGTTTTCAGGTGTCAGCGGCTCAGAAGCGGGAGCCTCCGGCTCCGGGGCGGCCTGAACGACCGGTTGGCTCCGGGGCGGCTCCTTTTTCTCCACTGGGGCGGGTTTGGGTACGGACCGTGTAGGCGCGGGGGCCGGGGTCTCTGCTTTGGGTGCCGCAGACGCTGCGGCCTGGACAGGCGGGGGCGTGACCGGCGGCGGGGGCGTCCGGACAGGCGGCTGGCTCTGAATCGGGGCCATCGGGCGGACGGGTGCGGCCTGGGGCGGCGTTTGCACGGCAGATTTCTGCACCGGACGGACAGAGTCGTGAAGGAGCAGGGTGGTTTGGTTTGGGGTGACGGTGTCCACAGGCTTGGGCTTTTCCATGGCCATGGATGGGCGGGGTGTGCTTCCGCCGGTCAGGGCGGACAGAACGGCGTGGTACACCGCGTCAAAGATCTGCCGCTCAGAGGCGAATTTCACTTCAGTTTTGGTGGGGTGAACGTTCACGTCCACGGCGGAGAGCTTGGTGGTCACATGGAGAACGCAGCCGGGGAACTTGCCAACCATCTTCTGGTTGGCGTAGGCCTGTTCCAGAGCGGCGGTCATGGTCTTGGACTTGATGTAGCGGCCGTTGACAAAAAAGTGCTGATATCCCCGGGTGCCCCGGCAGCATACGGGCAGGCTGGCAAAACCGGAGACGGTGACTCCCCCCTCGCCGCTGCCCTTGACAGGCGTAAAGCCCAGGGCGATGTCCCGGCCGAACACGCTGTACAGGGCGGACTTCAGCTGGCCGTCGCCGGGGGTGCGCAGCTCGGTCTTGCCCTCGCGGATGAAGGTAAAGGAGACCTCCGGGTGGGCCAGGGCCTCCCGCTGGACCACGGCGAGCACCGCGGCCCCCTCTGAGGCGTCCCGCTTGATGAATTTCAGCCGGGCGGGGGTGTTGAAGAACAGGTCACGAATCACGATGGTGGTGCCCGCCGGACAGCCGCTCTCCTCCCGCTCGGTGACTGTGCCGCCCTCCAGGGACAGGGCCACGCCCAGGGGGGAATCGGCGGTGCGGGTCAGCAGATCCACCCGGGACACGGCGGCGATGGCGGCCAGCGCCTCGCCCCGGAAGCCCAGAGTGCCGATGGCCTCCAGGTCGTATTCCGTGCGGATCTTGCTGGTGGCGTGGCGCAGAAAAGCGGTCTCCGCCTCGTCCGCAGCGATGCCGCAGCCGTCGTCGGTGACCCGGATCAGGGACATGCCGCCGCTGCGGATCTCCACGGTGACGGCGCCGGCGCCCGCGTCAATGGCGTTTTCCAGCAGCTCCTTGACGGCGCTGGCGGGCCGCTCCACCACCTCGCCGGCGGCGATCAGGTCGGCGACGTGGGAGGGTAATTGTTGAATGTGGGGCATAATGTTCTCCTTTAAGCAACGGCTTTGAACAGCATAACGGCGTCGAGTACGGCGTGCAGGACAACGATCGGCCAGATGGACCCGCCACGGTCATAGCACCAGGTCAGGGCCAGGGCCATGGGCAGGTACTGGAAGGCCAGCACCAGATACCGCGCGTCGCCGTAGGCCACGGCAAAGGTCCACACGCTGTAGAGCATGAACAGAAGGACCGAAGCCGTCCAGGCCAGGGGACGGCTGTACCGGCGCAGGGAGCCGAACACCAGCCCCCGGAACAGGACCTCGTCGATCAGGGGCATGAGGATGACCACGATCACCACCGTGGCGGCGGGGGAGTAGGCAAACTGCTCCGCCCAGGAGACCGTGTTGGGATTTTCCACCGGCCAGGGCAGCAGATTCATCAGGAACGAGAGCACCCCCGCGCCCACCAGTCCGGTGGCAAAGGCCAGCAGATTCTCCGGCAGAAAATCCACCAGAATGCCGAAGCTGTTTTTCAGAAAGCCCCCGAACATCAGAACGGTCACCACGCCCAGGATCAGGTAATAGACCGCGGCCGACATGGCCTCGGATAAGTACAGGCCGAAAAAGTGGTCGAAAAACCACTCCACCCCCATTTTCAGAATGGGGAACACCAGAAAGTACAGGGCGAAAAAGATCAGCCCCCGAAACCGCTCCTGCCGGGTCAGCTGCGGCCGCCAGCGGCGCTGTGCCATATGGAGTTCCCCTCCTTTCTTTCTAAAGCTGCCTTCTTTTACAGCTTTTGCTTCAGTTCGTAGAGCAGATTCATGGCCTCGATGGGCGTCAATGTCTCCACGCTGGTGCGGCGGAGAACATCGGCCACTTCGGCGGCCCCCATGTCCAGCAGGGAGACCTGCTCCTCCGCCGGGGCGG
>JBJEYS010000270.1:0-5425 GCA_051886995.1 Oscillospiraceae bacterium
CGTCTGTTCCGACTTACACGGAGTCGAAACAGGCGTTTTTATTTTTGGAGGAAAATATGACAAAGACCCACACGCTTGGAGAACCGCGCTACGGCGTCCGGTTTACCATTCTGCTCATCGCGTTTATCGCGGTATTTTTCGGTTCCTTCCTGCTGGGGCGGTATTCCGTTTCCTTCGGGACCCTGCTGCGCATCTTTTGGGCAAAGCTGGTCGAGCTTGTGACCCTCGGGCATGTGACTTTGACGCAGAGCTGGACGGACATGGAAGAGGCCGTGGTCGTGAACATCCGCCTGCCGCGGATCATCTGCGCGGCCCTGGTGGGGGCGGCCCTGTCCGCTGCGGGAGCGTCCTATCAGGGAATGTTCCGTAATCCCATGGTGTCTCCCGACCTGCTGGGCGCCTCCACGGGTGCGGGTTTCGGCGCGGCCCTGGCGATCCTGCTGTCCTTCAACTATTTCGGTATCACGGTCACGGCCTTCTGCTGCGGCCTGGCGGCAGTACTGCTCGCCTATGCGGTCAGCCGGTTCTCCCGGCTGAACACGACGCTTTCCATGGTCCTGGCCGGCGTCATGATCAGCTCCCTGTTTTCCGCCGGCACCTCGTTTGTGAAGCTGGTGGCGGACACGGAGGACCAACTGCCCGCCATCACCTACTGGCTCATGGGCTCTCTCAGCTCCGTCAAGGGCCAGGACACCCTGTTCGCCTTCGTCCCCATCGTCATCGGACTGATCCCGCTGCTCCTGCTGCGCTGGCGGATCAATCTGCTGACCCTCAGCGAGGCGGAGGCGAGATCCCTGGGCATCAACACGGGGCGGCTGCGCTTTCTGGTGATCCTCTGCGCCACCCTGGTCACCTCCGCCAGCGTGGCGGTCAGCGGCATGATCGGCTGGGTGGGCCTGGTCATCCCGCACTTCTGCCGGATGATCTTCGGCTATGACTACCGCCGCCTGATTCCGTCCTCCATCCTCATGGGCGCCACGTTCCTGATGGTGGTGGACGACATCGCCCGCAACATCACCACCAGCGAGATTCCCCTGGGCATCCTGACCAGCTTCGTGGGCGCTCCGGTGTTCATCTACCTGATCCTGACGGGAGGGTCCAACCGTGAGTCTTGACGTGAAAGAACTCTGCTTCTCCTATGAAAGCAACGACGTGCTCAAGCACGTCTCCTTCTCCGCGCGGGAGGGGGAGCTGCTGGCGGTCCTCGGCCCCAACGGCGTGGGCAAAAGCACCCTGTTCGGCTGTATGCTGGGTTTCCTGCGGCCCTCCGCCGGGGAGATCACCATTGCGGGCAAACCCATCGCGGCATTTTCCAATACGGAGCTGGCCCAGGAGATCGCCTACATTCCCCAGTCCGTGGCCCCTGCGTTCAACTACACGGTGCTGGACATGGTGACCATGGGCATGACCAACCAGATCGGCCTGCTGCACGCCCCCGGGCCGGAGCACAAAGAGAAAGCCATGGCTGCGCTGGAGAGCCTGGGGATCGCCGACCTGGCCAACCGGGGCTGCAACCAGATCAGCGGCGGCGAGCGGCAGCTGATGCTGCTGGCCCGCGCGCTGGTCCAGAAGGCGAGGCTTCTGATCATGGACGAGCCCACCGCCAACCTGGACTACGGCAACAGCTACCGCGTCATGCAGCGCATCCGCACCCTGGGCGAGCAGGGCTACACCGTGATCTTTTCCACCCACGAGCCCAACCACGCCTTCCGCTACGCCGACCAGGTGCTGGCCCTGAAGGGTGGGAGCGTCCTGACCAAGGGAAGCCCGGCCGAGGTCCTGACCGAGGAGGTCCTCTCCACGCTGTACAGCATCCGCGTGGCCGTGCGCGGCGTGGACGTGGACGGCACCGATTATCATGTTTCCATTCCCTGTGAGCGGGGTGAATACCGATGAAAAAACTGACTGCATTTTTACTCGCGTTCCTTCTTGTTCTGCTGCCCGGCTGCGGCGGGCAGCAGAACAGCGCCGCCGGAGACGTTGAGACCGTACTCTTCACGGACTCCGCCGGACGGCAGGTGGAGGTGCCCGCGGAGATCACCCGGGTGGCCCCCTCCGGGGCGGTGGCCACCATGTTCCTGGCCTCCGTCTGCCCGGATTACATGGTGTGCATCAGCTCCACGCCCTCCAGCAGCCAGTACAAGTACCTGGACGAGGGCCTGGTCAGGCTGCCTACCACGGGCCAGCTTTACGGCAGCAAGAGCACCATCAACTTGGAATCCCTGCTGGATTCCCAGCCCCAGATCATCATCGACCTGGGCGACTCCAAGGAGGGCATCAAGGGCGACATGGACGCCCTTCAGAAGCAGACCGGCATCCCGGTGGTGTTCATCGAGGCGGACCTGTCCCATATGGCGCAGGCATTCCGTATGCTGGGACAGCTGATGGGCGCCAAGGCGGACCGCTGTGAGAAACTGGCGGCTTACGTGGAGGAAACTTTGGCCCTGGCCCAGACCACTGCCGCCCAGATCCCGGAGAGCGAGCGCGTCAGCGTCATGTACACCTCCGGCGTCTCCGGCCTGAACACCAACGCCAGGGGTTCCACCCAGTCCCAGGTCATCGAGCTGGTCGGCGCTTCCAACGCCATCGTGGTGGAGGACGTCAGCAACAAGGGCGGCGGCAACACCATCAATATGGAGCAGCTCTATCTCTTTGACCCGGACGTGATCCTGTTTACCACGGGCAGCATGTACGATACCGCGGCCGATGACCCGGCCTGGAAGCAGCTCCGGGCGATCAGTCGGGACACCTATTATGAGATCCCCTGCCTGCCCTACAACTGGATGAGCAACCCGCCGTCGCTGAACATGCTTTTGGGCGTGCGCTGGCTGGGAAACCTGCTGTACCCGGACTACTACGACTACGACATGGCGGCCGAGGCGCAGCGGGCCTACAAGCTTCTCTGGGACTATGACCTGTCCGACGAGGAAGTGCAGGAAATGCTGGCAAATTCCACTCTGAAATAAAACAAGAGGAATTCTGTTATGAAGCGATTACGATGGCTCCTTGCCGCCGTCCCCATGCTTCTGCTGCTGACGATTTCGGCCAGCGCCGATTCGGTGACGGACACCATCAGTATCTATGTGGGCTACTACGGGTGGAGCGAGGATGAATATGTGGAGAAGGCCACCTACCACTGGACCGAGCTGGCCGACTGGTGCGGCGGCGTGCTGGACACCCACGAGGAGATCTACAGCTATTACAGCGGCAGCCGCACCTATTTGGTGGCGGCCCGGGGCTTTTACATCCGGGATCTGCTGTCCTACGCGGGGATCGACGTGGGCAGCGTGGCCCGCATCGACTTCTTCACCAAGGACCACAACAACGGCGCCTACCGCAGCTTTACGGCCTACTCTCTGCTGGAAATGCCCCGGTACTATTTTCCCAATCTGGCGGCCAATGAGGAGACCGGGGCGGTCTACGCCTATGACGGGGATGACATCTGGAACGGCGCGACCACCGTGGAGGCCATGCTGGCCCTGGAGGACTTCACCGAGTGGGATGTGTCCGGCACGGAGTTCGAGCAGCTCTACGACCCGGACATGATGAACGCGAACGCCCGGTTCCACCTGTTCTTCGGCCAGACCGACCCCACGGAGGCGAGTACCAGCTCAGCGGCGAAGTACTGCTATAAGCTGCTGATCACCTTCTCCGGCACGCCGGTGCTGACCACCGGGGAGAGCAATCTGGACATGAAGATCGGCAGCGGACGAAAGCTGGAGATCGACGTGGACGCGGAGGACGGGCTGCTGAACGACTATGTCCGCGGCCACATCACATGGTCCAGCAGCGACTCAAGCGTTGTGTCCGTGTCCGAAGACGGGACGATCACCGTGCACTCCGCCGGGGACGCGGTGATCACGGCCTCCTTTGGAAACTCCAGCGTCAGCATCAACGTTCACGCGCAGGAAGGGGAGGAATCCGGCGCCGGCGGAAATGCCGGCACACCGGACGAGACGGATGCCGGGCCCTCCGGGCAGGAGAGCGTGCAGCCGCTGCCCACCGAGGGCGGCGTGACCGAGGTGGTCTCCGGCAAGAAGGTCATGACCGTCTCGGCCCAGGCGCTGGCCGGGACGCGCTCGGGCAACGCGGACGCGGAGGACCACTCCGGCGGATACATGGACGAGGACACGGAGCAGTTGGTGCTGACGGTTCCGGACCGGGTCAGTCCCGCTCTGCTGACGGCGGCGGTCCTGTTTCTGGCCTTCCTTCTGGGCGGCGCTTATGAAATCATACGATTCAAACGATTGTTAAGGGGAACACGCAAATGAGTACAGAATCCGTTTTCAACATTGGCGACATCCTGCGGGCGGTGGCAAGCTGCATGCACTACCCGGTCATTATCATCCTGATCCTGTTCCTGCTGGGGGCTGTGGCACTGCTGGGCTGGGTCATCGCGGAGTATTGCACCGAGCGGCGGCACATGAAGCTGCACCTGCCCGCCCTGCTGGAGGAGCTTCAGCACTGCGATGATCTGGAGCGGACCATCGAGCAAAGCGGCCTGCTTCGGCGGCAGAAGGACGCGCTGATCGAGCTGGCGTCCCATCCGACCTTTTCCGGGGAGCTGCGGGAGGCCCTGGCCATCCGCCTGATCGACGCTGAGCAGAGCCGCTATGACAAGATCGTCCGCTGGTCTGAGCTGCTGGCCCGGCTGGCCCCCATGTTCGGCCTGCTGGGAACCCTGATCCCCCTGGGCCCCGGCATTATCGCCCTGGGGCAGGGCGACACGTTCACCCTGTCCTCCAGCATGCTGACCGCCTTTGACACCACCGTGGCGGGCCTGCTGGCGGCGGCGGTGGCCACGGTGATCTCCAGCGTCCGCAAAACGTGGTACAAGGAGTATATGTCCGTCTTCGAGGTCCTGTGCCAGTGCATTCTGGACCGGGAGAAGGAGGCGGCGGCATGAGGCGGCTGTCATCCCGGAGGATGAGCGGCGGTTCGGACACCGGCGTGAATCCCATGGACGGCCTGGGGAACCTGGCCGACGCCATGCTGGTTCTGGCGGTGGGCATCATGCTGGCCCTGATCGTCAACTGGAACGTGGACATCACCACCTTCAACACCGAGACCCCGGACCAGTCGGAGCAGCAGATCGCCCTGGACGAGGACGACCTGTCCGACGCCCAGGAGCAGGAGATCGACGGGGCGGAGATGCAGCAGGTCGGCCAGCTGTACTACGACGAAGAATCCGGCACCTACTATGTGATCATGGGGGACTGACGATGAAACGATTTTTATCCATGGTTCTGACGCTGGCGCTGGCCCTGTCTTTGCTTTCGGCGGTACCGGCGCAGGCGGCGGGGAGTTCGGCCTGGGACGGCACCGTGGACATCTCCTGGTACGACCCCGACCAAAGTGAATTCTACCTGTCCACCCCGGCTCAGCTGGCCGGACTGGCGGCGCTGGTCAACGGCATGGTGGACCC
>JBJEYS010000271.1:0-25860 GCA_051886995.1 Oscillospiraceae bacterium
CCGCATCGTCTACGACATCACGAGTAAGCCCCCCGCCACAATTGAGTGGGAATAACCGCAGGAAGCCGTCGATCCATTGCAGCGCAATGGATCGACGGCTTTTCTGTTTGCTTTTGACCACAACGATCTACTCAATACAGATATTCATTTCAAGTAACTACTGATTAAATGTGCCCGCGGCCCCTTGTGGAAGTGATGCGCTATTATTCGCAGATCACCGCATGACGATGCTTTGTTCGACTGCCGGTTGCCAAACTTGTCAATGACAAAACCGGAAACGAACTTCCTTACATCGCCATTTTTATTATAATAGAAATGGAGGATTATCTTATGCGTATAGAAATTGACCACGAATATCATCCGCCGTCGCAGGAGCATTCCAGGCCACAGGAACTTGCTCCGCTTGGGGATGAGTTTAACGCTGACGCCGCTGATCCGCCTCGTCGGGTACAGAAACGCCAATGGGTGACCTGTGCGGTCGCCGCTATCATTACCGTAACGCTGTTGAGCAGCGCAGTGGCATCCTCAGGGAGAGACTCCGGTCCGTCCGCATCCGCTCCCTTGCCACCAACGGCAACTTCAAATTCGGATTCCATGCCTTTGCATACGACGGAGCCTGTGCAGCCTCTGCTGACGCTTGCCGAAGCTGTAGAGCGATATCCCAACTGGTACGACGAGAATCGAGGCGTATGGCTCCACTTTGAAGGAAACGAGGGCTGGTTCTCCGACGGGCAGTTTTTCCATCGTTTTCTCTGGCAGGCCACCGGCGATTACAGCGGTATCAGTACGATGTCCTTCCATGATGTTGGCGGCGGCTATACCCTCTCCGGGAGTGCCGCCGTGCCTGGGGAGTATCCCATGACTCTCTTGGACGATCACGGCGTCTGCCGCCTGGAAACTGCCAGCGGTATGGGCGAGGGGATCACCGGGTCCTCGGTATTCTATGAGGCCCCTGAACTGGCAGTCAACAGCTTTATTCCGGTTGAAGAACTGGGGGTGGACGGTTCCGGCATGGAAGGTGTACTTGGTAAGACCACGGAAGAGCTGCTGATCGGCATCACCCACTTTACCGTCAGCGAGCTGGCAAGCGCCCCATTGGGAGACAGTGGGCTGAATACGTTCCTCTCGGCCGGGATGACCGATCTCTACTTTGATCCCGGGGGATCGGGCAGCCTGTTCTATGATGACGGCACTGTGGCTCCCATCGAATGGAGCGTCAATGAGGACTACGGCGGCACTGTTCAGATCAGCTACGAGAATGTGACCTTCTCAGACGGCACAGAACAAACATACATGGCCAACGGCGGACTGACGCTCACGGCAGACGGGCCGCGTCTATGGTTTAATAATCCGTTCGCTAATGCGGAAACCTGCTTTGCCCCAGAATAAGAAAATGGAGAGATCAATCATGGCAGAAAAAGAAAATACGAAAACTGCGCAGACCCCGGTATCCGCTCCGAAAGCGGAACGAAAGCTGCCAAATGTAAAAGTTGGGCGCGTCATCGGATGGATCGTGATCCTTGTGTTGTTTTTGGTGATCACAAACCCGTCCATTCTTCCGTTTCTGTCCCCGGAGGCAAAGGAATCTGTTCGCGGCACCTGGGAGCGGGTGTTCGGAGATGTCGGAAAGATCTCAGACACCTTTATCCTGAATTGGGCGACGATTTTTCAGGTGATCGCGATCATCCTGATGATGATCGTCCTGACAGGGATCTTGTCCTTTATTTTGGAGCATATTCACCCGAAAAGTCCCAAGGGGAGGAGCGCCGTCACGCTTGCACGGAGCGCGGTGAGTTACATCGCCGCCATTGTCGGCTTCTTCTGGGGTCTCTCCGCGCTCGGCGTCAACATGAGCACCATTTTTGCCAGCGTCGGAATCATCGCGCTGATTATCGGCTTCGGCGCACAGAGTCTTGTTGAGGATTTAGTGACGGGAATCTTCCTTGTGTTCGAGGATCAGTTTAATGTGGGCGACATCATCGAGGTCAGCGGCTTCCGCGGGACGGTGGAGAGCATCGGCATCCGCACGACCGCCATTCGTGATGTTGGCAACAATGTCAAGGTCATCAACAACTCCGACCTGCGCAACATCCTTAACCGCTCCACGGCGGACAGCTTTGCCGTGACGAGCGTCAGCATTTCGTACAATGCCGACATTGAGCAGGTGGAAAAAGTGATTGCGGACCTTCTGCCGAAGATCCGCGAGAAGTATCCCGAAGTATTTCTTGACGACCCGAAATACAGCGGCGTGCAGGAACTGGGTGAAAGCGGCGTGCTGCTCAAATTTGTCGCGGCGGTGAACGAGAAGGATGTCTTTTCTGCACCGCGTATCCTCAACCGCGAGATCAAGATTGCCTTTGATCAGTCGAAAATCGAAATTCCGTTCAACCAGATTGTCGTTCATGAGGCGAAAAATTGATTTTTTACGAGAAGGTATCCGATGATGAAAAAACTTGTTTCCCTTGTCCTTGCCCTGGTTATGTGCCTGTCTCTTGCTCCGCTGGCCATGGCAGCACCGACCGGTGACAAGACCTATACCGAGAACACCGCTATTTCATCATCTCAGAGAAGGCCGGAGCAGTGGCGGAACATGACCGTCAAAGCGGGGGCCACAGTCACCATGACCTCGTCCAGCTATCTGGAGATCTACAACTCCCTGACCATTGAGGCGGGGGGCGCTCTGACCGGCGGCCAGATCTGGTTTTTCCGGCAGTTTCCGGCCACCATCTCCGGCATGGGACTTTGGTATGAGACCACCAGCGGCGATCTGCCATTCCCCGCTGAGGTGAATCTCGGCGACTTGTGGGAGTTGACCAGAGGGCCGGTGATCGTGTTCAAATACAAGCCCTCCACCGGTCACTATGTCTATGCCGAATCCACCCACGACAGCGTCTTTAACAGCGATCTCTTCAAAGGCAGCGGTGCAAACGAAGGAGATAAGACCTTCTCCGCGGGCATCACGGTGGTCTGGCCCGTCACCTATAACAACATGACGGTTCAGCCGGGGGCGGCGGTGCGGCTCATCGACGAGACCGGCATCACAGTTGAAAAGACCCTGACCGTGGAGCCGGGAGCCCTCCTCACCGGCGGACGGCTGAGCTTTCATAAGGGTGCGTCGGCCAGCGGGCTGACGCTCTACTACACAGTCAATGGTGCGGAAAAACCCCTTGAGGGCGGCGTTGAGGCCATGTTTCAGACCCTGGGATGGGAATACGCCGAGTTCTTCTATCGGCCTGAAACAGGGCATTACGTGCTGGCCCAGGATTTCAGCGGCGGGGACCCCTTTGCCCCTGGACCCACCGTGGCGGACGAGCGGTCCGTTGCCATCGCCGAACAGCTCAAAGCCCTGGGGCTTTTTAAGGGCGTCGGTACGAACGCCGACGGCTCCACCAACTTTGATTTAGATCGTACCCCAACGCGGGTTGAGGCGATCGTGCTTCTGATCCGCCTCCTAGGAAAGGACGCTGAGGCCGTGGCCCACCCCAGGAACTACTCTCATGACGATGTGGCAGAGTGGGCTGAGAGCTATATCACCTACGCTTTTGATACCGGCCTTACCAACGGCGTGGGCGGCGGTGTGTTCGGTGAGGGAAACGCCACCGTGGAGCAATTTCTGACCTTCGTTCTCCGGGCCATGGGGTACTCAGATGTCAACGGCGAGGACTTCACCTGGGACGCCCCGGTGGAGCTGGCCATGTCCTTGGGGCTGATCGGCGGGGAGGGTGACCTCCAGAACTTCAACCGCGGCACCTGCGTGCGCATCATGGAGGCCGCGCTCCGCAACTCCATGAAGGACGGAACGACCCTTGCTGACAAGCTCATTGAACAAGGCGTTTTTACGCGGGAAGCCTACGAAGCCGCTGTGAGTGGCTGATGAAGGCATTCACGCAGCTGAAAGTTGAAACCGCATTCTGTTTATCGGGCGGAGATAAATTGACGAAAACCGGGAACCGTTGCAGCGCAGCGGTTCCCGGTTTTCCTTTATGGTGGCAGACGAATTTAATATTTCACAAACAATTTGGAAGCGTTTGAGAAACAATCGTGCGTTAGGATAGAGCCAACCGATGTAAAAGCATCAAATTATGGGAGGTACATCAAATGTCAAAGAAAAACTTTATTACCTTGATCCTGAGCACGATCGGCGGTATCCTGTTCGCGCTTGGTATGTGCATGGCCCTGGTCCCTGAGTGGAGCGCCTTCACCCAGGGCATCGTGATCGGCTGTGTCGGCGTTGTGATCCTGCTCGTTATGCTGATCGTTCGCCGCAGGATGGAAGGAAAGCCTGTTCTTGTCAAGCTCAGCGGAAAAGCGATCTGTACGATCATTCTGGGCGTTGTCGGTGCTTTGGTGCTCGGCGTCGGCATGTGTATGGTCATGGTCTGGGAGATGCTGATTCTGGGCATCGTTGTCGGGATCGTCGGAATCGTCCTGCTGCTGTGCCTGATCCCTCTCTGCAAGGGAATTAAGGATTAAGGAAAGAATTTTTTTGGCGAAAAGACTTGGCCTGGTGCACACAGGGATGCTGTACGGGTCAAGTCTTTTCTGTGATAGTTCGATCGGATCGGCATGGACGTTTCCGAGAAGGGGAAGGATGCATGATGAGAGCGGCGATTTATAACGGTCGGAAAAATATTCTTCTGACGGAGCTTGAAGATCCCGTCTGCGGCGATCACGACATCGTGGTGCGCAATCTTTATGCCAGTATCTGTGGAACCGATGTCGCGGTCTACCTCCATGGCCCGAATACAGGGCATCGTGTGACGGTGGGCGGAGAATTCGGGCATGAAATGGTTTCCCAGGTGGTCCAAGTCGGAAAGAATGTCACGGACATCCATGTGGGAGACCGGGTCTATCCCTATCCCAGGCTTGCCAAGGGAGATCCCAAACGTGCGGGAACTGTGGGCGGATTTTCGGAATACGTCCTGATCCCCAACGCAAAGCTGAATCAGCAGGTCTATGCGGTCAGCGACAAGATCCCCCTGAAAGCGGCCAGCCTGATTGAGCCGTTTACCGTGGGCTGCCGCGCTGCCCGGCGTTCCCAGCCCAAGGGCGGCGAAAAGGCCATCGTCTTCGGCGCGGGGACCATCGGCATTGCCGCCGCCATCGCGTTGAGGTACTTCGGCTGCGAACAGGTCATGGTCTGCGACCATTCCGATTTTCGGCTTGAGAAGGTGAAGAGTTTAGGCTTCTCCGTGTGCAACAACGGAAAAGTGGATTTGAAGGCCGCGGCCATGGGGGAGTTTGGGGAAGCGCCTTCTTTGGCGGGTAAGACAGCGGATGTGGACATTTATATTGACGCTGCGGGGGCAGAATCCATTTTGGAGCTGTACCAGAGCATGGGTAAAATCGAAAGCCGCATTATCGTGGTTGCCGTGCTCGCGGGGAAACGTCCGGTGGATGTTCTCTCCATGACCTATGCGCAGCACGCCTTGATCGGCTCCGGCGGGTACTTCCCGGAGGATGTGCGGGATGTGATGACGATCATGGAGAGCGGCCGGTGGGACATTGAATCCATCATTACCCACGAATACCCTTGGGAGGAACTGCAGCAGGCCATTGAAAAAGCGTCCCGGGTGAACGAGGCACTGAACGTCGTGATCCGATACTGAAATTAGGAAGGAGAGTTTGGGTGCTGATCGTATTTCTGCTTCTTTCGTTGCTGTTCGCGGTCCTGTCTCTTGCGGTTGGACTGGTCTCCGCGATCTGGATAGCAGTTCTGATATTCTTTCTGGGCTACTTTTCGCTGATCCTCCTCTGGGCGGCAGGAGGGGTGATCGCGACTTTGTTTGTGGACATCCATACCGAGTGCAAACAGGACAGCCCGGTATTCCGGTTTTACGCAAACGGCATCGTTGATATTCTGACGTGCGTATTGCGTATCCAGGTGCAGGTCAGCGGTATGGAGAAGGTCCCGGCTTCCGGGTTCCTTTTCGTCTGCAACCACCGGTCGGCATTCGATCCGATCCTGGAAATGGGGATCTTCCGCAAATACCGGCTTGGATTTGTCTCGAAAGAAGAAAATTTTAAGATCCCGGTGATCGGAAAGATCATGCATCAGTGTTCCTGTATTGCGCTGGATCGGGAAAATCCCCGCAGGGCCATTGAGATGATCACCCATGCGGCACAGACGATCCGGTCCGGAAGCGCGGTCATGGGGATCTATCCCGAGGGGACAAGAAACCCCAGCCCTGAAAAAGGACTTTTGCCCTTTAAGCCGGGAGCTTTTAAGATTGCCCAAAAAGCGGGCTGCCCCATCGTGGTGGCTGTAATTCAAAATACCGAATCCATTTTGAAAAACGCACCGCTTCGTAAAACCAGGGTGCAGGTAAAAATCGTCGGAGTCCTGGACGAAGACACCGTCAAGCGGAACAGTACCATGCAGATCAGCGAGATGGTCCGCGGCATGATGGAGGAAGCGATGCTTCCGCTCCCTCCGGCCTGCGGCGCCGACATAAATCGACAAAATACCCGCAATTAATATATCGGAAACAGAATTTAATCAATTCCGAAACACGAAAAAATTAAAGTATGCTCATGAGCCGGGGAGCATTTCCGGCACCATTTTATACAGAAGAAAGGAATGGAACAACATGGGTATCAAACAATCCGTCACAAGGGCGGCGCTTACCACCGCCATGAACTATATCTCCGGCGATCCGGAGAAGAATTTGCCCAAACTGCTTCAATTCATCGAAAGCATCGGGTGGAACAAGAACCAGACCGAGGTATTCCGCAAGGTCCTCAACGACCCGGAGAACGTGTGGTACATGTATTTGATGTCTCTGTGGCGCGACGTGGATAACGATGTGCTGAAGGCCACCTTCCGGAACTTTGCCCTGAACGCCACTCTGTTCGGCTCGCAAGAGCAGGAGCGCAACGCGGAAAAGTACGGCTGCAACATCCCGTGGGCGATTCTGCTGGACCCCACCAGCGCCTGCAACCTCCACTGTACCGGCTGCTGGGCTGCGGAATACGGCAACAAGCTGAACCTGACCTATGAGGAGATGGACAGCATCGTTAACCAGGCTAACGACCTGGGCTGCTATTTCTTCCTCTTCACCGGCGGCGAGCCTCTGGTGCGTAAGGCGGACATTATCCGTCTGTGCCAAGCCCATCCCGACTGCCAGTTCACTTCCTTCACCAACGCTACCCTGATCGATGAGGCCTTCGCGGATGAGATGCTGCGGGTGAAGAACTTTATCCCGGCCATCAGTGTGGAAGGCTTTGAGGAGGCCACCGACTCCCGCCGGGGCACCGGCACCTTCAGGAAGGTGGAAAAGGCCATGGCGATCCTGAAGGCCAAGCGGCTGCCCTTCGGCCTTTCCTGCTGTTACACCAGCGCCAACACCGAGGTCATCGGCAGCGAGGAATACTTTGACCGGATGATCGAGTGGGGCGCTAAGTTCTGCTGGCTGTTCACCTATATGCCCGTGGGGAAGGACGCGGTGCCCGAGCTGATGGTTTCCGCCGAGCAGAGGAAGTTCATGTATGAGCAGGTGCGTAAGTTCCGCCAGACCAAGCCGATCTTCACCATGGACTTCTGGAATGACGGCGAGTATGCCGGCGGCTGTATCGCCGGCGGCCGGCGCTATTTACATATCAATGCCAACGGCGATATGGACCCCTGCGCGTTCATCCACTATTCCGACTCCAACATCCGGGAAAAGACTCTGCTTGAGGGCTTGCGCTCCCCGCTGTTCATGGCCTACCATGACAACCAGCCCTTCTCGGACAACCTGCTGCGCCCCTGCCCGCTGCTGGACAACCAGGGTGCGCTGGCCAGAATGGTACAGGAGTCCGGCGCTCACTCCACCGACCTGCAGAATCCGGAGGATGTGCAGGAGCTGACGGCCAAGTGCATTCCCGCCGCGGACCGCTGGCAGCCGGTGGCCGACGAGCTGTGGAAGTGTTCCGGGCACTGCGGCGGATGTTTCCGCTGACTGCGCAAGAAAGATGTAAGCTAATCTTAATATTTCATCCATAGAATCTTGACAAATTTTTTAAAAAGCAGCGCTATGATTACATCAGACCGAAGAAAGCGAGGTGAAAGAGATTGAAGAAGCTAATTGCCGCTGTTGCCGCCGCAGCAGCGATCATCGGGATCGTCACCGCTGTGAGACGGAGGAGCGGCGAAGCCGCTGATCCCGTCGAGGCCGCTGTATGACGTCATCTGATCGACCCTGGGACCGCACCGGCTATCTGCGGTGCGTGGGTTTTCTGCTGAGCAGTGACGAGGTCAAGGCAATGAAGCGGTGGCGGCACCACTTTTCCATCACCTGCTACGAGCATTCGCTGTACGTCTCTCAGACCGCCTACCGGCTGGCAGCGCGGCTGGGGTGGGACAGCCGCGCTGCGGCCCGGGCGGGGCTGCTCCACGATCTGTATCTGTACGATCCCACCGACCATTCCGCCCATCCCGGAATTCAGTGTCTGGACCACCCGGTGGCTGCCTTACGCAACGCCCGCGCCCTGTGTCCGGACCTGTCCGAACGGGAGGCCAACGCGATCCTGACCCATATGTGGCCGCTGGCGGTCCATCTGCCCCGCTGCAGGGAGGCAGTAGCGGTCAATCTGGCCGACAAGGCGTGCAGCGTGGCGGAGCTGTACCGGCTATTCCGTGCCTGGTTTGCACGGCTGCGCTTGCGGCATATTTTTGAATCTTGAGGATGACCGGATGACAAAAAATTATTCAATAACAAAAGGAACTGCCGCAAGGCAGTTCCTTTTGTTATGATGGTGTGTTTGTGACGAGATCTTAATAGATGCCGAGCAGCATGGCCTGATAGCCTGCGTAATCAGGGAGGATGGCGCCCAGATAGCTGCAGGGATCGACGTAGTCGGGGATCCAGCCGGTCGATCGTAAATATCGTAGTTGGCTTCGAACACGATGGAATTGCTCTCTGTGGCGCTGGTCACCAGGTACGGTCCGCAGTAGGCGATGGAGGACGGGTTCTTCCCATATGTGTAGTCCGCCGCGGAAGGATCATACTCAACGCCGAACTAGCCGCCCATGGACGTATAATAGCTGCGGAACAGGGGGACGAAGGTGTAGCCCAGCATGGACTCAAAGTAGGTGCAGGCCGCCCCGTCCGTTGCCGCCTGAAAATCCCGTATGAGTTCCCGATGCCGGCTTTCGAGTTCTTCATAGGTAACGCGCACATACGGCAGATTCTGAAAATATATGGGAAGCCCCCTTTACAAATACCAAAAGGCGGCAGCATGATGAAAAATGCTTTCAAAAAATGCCATCACCTTACATTTCGGTATACACGATGAGATGGGAAAACGTCAAGTGACGTACCCCGGCGGGGAGTACGTCACTTGAGGGCCAATGCAGGATTTTTGGTATACTTTATGTACTTTTCCGATATTGCCGCGGCGACATTCCCACGACGCTCTTGAACTTTTTGGAGAAATAGCTTTGATTTTCAAAGCCGACCGCGATGGCGATGTCAATGATGGACATACTGCTGTTTTTGAGAAGAAGCTGGGCCTGGGAAATGCGGTACTCCGTCAGATAGGTCAAAAAACCTTTTGACATCTGCCGCTTAAAGGCGGCGGAGAAGTAGGTGGGATTCAATCCCACATGGCGCGCAACGCTTTCCAGGCTGAGGGGTTCGTAATAGTTTTCGTGGATGTATCGAACGGCCTTCTGGATCGTCGGCGATTCCGGAGAGCTTTGCTGAGAAAACGTCAATTCGATGAAAACGTCAAGGATCTCCAGCAGAGTGTAGGAGAGATCCGTCAGGTCTTTGGCGGAGATGATGCTGTGCAGGGCGTCGTCCGCCATCCGGTATGCGTCATTCGTATCGCCGCCGTTTTCAACGATGGCACGGGACAAAATGGCAATCAGCTCAATCGTCCGCACACGGATGATCTCAAAATTATTGCTGGAAACGAAGTAGATCTGCCCGAGGATCTTATTGAGTGTGGCTTTCGCGTGCTCTTTGTTGCCCACAAGCACATCGGAGATCAGCTGCTTTTCCAGCTCAAACTGGGAGGACGAGATGTCCTCGTCATTGCGTTTGATGACCTGGATGTACTCTCCGATCCGGGCCTGCTGCACATTTTGCTCGATCTGCCGTTGGCGAAACACATTATCCGCCGTGGGAAGCACATTGGAGGTCAGCTCCACCAGCAGCTTGCAGAGATAGCGGGCGCGATGGGGGTCCACAAGAGGGGCTCCGGAATATGCTCCGTACAGCTTGCTTCGATACTTCAGATCAATATTATATTTTTGAATGATGCCGTCGATCAGGTCCAGATCCGGGTAATCCAGCATGATTGGTCCCGCGAGAATGTTGGCCCGGAGATTTCCGTTGATAAACACAGGAACGGCAAAATTCACGCAGCCGGCGGGACAGGAAAACACATAGCCCTCCTGCAGCCGGGCGGCCTCTTTACATGCGTTCAGATGGGCTACGTGGCAGGGACAATAGGAGCCGCTTGCCTCCTTGAACAGGCTGCAGTAGGAGCACTCAGTCCCGAAGGTTTCCGCGGCCTCTCCGTCTTCCGACAATAAAGAGACCGTGACCCCCGTCGCTTCATAATAGATCTCCAGATTCTCCGCCAGCTTGTCCGCCCACTCCATCGAATCAACCTCCGCCCGTGTAGATCCATATTGCTATTGTATGGCTTTTTTTGAAAAAGTAAAGAATTTTATAATAATTGTTCTTATTTATAGCTTTTTGAAAAAAGGAAACTGAAAAATGGGCAAAACCAGCCTGGAAAAAGATTGATATTTTGATAAATCCTATAAATATCAAAAAATATTATCGGTCGGTTTTTCGCTATACTGAGGACAGTCAGAAAACGAAAAAACGACTGGAGGCATAAAAATGGAACTGAATGAACTGGCAAAAGCGGTTGAAAACGGAAAAGTGAAGGATGTCAAGCAGCTGACCAGCCGCGCCCTTGAGGAGGGGTATGGGGTCGAGGAGATCCTGAACACCGGCATGATCGCTCCCATGGGGATCGTCGGCGACAAGTTCAAGCGCAACGAGATCTTCATTCCGGAGATGCTGCTCGCGGCCCGCGCCATGTCCGCCGGTGTTGCGATCCTGGAGCCGCTGATGTCCGACACCGGCGTCAAGCCCATGGGTAAAGTCGTGATCGGCACCGTCAAGGGTGACCTGCACGACATCGGCAAGAACCTCGTCGCCATGATGATGAAGGGGATCGGCGCCACGGTGTACGACATCGGCGTGGATACGCCGGACGAAAAGTTTGTGGAAAAGGCGGAGGAAGTCGGTGCGGACATCGTCTGCATCTCCGCCCTGCTGACCACCACTATGCCGGCAATCCAGGACGTGATCCGGGAGTTCGAAAAGTCCGGCGTCCGTGATAAGTATTACATCATGATTGGCGGTGCACCCGTTACCCAGCAGTTTGCCGATGAGATCGGCGCCGACGCCTACACCTCCAACGCGGGCGACGCCGCCACCGTGGCAAAGCAGTACCTGGAAGCCCGCGCTTGAAGGGGAGGGGAAAACAATGAGCGTTCAGTTTACAAAAATGGCGTATGACTCCCTTGATGATTTCGTCTATGGCGTGTGTCCTCACCCTGTTACCTGTAAAAACGGCCTGGTCATCGGCGGCGGGGAGGTCTATCCAGAGGTCAACTTCACCCTGCCCGCCATGCCCGCTACTGAGGAGACGTTTCCCGAGGCAAAGAAAATTTATCAGGAGATCATTACCGGCGTTTTGGACAAGGCACTGCAGCTGCACGCCTCCGGCCTGGTCGTTGAATTTGAGACGCTGCCGCAGTTTACGGAGCATCCGGAGTGGGGCATTGAGATCCATAAGATCCTTCGTAACACCATGTATGAATATGAGACAAAGCATGGCCTGAAAAGTGCCCTTCGGATGACGCCCAATGACCTGCGCGAGATGGTGCGCCCCCCGGTTATGCGGGGCAACAAGTACTGGGATGACATGGTTCGTGTGTTCGAGCAAACCGCCCGCGACGGCGCGGATATTCTGGCCATCGAATCCACCGGCGGCAAAGAGGTCAACGACCAGGCCATTGTAAACGCGGACATCCGCACGTCCGTCTATGCCCTGGGCTGCCTGGCCCCGCGGGATATGAAGTGGCTGTGGACCAATATTGTGGGCATTGCCAACGAAAACGGCGCGATCCCCGGCGGCGACTCCGCCTGCGGCTTTGCCAACACAGCAATGATCCTGGCCGAGCAGGGCTTTATCCCCAAGGTGTACGCGGCCGTCATGCGTGCCATGGCCACGCCCCGGGCGCTGGTAGCCCTGGAATGCGGCGCCACCGGCCCCAGCAAGGACTGCGCGTATGAAAATGTCTATCTGAAGGCGATCACGGGAACGCCCATCGCGCTGGAGGGCAAGAGCGCCGCCTGCGCCCACTTCAGCCCCATCGGAAACATCGCCGCCTATGCGGCGGACCTCTGGAGCAATGAGTCCGTCCAGCAGGTCAAGCTGCTCAGCGGCTTTGCCCCTGTTGTCTCCGCGGAGCAGCTGATCTATGACTGCCGCCTGCTGAACAAGGCTGCCGAAAAGGGCCACAGAAAGCTGATGCGGGATTTACTGGTCGAGTCCGACTGCTATCTGGATCCCCAGGCCTACATCATGAAGCCGGAAAACGTGTTTGAGATCGCGGGAGAAATCATTAAGACCCAGGATCCGTTCCTGCGCACGCTGAACACCGCAAGGGTGTCGCTGGAGATCATCCAGCGCGGCGTGGACAAGGGCGAGCTGACTCTGGAAAAACGGGAAGCGCATTGGGTGGACGTCCTGCGCGGCCAGCTGGACGAGATCCCGGAGGATGAGGCGGAATTCATCGCCGAGATGAAGGACGAACTGGACGAGGAGCACTATACGCCCTCCGAGTATGGGGTCTGATATCAAGATCGACCTGATCTCCGGCTTCCGCGGCTCCGGAAAAACGACGCTGCTGCGCCGGATGGCGGCTGAGCTGTGGAAGGACGAGCGGGTGATCCTGCTTCAGAATGAACAGGGGAGGGTGCGGCTCACGCCGGCATCCCTGCCGGAGAATTGTACCGTAGTGGAATGGCAGGGAGGATGCCTTTGCTGCACGGCCGCAGCGCTGCTGGAGCAGACCCTGTGGGAGCTGGCGGAACAGCACCGGCCCGACCGAATCGTGATCGAGATGGCGCAGACGTCCCGGTTGACGGACATGAAGGCATCGTTGGACACCGCCGGACAGGGGGCCTTTCCGATCGCACACATCATTTATGTGCTGTGTGCGGATACCTTCGAGCGGAAGTGGAACCTGTCCGAAGAATTCATCGTCCGGCAGCTCCGGGAGAGCCCGGCGGTGTACCTGACCGGCGCGGAAGCTGCAAATGGGGCGCTGCGCGCCCGAATCAGCGGAGCAGTCGCAGCGTGCAGCCCGCGGTGCGCGGTGATCGGCCTGGAGGACGGAGTCGGCGTGTTGTACCGCAAAAGTAGGATCTATAAAAAGATCAGGCTTTGTTGAGCTTCGGCTCCCTGAGATGTAAGGAATACCGGATATTGAAAAGCCCTGTGTTCGTTTTGCGAACACAGGGCTTCCTGCGGACGCAAAAAGGAAAATAAATACAAAAATACTTGACAGATGGGAAAGAATGTAAAACACGGATTGATTTTGCAGACAGGATCGCGTTATAATGGAGACGGAATTAAATCATGATCGAATTCCGCAGAAACGGCCGCGGCTGCCTTGCGGTTATTGATCGGAGTTCATATGGGGAATGGGTAAGAGGTGAGAACGTGCACGTTTTGATCTTGTCCTGCAACACAGGGGGCGGCCATAATTCCGCCGCGTCCGCGGTGGTGGAGAGTATGCGCGCCCACGGACACACCGGTGAGCGGGTGGATTTTCTTGCCCTGGCGGGGGAAAAGGTCTCGGAACTGGTCAGCGGAGCCTATGTGGGCATGGTGAAGAAGGTGCCCGCGGTCTTCGGCGTGACCTATGGCGTGGGCCGGGCGGTGAGCTCGGCAGAGCATGCGCTGGGCGTGCGTTCCCCGGTCTATCTCGCCTGTGAGCGGGTGATCCCGGCGCTGGAACGCTATCTGAATGAGCATCCCTGCGACGCCATCGTGGCCCCGCACACGTTTCCGGCGCTGGCCCTGACCGAGATGAAGCGAAGGGGGTTGCCGCTGCCGCTGACGGTGGCTGTCGCCACGGACTATACCTGCACTCCCTTTTTTGAGGAGGCGGACTGCGACTATACCATGATTCCCAGTGAGCTGTGCGTGGACGAATTCGTCCGCCGGGGTTTCGTGCGTGAAAAGCTTGTGCCTCTGGGCATCCCGGTGTCGGAGGGATTCCAGCACCGAGTAGGCAGGGAGGAGTCCTGCTGCCGCCTGGGGTTGGAGCCCGCTTTCCGGTGGGTGCTGCTCATGGGCGGCAGCATGGGGGCCGGCCATATCGCCCAGTTAGCCGCCTGCCTGCTGCACCTGACGCAGGAGGAGGTCCATCTGGTGGTTATCTGCGGATCGAATGAGAAGCTGCAGCGGGAGATGACCCGGCGCTTTGGAAAGAAAGAACGTGTGAAGGTAATCGGATTGACAGATCAGGTGGCCCGCTATATGGAGGCCTGCGACCTGCTGTATACGAAGCCGGGAGGCATCACCTCCACGGAGGGTGCCGTCATGGGCGTGCCCATGGTTCATATGAAGCCCATCCCGGGATGCGAGAGCCGCAACCGCCAGTTGTTCACCGAACACGGTATGAGCGTTTCCGCCCGGGGAGTGCTGGCACAGGCAGTAAAGGGCCGGCGGCTGCTGCGGGATCCGGAGCGGTGCGCGCGTATGGTCCAGGCCCAGAAGCGGCAGATCATGGCCGGCTCGGCGGACCGGATCGCTGTGTTTCTGGAAGAACACGCGGGGGAGGGGCGGCCATGAGCTACTTGCTTTTCACGCTTCTTGGATACCTGCAGGGCAGCGTGCTGTTTGCCTACTATCTGCCGCTGTGGTGGAAGAAGATCGATATTACGGAAGGAACGCCTGACGGTAATCCCGGCGCCTTTAACTGCATTGCCCGGGCAGGGAAGCCTCTGGGCTTGTTTGCCCTGGCCTGTGACCTGCTGAAAGGGTTTCTGCCGGTGCTCTGGGCGGTAAGCGTGCTGGATATCAAACGGTGGGAGTTTGCGCTGGTGATGGCGGCTCCCGTTGCAGGCCATGCCTTTTCCGTGTTCCGGGGCCTGCGGGGCGGAAAGGCAATCGCCGTGATTTTCGGCGTGACACTGGGGCTGTTCCCGTTCTGGCAGCCGTTTGCGCTGCTGGCCGCCTGCTATCTGTTCTTTTCCCTGATCGTGCAGATCACACCCAACCGCTGCCGCTCCATCGTCACCTTTGTGTGCTTCGGCCTGGGCTCTCTGGTCCTGGTGCGGGGGAGCGCGATCCCACTGGGCTGCGCGCTGTCCGCGGGGATCGTGATCTACCGGCACTGGTGTGCCGGCGACCGGGAGGAAAAGCCGGTGGTTCGGTTTGTACTCAGCCGCAGGGTGCGGTGAAAAAAGACAATACATCAAAGAAAATCAAAAGGGTCCTATTTCTCCTTCCAAGAGAAATCGGACCCTCTTACATAGTTGATTTTGTACGTCGGACTTTTTTCTGTTATTCCACGCCGGGGATCTCCGCGATATTACGCAGCAGCTCGACCTCCAGTACATCGCCCGCCGCATAGTTCTTGTCGCCGATGGGGGAGATGTACATGGCGTTGGTGCGCAGGGTCGCCGGCAGGTCGGCCTGTCCCCGGCCGAGGGGCGTGATGGTATAGCCGTCTGCACCGCGGCGTACCTCGCAGCGGCACAAAAAGTCAATGGGGCTGCCGCCGTGAAAATCCTTGGTCAGAACGCCACGGATCTTCTGCTTCTCGGGAACGGGGATGTGCAGGCAGCGGCAGACCACGGCGCGGATGCACCACTCCAGGCTGTAGAAAGCCGCCAGGGCGGGGCCGGCCATGTTGATAACAGGCTTTCCGTCCACGATGGACATGCTCATGGGCCTGCCGGGGGCGGCGGACACGCCGTGGAAGAGCAGCTCGCCTTCGCTGGCCAGAAGGCGGGTGTTGAAGTCCTCATCTCCCTTGCTGGAGCCGCCGTTGATGATCACGATGTCCGCTTCGCCCAGTGCCTTATGCAGTGCTTCCTTCAGCTGCTCCGGATCATCACGGACAATGGGATAGCAGACCGGTTCCGCACCCATCTCCTCCAGGGAAAGACGGACCAGAAGACTATTGGTGTCATAGTTGCAGCCGCGGCGCAGGGGAGCGCCCAGAGGGATCAGCTCGCTGCCGGTGGGGATGAAGGCGATGCGGGGCTTTTTGTATACCTCAACCTCCAGCACGCCGCCCATGGCGAGAGCTGCGAGGTCGCAGGGGCGCAGGGGCAGACCGCTGTCGATGAGCTTGGTGCCCTCCCGGAAGGAACTGCCCGCACCGTGTACGTTCATGCCGGGCGTTACGGTGACGCCCTCGTGGATCTCGATGCCGCCGGAAGGGAGCAGGGTCACATCCTCGATGCGGATGACGGCGTCAAACTTGTCGTCGAAGTCGTCGCCGGTGTCAGCGCGGTCGTAGTCCATGCCGCGCTGCCAGACCGTCGTGTCCGGCATACCGTCGGCGAAACGGGCGGAGGGGACGGCGACGCCGTCCATGGCGGAGGAGCGCACGACAGGGATGCTGTGCCGGGCGGTGTATTCTCCGACAGGGACCCGGTTCAGGGCTTCGGTCACGGGGATGACCTCGGTCTGGGCAGGAACGGCCCATTTTTCAAATAAAAGTGCCAGGGCTTCTTTGCGGGAAGTCATTTTTTCCATGATTTAATCTTCTCCAATCGATCTATCTTTTTGTTTTATTAATAGTTTTAAATTGTGTGGTTGATTCAGTGAGCATTAAATAGATGATAGCGCTTTAGCGGTGAAATGTCTATTAGATTTTCAATCTGTGGCGGGATTCCATCATTCTCCAAAGATGCCCTCAAGCTGTTTTTCGGTCAAAGTCAGTCCGAAAAACTGCTGATAGAACGCGTTTGTTTTTTCTTTCACATCGTCCAGAGTGAAGCCGCTGCCAAATTTGTAGGCGACCCAGTACGCTTCCAGAGGTGATTCCACACTGCCCTCCGCCCAGTCGCACATACCCTGGGGGTTGACATAGATGCTGTACGGGCCGATGACCCCGCAATAGAAACTCTGACCTGAAATTGTAATATATCCATTTGAGTCGGACGGGTGGTACTGCCAGAACCAGTCGTTTTCGACCTGCTCCCTGACGCTCTCGCTTGCCGCGATGACGGCGGGATACTGACTTCCGCCCAGTTGGTAATACGAACTGTCGGTAATCATACGTGCCACAAACAGGTCGTAGGCGGAGCCGTATTCGCCCGCGCCGGAATAGAAGGTGGCCTTCCGACCGGACACGACAGCGTCGAACTGATGGAACATGGGCGCCACATACACATATTCGGAGTCGCGATGGGTGCTCATGATGCGGGTGGACTCATTGACAACGCCTGCCGCCTTCATAAAGGTGCTGACAAGCTGGGCCTTTTTCGGGGAATATGCGACAGCGAGGCCGCTGCCCTCCGATTCGATCACGCCCTTGGTGTGATCCAGTACATAAGTGGTCGAGCTGTCCCAATCGGACAGGTAAAGGCTTATACAGTCAGAGGGAACCTTGCCCTTGACGTCGCTGACCACACCGTCGACCCACTTGGCGTAGGAGGCGGCAATGCCGGAGGAACTGACTCCGGTGTCCACGTTTGTTCCAAGAATTTCGCCCAGCAGGTTCACTGCCTGTTTCAGCTTTTCTGCGGAGGTCAGGGCAGGCAGTACCACATAGGTGATGCCCGCTTCGTCCAGCTGTTGGATCTGGGCCTCGGTAAAGGTGTTTTCACCGCTGATTTCAAAGCAAACATCGGGGGCCAATTCAAGCAGCAAAGAAAACTGATCGCCGGTCATACCGCTGTTGCCGCTGCCGGTCCAGAGACCGCTGACATCCTTCAAATCGGAGAAGGCTGCTTTTGCCAGGGGAGAGGACAGAAAATCGCTGTCCGCGGCCAAAAGCCTGCCGCTTCCCCCCAGCATTTCCACCATTTGGGCCGCCCAGCGGACAGCGGTTACGGTCTCGACATTTGCAGGCAGAGTCACCGTGCGGCCGGAACCGTCCACGACCTGCTTTAGGGAATCGCTGTTGTTCGGAAAATTTTCCGGATTCTCGCTTTCAGAATCGGAAGGGGAGGGAACTTTCGCGTTTTCACTATTTCCCTCGCTTTGCGCGGTACCGGACGGGGCATTCTGCGACTGCCAATCGTTGCCCGACTCGGGGCTGTAGTTAACCTCGGTGGAGTGCTCCGTGTCTGCGGAAGAAGGATCTTCAACCCCCATATTTTCCATACTGTCCCGTTTGGTCTCGGCGTTTTCATTCTGCTCCTGGTCAAACTGCTCGTCCTCCGCGCCGTCGTCCTCCGGGTCGAGCATGTCCTGTTCCGGATCCACCTCAGGTGCCGTGTGTTCATACCGAACCTCGTGCAGGACCGGGCTTTCCCGGCAGGAAGAGAGGGGAACGCAGAGAAACAGAGCCAGGAGAAGTACGGCGAAGCGGCGATACGGAACAAAATGTTGTTTCATAGTCGGTTCCTCCCGTGGAATGAAAAGATTGGATTCGGACTGCATACATACTTGCTGCATATATGCAGTCCGAATCGAATCTTCTCACCGGGCGGCAGCGAGTTGCCGCCGCCCGGTGAAAGAAAAAATTAGTTAAGGCCCTTGTAATAGCGCATCAACATGGTACAAACAGTCGCACGATTCACTTCCGTATTGGGAGCGATGGTCAGCACGGAGCCATTGGTGCCAATAATCATGCCGGAACCGACAGCCCAGGAGATGGCGGTCAGGTTTTCCGGGTTCAGGCTGGCGTAATCGGTGGCGCCGGTGATGTCAGCGGTGACGGTCATGTCATAGCTGCCGATCTTCTTGACGCAGTTGTAGAACATGAGGATAAAGTCCTCACGGGTCACATTGGCATCAGCCTTAAATCCATCGGCACTCACAAGGCCGGCCGCGACAGCCCAGTCCCGGGCGGTATCATACCAGTTGCCGCCGGGGACAGTTTCAGGGGTTTTGCCATTGGCCACGCGGTAAAGCACCTGGACCAGCTCCGCCATGGTCATCTCTTTCGTAGGAGCAAAGGCGTTGTTGCCGGTTCCCTCGAACAGACCCTTGACAGTCATGTACTGTACAGCTTCATAGTACCATTCCTCAGTCGGAACGTCGGTATAGTCGGTGGTATTGCCCATGCCGATTTTGGCATACTCTTTCGAGACGAACTTTCCCGGATTTGCATTGAGATAGGCAATGCCGCTGTCGATCTGCTTCTGGATCTTGGCTTCACTGTAAGTAGAGGTCAGAGTGGCGCTGACGCCGTCGGGCAGGATGGTGCTTGCAAAGTTGGTCTTGACGACGGTGGCCAGGCTGTCCAGGTCGGAGATATGCCAGAAGTGCTGATAGAAGTAGGCACACAGCTCCACGGGGTCAATGTCGATGACGTCGCTGTAGATGCTGCCGATGACATAGGCATAGCCCATGGCGTTCTCCACGGAGTTCATGGTCATGCCGTACAGGGTAGAGGGCGTATTGGTGATGAGAATCCCGTCATAGGTCTTCTCACCGAAGGACTCCAGAAGAGTGGTTTGATTGATGTTCTGGTTGTTGATGGTGACGATGGCGTCGGCGCTCAGAAGCTGATCCAGCGTGGCGACGGTGCCGCCGATCTCGTCCACCAGGCTGTTGCAGGTGGTCATGGTGTACTCATAGGCGCGGACCAGGGAAGTGGCGCTGCGGGAGATGGAGTCGGCCAGAGTGTAGGTGCCGTCCTCGTTGATGGCGGTGATGACGGCTACGGTCTTCTGATCCAGACCCTTGGCCTCGAGCTGCTGCTGGACATAGGCGATGATGCCATAGACATAATTTTCGTAATCCTGGGCGATCTGCTGCACGTCGCCGTAGCGGGTGGTTTTGCCGGTTTCCGCCTCAACCTCGCTGATGGCGTCAGCCAGCTGGTGGACGGACCAGATCATCTCCTTGATGGTCGTGGTCTGATAACTGATCAGCTTGGGGGAGTAGGTCTCGTCGCCCTCCTGATAGTAGGGGGAGTCCTTGGTAAAGGAGTGGATGGTAGCTAACTGGTCGTCATAGCCGCTTACATCCGTGCCGCTGTTGGAAGAGGCACAGCCCACCAGAATGTCAGGGCGGGTGTACAGGGAGATGGAGACATTGCCGTACTCGGGAAGCAGCGTGCTGTCCGCGCCCACGGGGCTGGCAGCGGCATTGGTGTTCAGCAGCGCGTCCTCCGACAGGGGTAGGCCATTCTCAGCGGCGTAATAGTTATAAAAATAATTCCAGTAGTAGGGGTCGGGACTCTCGTTCAAAGAACTGCCCCAGATGCCCAGCGCGGCGCTGCTCTGGGCCTTGTCAAAATCAGCGGGTGCGCCGCCGTTGATCATACCGAAGCCGGAGGTGGCGTTGACGCCCAGCATACCCAGAATGGGGGACGCGGCGCGGT
The DNA here is from genome assembly GCA_051886995.1 of Oscillospiraceae bacterium. GTDB lineage: Bacteria > Bacillota > Clostridia > Oscillospirales > Oscillospiraceae > JAJPXI01. Next base: position 20,540 of record JBJEYS010000271.1, read on the forward strand.
GGGCGCTGGCGGTGATGATGCTGTCATCGATCTCCATGGTCTGTTCAGGGGCTACATAGGTGTAGGCCTGGGTCTGCTCCTGGCTGGAGTCGATGTCGCCCTGAAGGGCCGCGAACGCAGGTGACATGGTGGTAGTCATCATCACCAGCGCCAGCACAGCGGCCAGAACTGTTTTGCTTTTGTGTGCTTTCATTTGTGTGTACTCTCCTTTGTGTCAAATTTTATAACAAAGCATGTTGCTTTATTAACTAATAACGGAACGCAGTGAGATAGTATTTGACCGTGCCGGTCTCCCTGCGCAGACAGCGGAAAAAGCTGTCGTAAAAAGCCTCGAAGCTCCGGTATTCTTCCTCGGACACGGAACAACGGCCATAAAAGACCTTTTCGTAAACGGTGGTCAGCTTCTCGAAGGAGATGCCGTTGGCTTCAAAAGGCTGTGTTTGTACCTTTATGCTTCCGGCAAACTCACGCAGTGTACAGTCGGGGCGCTTTTTAAGCCCTATGCGACCCAGACGCGACAGGAAAAAGCGGTAATAGTTGACGACAGCGTCCCTGCGGGAAAGGGCACGTATTCGGGATCTCCAGCGCTTTTTCAGGAAATACCGCAGTACATAGGCTCCGGCGACGGCAAGGGGGATCAGAAGCAGAAGCCAAAGCCAGGTCGGCTCGAAGCTGTCATAGCGAACCGCCGAGGCCGCCTGCTGCAGCGCGGAGGAGATATTTTCCTTTACATCGTTGAAATCGGGCATCTCGTTGGAACGTTCCTGGTCCTGACCGTCCAGGGCGTCAGACTCCTTCTGACCGCTTTCGCTGCCAAGCTCCGTTTCCTCGGGAGGGACGTCAGCGGTCATATCCGGATCCAGAATGATTTCCGTGCTGGAGACGCCAAGGATCTGCATCAGCTCCATGGAGCGCAGCTCGGTAACCAGCCGCAGTTCAAGGGCGGGCGGATCCAGCGGCCGCACAATTCCGAAAAAGACGCCGCCGGCGAGCAAAAGGGCGATCACCGCTGCGATGCACGATTGCAGGAAAAAGGACTTTCTGCTGCCGCTGACAATGTCCGCCTTTTGCACGGATACGATGCAGACCCGCCACAGAAAGGAAACGGAAACTGCAACCAGGAACAGAAAGAGACTCCACACCGGGATCGGAAATTGCAGAAAGTGCGCTCCGGCGCAGAGAACGGTGCCGATCAGAAACAGCGCCGCGGTCCCGGGACGGGAACGGGTCAAAAGCCAGACCAGGATCGCGGTAATGACCTGGACAAGCGCGAAAATGAAGGTGCTGTTCGCCGTTTCGTCGGTGAACGGGTGGGTCATGTTGATGTAGACGAGGCCGATCACCACCAGCACGAACGCGGCGGCCACGCCCAACAGGGCCGTTTTCCGGCTGCGGGAGAGCAGGACCAACACAAACGTCAAAACCGCACTCAGGGCAAGGACCGCAATCACGCTGCCGCTCAGCTTGTCGGTCAGCACGAAGCCGGAGCAGATCGCCGACACCAGAGCAAGCGTGATACAGGTGCAGAGCACAAAATCTGTGATGGAATTTTTCAGATACTGCCCCATGGATGTTTGCTCCTTAATTTTTTGCAGTCTGGTTGACCGCGGTGCTCACGGTGAAATAGGGGATGTCCGCGTCGTCCAGCTGCTTCAGCGGCCGGCGCGCTGTCTCCAGTTCACGCTGCGACCATTCCGCGGGAACGATGAACCAAAGCTCCGGCGAACGGTGCTGCTGCTTGGTGCGGATCAGTTCATGGACAAGGTCGGTGGTGATCCGGCTCGTCACCAGCAGCACGTTGCTGCTGCGGCTCGACGCCTGGGCCTCCTCCTGCAAAAGACTGCAGGCGTTCGGAAATTCGGCGCCGGGCGCAGGTGTAATGCCGGCAAAGGAGCGGATCAGCTCTCCGTCGTCGTCCTGCCCGGACGGCATCACCTTTGTCACGGCGTTTGACTTGTCAGTGTAGAGCAGGGAACAGCTCGCGTCCTGCTCCGTCACCTCGGTCACCAGGCTCAGCGCCGTTTCGATCAGGCAGTCGTTCAGATCCATCAGCTGCTCATGGTCGGCATTTTTCTCCGCGTCGAAATCCAGCAGCACGGAAAACTCCTGCTGAAAATTGCTCTCCTGCAGCTTGGTCACATACTCCCGCGTATGGGCTGAGAGCTTCCAGTGGATCTGCTTCATCGGGTCGCCGAGGGCATAGGCGCGCACGCCGGTGTAATCGGTGCCGCCGATGACGGAGATCTTTGTTTCCGCCGAGGACTCTGCCGCCGCCTCCTCTGAGACCAGAAGGCTGTCCATCGCCCGCCTGTGGGGCGTCACGGACGCGGTAAAGCGCCCGGACACAGGCACCTTGCGGCAGAAAAGGCCGAGAAAGTCCCACACCTCCACATGGTCCAGGCCGATGGAATAGCAGCCGATGTGGGTCATCTCCATGCCGAAGCTGAAATCTACCGCCGCCTTGCCGCCGATGGTGAAGCGCACGGTGCGTGTGGAATCGTTTTCCCCAAAGAGGTCGGAGATATAGAGATACGCAGTCGCCTTGGGACAGCCCAGGATACTATGGTTCACCAGCTTCAGACCGATGCCCACGCTCTCGCCGCGTTCACACTGTACATCGGCGTAGTCCGTCTCCACCGAGAGATTCCGGCTGACGACGAAAAGACTGACCGCGGAGATCAGGAGCAGCAGAAGGAGGAGCAGAGCAGGAAGATACCCATACACCGTGTTCAGAAACACCGCGGGAACACAGGCGATGGCGATGACTGCCGCCCAAGCGATCACAACGACTGCTATATGAAGTGTTTTACCGATGACCCGTCTCATTTTGTGCCTGTCGGGACGACGACCTGGCCGACGATCGTCTTGATGATCTGCGCCGGGTCCTTTTTCTCCGTTTTCGCGCCGTGGGTCAGAATGATGCGGTGCGCCAGGACATAGGGAGCCAGAAGCTTTACGTCGTCCGGCAGGACGTAGTTCCGGCCGCGGGAGAGCGCGTAGGCGCGGGACAGGCAGTACAGCGCGATGCTGCCGCGGGGGGAGGCGCCGAGCTTGGTGTCGGCGTTGGTGCGGGTGGCCTCCACGATGCGCACAATGTAGGCCGCCACCGTTTTATCCACGCAGACACGGCGGGCCTGTTCAATCAGGCCGACTACCTGCTGCGCGCCCACGGTGTGCGCGATTTCTGCCTTGGCCTTGCGGCCGGACAGGATCACAGCCATTTCGTCCTCAAAGTTCGGATAGCCCAGGGAAATCTTGATCATGAAACGGTCGATCTGCGCGTCAGGCAGCTTGTAAGTACCCAGAGAGTCGATGGGGTTCTGGGTCGCCAGGACCATGAACGGCCGATCCAGCTTGTAGGTCGCGCCGTCGGCGGTCACCTGCCGCTCCTCCATGATCTCCAGCATGGCGGACTGGGTCTTGGCCGAGGCGCGGTTGATCTCATCCGCGAGGATAATGTTGCTCATAGCAGCACCGGGGCGGAATTCAAATTCGCCGCTTTTCTGGTTGTAGATGGAGAAGCCGGTCACGTCGGAGGGCATAACATCGGGGGTGAACTGGATGCGCTTGTAGCCGCAGTCCACGGTCTTGGCAAGGGCAGTGACCAGACTGGTCTTGCCGACGCCCGGAATGTCCTCGATCAAAACATGGCCCTCGGCCAGCAGGCAGAGCACCACAAGCTCTACCTGATCGTGCTTGCCCTTGATCACCGTCTCGATGTTGGCGATGATGCCGCTGATGACCTCGCCCGCTGCTTTTGCTTCTTCTTCGGAAAGTACCTCGTAGCCGAGATCCTCTGTTTCCAGCTGCGTGATCTGCTCCATATCGGTCCACGTCCTTTCGTAATTACCGTCCAAGCCGCGGTACGACGACCTTCAAAGGAATGTCGTCCGCGCCAATGACGTCCAAAATCTGTATTTTTGCGTTGTACGCTTCATATAGGTTGCGCTCGGTAATGACCGCGTCTGCCTCTCCGAAGATAGCGGGCTGGCCGCGCAGCAGAAGCGCTGTTTTTGCCCGGCACATAAATGCCTGGTCCGGCATATGGGTGGTGAACACCACACAGAGCCCCTGGTCCGCGAGCCGCCGGATGCTCTCCATCACGAGCACCATGTTGCCGTAGTCCAGGTTGGCCGTCGGCTCGTCCATAATGAGCATTTTTGGCTGCTGCGCCAGCGCCCGGGCGATCATCAGCAGCTGCCGCTCACCGCCGGAGATGTCCGAATAGGGCACATCCCGCAGATGGCGGATTCCCATATCCTCCAGCGCCTGCTCCACGATCTCATGATCCTTCTGATTCGGCTGTCCCATGGTGCCGATCTGACCGAGGCGGCCCATCATAGCCACCTCCCTGACCAGGTAAGGGAAGGTCGGCGTGTGAGCCTGGGCCACATAGGCCATGCAGCGGGAGAGCTTCTGCGGCTTCCAGCCCTTGGTGTTCTCGCCGTCGATGCAGACCTGGCCGCTGAGCGGCGGGAGAAGATTCAGGATCGTTTTGAAAAGGGTTGTTTTACCGACGCCGTTCGGGCCGAGAATACAGCAGATATCGCCGCTGTCCAGCACCATATTGACGTTTTTGACGATGGGCGCCGCGCCCGGATAGCCGCAGGCGACATTACGCAGTTCAAGCTTCATTTATAGTCCTCCTTTGCCGGGTGAGGATCACCATAAACGCCGGCATCAGCACCAGCTGGATCAGGAAGCTGACCGGAAGCGGTTCGCCCGCGACCAGGAAAAAGGACGTACCGAGACGGCACATCATCAGCAGCCCGCCGCCGATCAGAATGCTGTACACAGCCAGCCTGCGGAAATCGGAGCCGACGACGCGCCGCAGAATATACGGGATCACCATGGAGATCATGCCCACCTGCCCGCAGTGGATGGTGGCACAGGTCACCATGACCGCGCCGCAGAGCTGGCCGATCAGCCGCAGGCCTTTTGTGGAAATACCCAGGGAGGTTGTTTCCGCCTTGCCCATGCCGATGGCGTTGAAGCGGTAACGCATCAGAAGCACCGGCAGCAGGGAAAGGGCAATCACCGCCAGGAAGATCCCCATGCTGAGGGCGCTGGTGTCAATATACGTACCCAGGCTGATCAGCTCGTAGAGCAGAAGATCCTCCTCCTCCAGGTTATACATGAAGTACGTGGTCAGCACGTTAATCATCTGGGACACGACAGACCCGGCCATGATCATGTTGAGGATCGAATAGTTTTCACGTTTGGACCCGGAAATCTTGCCCAGAAGCAGCACCAGGAGAACGCAGACGGCGGTGAAGCCATAGCAGTATTTGTAGCGCAGCAGAATGTGGTCAAAGCACGCG
>JBJEYS010000272.1:0-5368 GCA_051886995.1 Oscillospiraceae bacterium
ATGGCGCTGGCCATGGTGTTCGCTCTGGCTGCCTGCTCCAAGGACGGCGGCGACGCCACCACTTCCCCCGCCGGCGACCAGCCCAGCGCCAACCAATCCACCCAGCCCAGCGATGACGGCAGCGCCAATGCCAAGACCTACACCATCGGCATCTGCCAGCTGGCTCCCCATCCCGCTCTGGACCTTGCGACTCAGGGCTTCAAGGACGCTTTGACCGAGGCATTTGGCGACAAGGTCACCTTTAAGGAAGGCAACGCCGGCGGTGAGTCCGCCAACTGTGCCACTATCGTAGACGGCTTTATTGCCGAGGGTGTGGATCTGATCCTGGCCAACGCAACCTCTCCCCTGCAGGCCGCTGCTTCCGCGACCAGCACCATCCCCGTTCTGGGCACCTCCGTCACTGACTACGCCACCGCTCTGGGCATTGACAACTGGAACGGCACCGTGGGCGGCAACGTCTCCGGTACCTCCGACCTGGCTCCGCTGGATCAGCAGGCCGCGATGCTCCACGAGTTGTTCCCCGACGCCAAGAACGTGGGTCTGCTCTACTGCTCCGGCGAGCCCAACTCCGTCTACCAGGTGACCGTGGTTCAGGGCTATCTGGAGGACATGGGCTACACCTGCACCCAGTACGCCTTCACCGACGTCAACGATCTGCCCTCTGTCACCCAGTTGGCCTGTGACGAGTCCGAAGTGATTTACATTCCCACCGACAATACCGCCGCCGCCAACACCGAAGCGATTGCCAACGTGGTCCTTCCCGCCGGTGTGCCCGTCATCGCTGGTGAGTCCGGCATCTGCTCCGGCTGCGGCGTGGCTACCCTGTCCATCAGCTACTACGACATCGGTACCATCAGCGGCCAGATGGCTGTCAAGATCCTGACCGGCGAGGCCGACATCTCCACCATGCCCGTGGAGTTTGCTCCCGAGGTTGTCAAGATGTACAACGCCGCCAACTGCGAGGCCATGAACATCACGGTTCCCGACGGCTACGAGGTCATCGAGTAATTTTTCAAAAAAACAGCAAAAACAGCGGGAATGGGACTTCCACTTCCCGCTGTTTTTTGTTATACTGTTGACGTATATCGACTTTATCCCTTTACATCACTGGAGGAATGACTATGAGTTTCCTGCTCGCGTTTCTCAACTCTCTGCCCGGTGCCCTGGGTCAGGGCATCATCTGGGGCATCATGGCCATCGGCGTCTACATTACCTACCGCCTGCTGGATGTGGCCGACCTGACGGTGGACGGCTCCCTGTGTACCGGCGGCGCGGTGTGTGCTGTGTGCATCAGCCTGGGCTGGAATCCCTGGCTGGCTCTGCTGCTGGCGGTGGTTGCCGGTATGCTGGCAGGACTGGTCACCGGCCTGTTCCACACGGTGTGCGGGATTCCCGCCATTCTGGCCGGTATCCTGACCCAGTTGGCCCTGTACTCCCTCAATCTGCGCATCATGGCAATCGGGGACGCGACAGCCAAAACCAAAGCCACCCTGGCCGTCAGCGTGGACAAGCATGACCTGCTGGTGTCCTCCCGCTATGTGCGGGAACTGGGCCTGAACAACCCCCTGCTGTTCCTGGCTGTTCTGGCGGCGGTGGTCATCCTTCTTCTGTATTGGTTCTTCGGTACGGAACAGGGCTGTGCCCTGCGTGCCACCGGCTCCAATCAAGCCATGGCCCGGGCCCAGGGGATCAACACCAATTTCAGCAAAGTGCTTGGCCTTGTGGTATCCAACGGTCTGGTGGCTCTGGCCGGCGCCCTGCTGGCCCAGTATCAGGGCAACGCCACCATCGATATGGGCCGGGGCGCCATCGTCATTGGCCTGGCCGCCGTGATTATCGGTGAGGTGCTGTTGGACAAGGTGTTCCGCAACTTCGCCCTGAAGCTGCTGGCCGCCATCATCGGCGCCATCATCTACTATGTGGTCATCACCCTGGTGCTCCGCCTGGGGCTCCAGTCCACCGACCTGAAGCTGCTCACTGCTCTGGTGGTGGCCGTCTTCCTTACTATTCCCTACTGGAAGGGAAAATACTTCGCCAAGCCCGTAAAGCGGGGAGGTGCCGACCATGCTTGACGTCAAGAATATCTATAAGACCTTCAACCCCGGAACGGTCAACGAAAAGACTGCGCTGGCGGGCGTGTCCCTCCATCTGCATGAGGGCGATTTCGTCACGGTCATCGGCGGCAACGGTGCGGGCAAATCCACCCTGCTCAACGCCGTGGCCGGCGTGTGGCTGGTGGACGAAGGCTCCATCTCCATCGGCGGTGTGGATGTGACCCGCCTGTCCGAGCACAAGCGGGCCAAATATATCGGCCGGGTCTTCCAGGACCCCATGATGGGCACCGCCGCCACCATGCAGATCGACGAGAACCTGGCTCTGGCCGCACGGCGGGGCAAAACGCGCACCCTCCGTTCCGGCATCAGCAAAAGCGAACGGGAAAGCTACAAGGAAATGTTGAAGATCCTGGATCTGGGCCTGGAGAACCGCCTGACCTCCAAGGTTGGCCTGCTGTCCGGCGGCCAGCGCCAGGCGCTGACCCTGCTGATGGCCAGTCTGGTGAAGCCCAAACTCCTTCTGCTGGACGAGCACACCGCCGCCCTGGACCCCAAGACGGCGGCCAAGGTTCTGGAGGCCACCGAGAAGATCGTCAATAAGGATCACCTGACCACCCTGATGATCACCCACAACATGAAGGACGCCATTGTCCACGGAAACCGTCTGATCATGATGTACGAGGGCCGTATCGCCCTGGACATTTCCGGCGAGGACAAGAAGAAGCTGACCGTGGAGGATCTGCTGGCCAAATTCGGTCAGGCCACCGGCTCCGACGAAGCGGACGACAAACTGCTGCTGTCCTGACTTTTAGAGATAAAGGCGCCCTGGAGGGAATCCTCCAGGGCGTCTTTGCGCTCCAGGCCGGTTCATCCGGGCAGCACACCGGACACGTGGAACAGATTATACACGGATTTGGCCGCTTCCTCCCGGGTCGTGGCCGCTTTCGGATCCACATCCGCCAGATCCGTCCAGGCCAGATCGTCATCGCAGAGCCAGACCGCTTCCCGGGCCCAGGTAGAGTACTCTCCATACATCTCCTCCAGGGTCTCCGCGTCGGGCAGCAGATCGCCATAGAGCCCATCACGCCGGGCCATCTCGTAATAGTCCATATCCAGCCACTTGGCCGCACGGCCCAGGATGGTCAGGAACTGCTCGTGACTGACGGGATCATTGGGGCAGAACAGGCCGCCTCCGCACCCGTTGACAAGGCCCATCTCATACAGAGCGTTCACATAGGGGGCATACCAGGCATCCGCCGGCACATCGGTAAAATAAGTCTCCTCCTCCGACAGTGGGCACCGCAGGGCCTTGACCAGCAGAGCGCACAGAGAAGCCCGGTCCAAAGTGTTCCCGGGGCGGAAGGTCCCGTCTCCCGGGCCGCTGACGATCCCGTAGACTCCCAGGGTGTTGATCTCATCCGCAAAGTCGGAGCCCCCAATGTCAGAGAAGGTGCACCGATCCAGCGTCACGCCGCAGAGCTGTGCCGCCTCCTCCACCGTCACGCGGCGCAGTTCCCCGTCCTCGCACACGACACAGAAGGCCGTGGAGGGCAGGGCGGACAGGATCTCCGACACCGCCGCGGCGTTATCCGGGTCGCGAAGCAGGCTCATGGGCATCACGATACTGTTCACAAGCTGGCTGTTGGCGCTCAGATTCCGCAGATACAGAAGGTCTTCCTTCTCCGAGACAGGGGCCGCCAGGAGCGCGGCCACCTCGTCGGCCAGGTCGGAGTCCACCAAAAAGTGGGGCAAAATACCCACCCGATCGTAGGTCGCTCCCGCAGTGGAATAGCACCGCAGTGTGGTCACCTTCAGGGCGTCTCCGTCCTCAAAACAGCCCTCCATTCCCTCCGAATAGGAGTCCTTGCTGAACATGCTCTGTGCCACCCCTTTGCCGAAGGTGCGCGCACCGATGATCAGCCCCGCGCCCGAGTCCCGGATGGCAGCGCAGAAGAATTCCGCCGCGCTGGCGGTATTTTCACTGGTAAGCACATACACCGCATCCATAGTCAGGTACCCGTTTGCGTCAAAGGCGGACAGGTCGCCGTCATAGTAGCCCAATGCGGCGATTAGGTTGGGGTCGTTCAGATAGCCAGTATATTGTCCGTCTCTGTCCCGCAGATAGGCCCCCGCACCCCTGCCCGCGAAGCAGCCAACGGAGAACATGGCCGCCAGTACATCGCCGCCGCTGTTGTCGCGTAGGTCGATGATCCACTCGTCCACCTCATCGTCGTGGGCCGTGATGATGTCGTAAAAATTCCGGAATGTGGTGGAGCCAAAGGCGCTGCAGCTGATCCAGCCGATCCGGTTTTCAATCTTTTCCAGGATCACCGTGGGGAACACCACCTGGCGGCGGGTCAGCGTCACCTGGAAGGTCTCGTTCTCCCGGAGGATAGTCAGACGCACGCTGGTGCCCAGCTCTCCCCGGATCCAGCTGTCAATATCCTCACCCGCGGCTCCCCGGGTGTCGTGTCCGTCCACGGCAATGATATAGTCCCCCGGCCGCAGTCCCGCTTCACTGGCCGGGGAATCGGGGGCCACCTGGCCCAGCAGGATGCCATCGTCCAGATAGTAGGATTGGATCCCAATACCCACCAACTGCGTATCCTCAATGGAGGAAAGAAACGCGGCATATTCCGCCGCATTGAAATAGTTCGTATAAGGATCCCCCAGCGCCGCCAGGATCTCCTCGATCGTGGGCTGTGCCAGGACCTCCTCGGAGATCTCGTCGATGTAATACTCTTTTAAAATATCCCGGGCCTGCTCTGCCGTCAGGGCGGAAGCCGAGGTCACCAGCAGGCACAGGATCAACAGCAGGGAACAAAATCGTCTTTTCATTGCAGCGCCTCCAAAACTGCCACCTTGCGGATGTTACATATTTTAATTGTAACGCAAAACCGGGGCGGGCACAAGGCCCGCCCCGGTGAATTATTTGTTAACAAATGTCAGCGGCTCTCTTACCGGAGCTTTTCCAGGTTCTCCCGAATGGCCGTTAAAAATTCTCCGGTGGTGACCGTCCGGGCGGGGACCTCGCCCTCCCACAGGGCGGACAGATCCTTCGTCATAACGCCGCTCTCAATGGTGGCAATGGCCGCCTGCTCCAGCTTGGCGGCAAAGGAGACCAGCGTGTCATTGCCGTCCAGCTCGCCGCGCTTGGCCAGCGCTCCCGTCCAGGCAAACAGGGTCGCCATGGGGTTGGTAGAGGGATTTTCCCCCCGCATGTAGCGGTAGTAGTGCTGGGTCACGGTACCGTGGGCAGCCTCGTACTCATACTTGCCCTCGGGGGAGACCAGCACGGAGGTCATCATGGCCAG
>JBJEYS010000273.1:0-5339 GCA_051886995.1 Oscillospiraceae bacterium
TTCGTGGACCCCAAGCAGCTGGATGAATTGAACATTGTCTGTACCAAGAAGGAAGAGGAAGACGCCGAATAAATCTCCCTATAACATTCAACCCCCTGCGGAGAAAAATCTCCGCAGGGGGTTGCTGCATGATGGAAACCGGGCGGCCAAAAGCCACCCGGTTGTATTACGATTCGGTTTTCGGTGCGCCGCCCTCGGGCTTTGCCTTGGGTCTGCGTCGGCGGGGACGACGGCGGTTGGAATTATTCTTCTTGGCTCCGCCCTCCGCCGTGGGAGCGGCCTCCTTCTTTTGCGTCTGCTCCTGCTTCGGTTTCTGCGTATGCTTGGGCTTGGTGTTCTGGCCGGCCTTTTCCTGGGGCTGCTTCTCCTGCGCTGCCTCCTGCTGGCTCTTCCCACCGCTCCGGTTCCGGTTTCTGCGCCGGTTGCTGCGGCTGCTCTCCTGGGGCTTCTGCGCGGGGGTTTCTGTACGCGTCTCGGATGCGGTCAGGATCTCCTCCAGCGCCGCCGACAAGGGGGATCGTTCTCCCAGCCGGGGAGTAATCTCTTCTTCCGGCGTGGCCTTGCGCAGCTTTGCCAGCTCCTCCGGAGGCGGTGCCACATAACCCTCAGGCCGCTTTCCCTTTCCGCTGCGCACCACGCAGATCTCGCAGGCGGAATAGCACTTGGGCGGGTCGTTGGAGTCCTCCAGGCTGACCTTCACCTGCTCCCGCAGCAGATTCACGTTGGTCACGGTGCCCACGCCGTCCGGCGTCTCCACAAAGGACTCCTGCTTGGGGCAGCGCTTCACCGCATCCTCGTAGGCGTTCTGCTCATACTTCAGGCAGCACATCAGCCGCCCGCAGGTGCCGGAGATCTTGGCCGGGTTCAGGGACAAATTCTGGGTCTTGGCCATTTTGATGGACACGGGCTGAAACTCGTCCAGGAACTGAGAGCAGCAGAAGGGTTTTCCGCAGATTCCCAGGCCGCCCAGCATCTTGGCCTCATCCCGCACGCCGATCTGCCGCAGTTCGATGCGGGCGTGGAGGGTGGCGGCCAGGTCCTTCACCAGGGCGCGGAAGTCCACCCGCCCCTCGCTGGTGAAGAAAAACAGGATCTTGTTTCCTTCAAAACTGTACTCCGCGTCCACCAGCTTCATATCCAGGCCGTGATCGGCAATTTTCTTCTGGCAGATCTTGAAGGCACTCTTTTCCTTTTCCCGGTTTTGAGCCACGGTCTCCTTGTCCTTGTCCGTGGCAACGCGCACCATGACGCGCAGGGGCTGAACCACCGCCTCATCGTCCACCATGTGGTTGCCCTTGACGCACTCGCCGTACTCCAGTCCCCGGGAGGTCTCCAGGATCACGCCCTCTCCGGCTTTGACAGATTGACCCTGCGGGTCGAAATAATATTGTTTGCCGCCGGTCTTAAACCGGACGGAAATGATCTCAGTCATGGTTTGTTCCTCCGATGGAATCATTACAGTTTATCGGCCTGCCGCCAGCCAGCCGAACAGGTGACCGGCACCCACATGAAAGGGGACTGCCTGCCGTATTTGTTTCAGGCGCTCCATCAGGGGGAGCACCCGGGAGGGATCGTGCAGCAGCTCTGTGTGCAGAGCTGCCTCAACCTCATCCAAAAGGGCCAACAGGGTATCCTGGTCCCATTTTTTGCTCTCGAGCCCAACCGTAAATTCGACCAAGGCGCGCTCTTCCCCCCGGATCAGCAGCCCGGCCAGTTCGGCGGCCGTCCGTCTCAGTTCCTCGTCCGGCTCAGGTCTGTCCTCCCCCGGCCGGGGTGCCAGGGAAAGGGTCTCACACCGGGAGCGGATGGTAGGCAGAAGCTGCTGGGGATTCTCCACCAACAGCAGGAAAGCCAAGTAATCCGGCCCGTCCTCCAACACCTTGAGCAGGGCGTTCTGGGCGCTGTCATTCATATTCTGGGCGTCCTGGATCACAAAGACCTTTCGCCGGGCCTCGTTGGGCCGGACATAGGCGTCCGCGCGGAGCCGTCGCACCTGCTCCACGGTGATGTTCCGTTTGCCCTCGGGCGCGGCCAGCCGGATAATATCAGGGTGGATGTTCCCCTTCGCCTTGCGGCAGCCGGGACAGATGCCGCAGGGCCTGTCCCCTTCTCCGGAGCAGACGAAGGCCGCTGCCAGCAGGTCGGCCAGGGCGCCGGCGGGGCTGCCGGGAGGTCCGCTGATGATGTATGCGTGGGACAGGCGGCCCAGCGACTTTTCCAGCCGGCGGCGCACACCTTCCCCCAGGTCAAGACAGGACAGCTCCATCAGACCCGCTCAAATCGCTCGATGTCCACCACGAAAATGGTGGCACCGCCCACGGTGACCTCCACCGGCATACTGGGATAGTAGCCGTAGCCCATCTCGGTGGTGGTGGGGATCATTTGCTTGCGGCTGTGGGAGTGCTCCCGGATGATGTCAATGACGTCCTGCACCTTCTCCTCGTCCACACCGATCAGGATGGTCACGTTGCCCGACATCAGAAAGCCGCCGGTGGTGGCCAGCTTGGTCGAGGAAAAACCACGTTTGGTCAGATTTTGGGTCACGGTGTTGGCGTCGTCATGATTGATGATGGCAAGAACCAGTTTCACAAAATCCCCTCCTATGAAAGCGAAGCAAGGAGTATACGAACTTCCTTCCCCATATTATAACCTATCTTCTCCAAATATGCGAGATGTTTTTTTGAAATGACCTCCCCAGGGGCCACCACGGGAACACCGGGGGGATAGGGGGCGATCTGCTCCCCTGCGATCCTGCCCGCGCACCGGCGCAGGGGCATTACTTCCGTCCCGGCAAACAGGGCCTCGCGGGGCCGCAGGGCAATCTCGGGTGTCGGAGGCAGCAGGTACGTCTCGCGGTCCTCCTCCAGGTCCAGCTCCTCCAGCGCCCGCTCCAGCCGGTCCAGGTCGCGCTCGTCGTCCGCGCCAGTCAGAATGAACACCACATGTCCGCTGTCGGCCATCTCCGGCCAGATCCCCTTCTCCTGCAGAGCGCGCTGAACGCCAAAGCCGTCCTTCACCCGCAGTGTCAGCCGGCCTGGGTCCAGATTCTCCCCGTTCAGACAGGGAAAGCGCGCGCGCAGTTTTCTGACCCGATCACAGGTTTCCCGATAACGGGCCTGCCCTTCCCCGCTCTCCATCCAGGCCCGGGCCAGATCCATGGAGGCCATAATGGGATAGGACGGGCTGGAGGTACCATGGATGGAGGCCGCCCGGCGCAGATCATCCCCGGTATAGACGCCCCCGGAAAAGAGCAGGGCCGCCTGTCCTAGGGCGGGCAGAGTTTTATGGGCCGAGCAGACCGCCAGATCTGCGCTTCTATAGTGGTCTATCCCCAAAAAGGCCAGATGGGCGCCGTGAGCGCCGTCCACCAAAAGTTTTGCACCAAACCGGTGACAGACCGCCGCGATCCCGGCCACATCGTATAACCTTCCGTAATAATCCGGTGATGTGATACAAACTATTTTGATTTCTGGATGGTTTTCTAATAATTTTTCCACCGCCTGGGGAGTTTTCTCCATCAGATAGACCGGCTCCAGATCCAGCAGTGCCATGGCGTGGTAAACCGAACGGTGACAGTTCCGGTCTGCCAGAAGGGTCGATCCCACGGGGCAGGCCAGGGTCAGTGCCGCGTGGATGCCCTGGGTGGAACCGCAGGTGAGGAACAGGCACTCTTTCATACCGAAGGTCGCCGCCCAAAGCTCCTCCGCGCTGCCAATGGCTCCGCCGGGCTCGTACAGGTTCCCCGTCGGGGGCAGCTCGGTAAAATCCACACCCGGCAGCCGCTCCCAGCCGGGCAGTCCCTTTCCCTTGTGGCCGGGCATATGCATACGCAGCGGAGAGGTGTCCGCAAAGGCGGTCAGTGCGTCATAAAGAGGAGTATTCATCACATTCTCCTAACGAAAACAGGGGCGGGACCGTCCGTCCCGCCCCTGTCTGGCGTTCATTACTTTTCGTAAGCCACCACGGTGCGGCGGTTGGGCTCGGTCCCGGTGGAATAGGTTGTCACACCGGGGTAGTCCTGCAGGGCCGTGTGGATCACATGGCGCTCATAGGCGTTCATGGGCTCCAGGGTCACATTGCGGCGGTACTTGACCACCTTGTCGGCTACCCGGTTGGCCAGACGGATCAGGGATTCCTCCCGCTTGGCCCGGTAGTGCTCGGCGTCCACCTGGATCCGCACCCGTTTGGACGCGCCGCGGTTGACAGAGTAACTGGTCAGCTGCTGGATGGCGTCCAGGGTCTCACCCCGGCGGCCGATGATGGAGCCCAGGTTCTCGCCCTCCAGATTGACCCGATAGGTTCCCTCCTCGGTGCGCTCCACCGTGGGGGTAGCCTTTACATCCATATGCTCCATCAGGCCGGTAAGGAAAGCGACAATCTTCTCCGCCTTCTCATCTCCGGCGGGGGCGGCGGGAGTATCTTCTTCCACAACGGGAGCGGCAGCCTTGACTTCTTCAGCTGGAATGCTCTCTTCCGCCGCGGGAACGGGAGCGGGTTCCTCCGGGATTTCCTCGTCGGGAACCTCGTAGGTCACCCGCACTTTGGCGGGGGAACTGCCAATGCCGAGAAAGCCCGACTTGGCTCTCTCCAGAATCTCCACCGATACGTCGTCCCGGTCCAGCTGCAGCTGCGCCAGCGCGGCGGCAATGGCTTCTTCCTCATTGCGTCCGGTGGTATCAAGATATTTCAGCATGTTGGATTTCTTCCTTCCTGCGATTATTCTTCGGTGGTTTCTTCTTCCTCAGCGGCCTCGTCCTCTTCCTCCGCGGGTTCTTCCGCTTCGTCCTCCGCGGAAAGCTCAGGGGCAGCCTCCCCGCTCTGCTCCGTCTCCGGCACGGTTTCCCCGGTCAGTTCCGGCACAGCTTCTTCCACAGGTGTCTCAGCGACGGGCTCTTCGGGCTCCGTCTCCGGCAGAATGCCCTTGGCGGCCAGCGCAGCCACTACAGCCTCCTCATCAATGGGAGCGCCGGGATCCTGATAGGGGGTCACGCCGCCGTAGCGGTCGGGGTCATAGCTGCGGCCGCGGGCATAGGGACGCATTCCGATCCGGCCCACGTCGGTGGTACGGTCCTTTTTCTTCTCCGGCTTCTCGGCGGGCTTTTTCTTGCCCTTGTTGTTCTTGGCGTCTTCGATGGCCTTGGCGCGGCGTTCCGCTGCCTCTCTCTTTTTGCGCTTTTCCTCTTCCTTTTCCAGACGCTCCTGCTCAGCGCGGACGGCGGCGGCTTTTTCATAGTCCTTTTTCAGGATCTTGCCACAGATCACTTCCTGAACAATGGACAGGATATTGTTGATGATCCAGTACACGCACAGGCCGGCGGGCATGGCGTAGCCGATCCACA
>JBJEYS010000274.1:0-5264 GCA_051886995.1 Oscillospiraceae bacterium
AAGCTCCACCTGATCGTGCTTGCCCTTGATCACCGTTTCGATGTTGCTGACGATCCCGTTGATGGTCTCGCCTGCCGCCTTTGCATCTTCTTCGGGAAGCACCTCGTAGCCGAGGTCTTCCGTTTTCAGCTGCGTGATCTGATCCATATCGATCCACGTCCTTTCGTATTTACCGTCCAAGCCGCGGCACGACCACCTTCAAAGGAACTTCGTCCGCGCCAATGACATCCAGAATCTGTATCTTTGCGTTGTACGCATCATAAAGATTGCGCTCGGTGATGACCGCGTCCGCCTCTCCGAAAAGCGCGGGCTGGCCGCGCAGCAGCAGCGCCGTCTTCGCCCGGCACATAAACGCCTGGTCCGGCATGTGGGTGGTGAACACTATACAGAGCCCCTGGTCCGCGAGACGGCGAATGCTCTCCATTACGAGCACCATATTGCCGTAGTCCAGGTTGGCCGTCGGCTCGTCCATGATGAGCATTTTCGGTTGCTGGGCCAGTGCCCGGGCGATCATCAGCAACTGCCGTTCGCCGCCGGAGATGTCCGAATAGGGCACATCCCGCAGGTGGCGGATTCCCATATCCTCCAGCGCCTGCTCCACGATCTCGTGGTCCTTCTGATCCGGCTGCCCCATGGTGCCGATCTGACCGAGGCGGCCCATCATGGCCACCTCCTTGACGAGATAGGGGAAGGTCGGCGTGTGGGCCTGGGCCACATAGGCCATGTAGCGGGAGAGCTTCTGGGGCTTCCAGCCCTTGGTGTTCTCGCCGTCGATGCAAACCTGACCGCTGAGCGGGGGAAGAAGGTTCAGGATCGTTTTAAAAAGCGTTGTTTTGCCGACGCCGTTCGGACCGAGGATGCAGCACACATCGCCGCTTTCCAGCGCCATATTGACGTTTTTGACGATCGGCTCCGCGCCGGGATAGCCGCAGGCGACGTTGCGCAGTTCAAGCTTCATTTGTCGTCCTCCTTTGCCGGGCGAGGATCACCATAAACGCCGGCATCAGCACCAACTGGATCAGGAAGCTGACCGGAAGCGGTTCGCCCGCGATCAGGAAAAAGGATGTTCCAAGACGGCATATCATCAGCAGGCCTCCGCCGATCAGAATGCTGTACACAGCCAGGCGGCGGAAATCGGAGCCGACAACACGCCGCAGAATGTACGGGATCACCAGGGAGATCATGCCCACCTGCCCGCAGTGGATGGTGGCGCAGGTCACCATGACCGCGCCGCAGAGCTGGCCGACCAGCCGTAGGCCGCGGGTGGAAATACCCAGCGAGGTCGTTTCCGCCTTGTCCATGCCAATGGCATTGAAGCGGTAGCGCATCAGCAGCACCGGCAGCAGGGAAAGGGCGATCACCGCCAGGAAGATCGTCATGCTGAGCGCGCTGGTGTCAATGTAGGTGCCCAGACTGATCAGCTCGTAAAGCAGAAGGTCCTCATCCTCCAGGTTGTACATGAAGTACATGGTGAACACATTGATCATCTGGGAGATCACAGACCCGGCCATGATCATGTTCATGATCGAGTAGTTTTCACGCTTGGACCCGGAGATCTTGCCGAGGAGCAGCACCAGCAGGACACAGATGGCGGTGAAGCCATAGCAGTATTTGTAGCGCAGCAGAATGTGGTCAAAGCACGCGGCGGAGTAGAGCATGACAACGACCACGTTGCCCAGACCCACGCCCGCGGAAGCGCCGATAATGTTCGGCGACGCCATGGGGTTTTGGTAAGCGGTCTGGAAGATCGCGCCGGACAGAGACACCGCCGCGCCCGCGATAAAGGTCATGAGGACCAGCCGCAGCTGGGCCAATGCGCCATAGAAAGTAACCGTGCCTCCGACGGCGGCGATGGCCGCGTCCTTCTGATACCAAAGGGGCGTGTCGAAGATCCGCGCGAACAAAAGGCGGATCGCCAGAGCATAGCTTTTCGCGTACTCCACCGGGCAGAACTTGTCTTTGAAGTAATAGGCTTGATACCGAAAACAGAGGCAAAACAGGAAAAGCGCGAAAACGATGCCCAGCGTGATCCAAAAGCGTTTCCGCTCCTTCTTTTTGTCTGCCTTCCAGCTCTGGCGGAGTTCTTCTTTACACAGCTGCACGGTTGCTCCCTCCTTTCTTCAGGAGCGTCACCAGCAGCACAAGGCCGCCGATGAAGCTGGTGAACAGATTGAGGTAGCTCGTCAGCATGGCGATCGAAGCGATGTCGAAAACGATCATCAGCAGGATCGCGCCGATCAGCATACTCACCGGCAAAAGCTTTTCCATGTTTGGCCCGACAAGCTTTCGCCCAACCAGTGGGATCATAAATCCGAGAAAGCCGATGTGCCCGCAGAACGCGACGACCACCGCCGTCAGAATTGTGCCGATGGCGATCATCCCGATGCGCAGGCCGTAGATGTTCACGCCCATGGTTGCCGCCTCGTCCTCCCGCAGGGAGAGCAGGTTCAGCCGGTGGCGCAGAATCAGCAAAATGGCCAGGCAGATCAGGATCGGAACCGCCAACATGACGAGCGTCTGCCAGGTGGTGATATTGTCGAAGGTTCCCATGTTCAGGTCACGCAGCAGTTCAATGCGCTCGTCCGTCGGATCCTTCAGGATCATGTAGTACTGCACCAGCGACATCGCGGAGCTTGTCAGGGAGGAAAATACGCTGCCGCAGACGATCATCGTGGAAGCGGAAAGCCTGCCGCGCCCCGCCGCCAGGGAAACGACCATGGTCAGGCCAACCCCGCCGAAACAGCCGGCCAGAGTAAAGATCTGCCGCGCGTAAATGTCGAAAAAGCTGCGCGCCTGATAGGCCGCCGCGTCAAAGGTGGAAAAGGTGATGGCCGCATGGGCCGAGGAAAAAAGCAGCAGGTAGATCAAAAGCCCCAGTGTGCCGCCGGACATGACGCCCATGGTGGACGGCCCGGCCAGCATATTGCGGAAGCTGCCCTGAAAGATCGTTCCGCACGCGGCCAAAGCCGCGCCCACCAAAATGACCGCCAGGTACTGGTATACCGTGATGCCGAAGGGGGAGGAGCCGTGGAACAAAAATTCAAAGAGCTGTTCAAACCGCCTTTTGACCGTTTCAAAAATAAACGCCGGGGAAAATCCCCACTGCTTGTAGGGGACGATAAAAAGCAGAGAGCCCCAGAACAGAAAAAAGAGGACGATCGCAAGCACGGCGATGACCGACATTCTGCGGTGGGGAATGGGATCGCCGACCTGAGGCTGGCCGGATGGCGTCTTGTCCAGCTTGAGCTGGATCCGCGTGGTATGGACTTGTCCCTTTTCCTGGGCCATTCTTTCATATCCTTACAAAATAAAAAAAGTCGGTTTTGTCCGAGAAGACAAAACCGACAGATGAATATAGTGCAGCGAAGGCATAGTGATCCTGATCGTTCTTTCCTCTCAAACACGGAGCACCGCGGTCATTTCTAACACTGCGGCTGGGAACAGAATTGTTCCGGTCAGTCAGCCATAGATTTCTCTGAAGGCTGGGAGACTTAGAAAGAATATTGAATTGTGCGAAAGTCTGCGTTGTGCAGTTAACAGCTGAATAATATAAAAAAGCAGGCGCAATGAATTGCTAATAAAATGGTAGCATTATCTTTTTGATATGTCAAGCGGGATTCTTGAACGAGGAAAACGGGTAAAACGTCGTACAATAACGGCAAAATGGCCGAAAAAGGCACTTTAATATTTTATTAATTGAAAGTAAAACCCGGCCCAGGGTCGGAAGAAGACCCGCCGCAGACGGCCGGCGCCGGGCGGGCACAGCTCTCCCGGACATAGGCCCAGAACAGTGCGGCCGCATGGGTAGGCCGGCGCTTTTGCGGGCGCACCAGGGCGATGGTACTGGTGATACGCGCCTCCAGCGGGACGCAGCGCACCCCGGCGGGGCGGAGGCGAAGATAGAACTTCTCCATGACCAGCGAGACCCCCATCCCCATGGCCACCAGCTCGGCAATATTTTCGTTTCGGGTGCCGGTATAGGCCACGCGGGGGGTAAAGCCGCTGCGCCGGCAGGCATCCACACACATACGGTGCAGAAGGGTACCCTCATTGAGCAGAAGAAACGGTTCATCCTTCAGTTGCGACAAGGAAATTTGCTTTTCACCTGCCAGAGGATGGGATTCCGGAAGAAGGGCGGCCAGAACGTCGTCAGTCAGAGGGAGACGCTCGTATCCGGAGGGGGGAAGCTGCTCAGCACGCATGAAAGCCAGTTCATACCGGCCCTGCTCCAGGGCGGTAAGGATCTCGCTGCCCTCCAGCTCGCCCACAGTCATGGCGATGCCCGGATAGCTTTTTCGGAAATTTCCCACAAGTTCGGTGATACCGTACTGGCCCATGACCGGGATGGAGGCCACGGACAGTACACCGCCCGTGCTGCGGCGGTATGTCTGTACGGCGGCCAACATATTGTCACAGCTTTCGGTGATGCCGCGGGCATAGGAGTATACGATCTGCCCCGGCTCGGTCAGGGCCGCCCCGCGCCGGGAGCGGTCGAACAGGGAAACGCCCAGTTCCTTTTCCAGAGCGAGGATCTGCTTGGATACCGCCGACTGCGTCGTGTACAGACGCTCCGCCGCTTCGGTAAAGCTGCCCGTCTCCGCCACCGCCAGAAAATAGTTCAGCCGCTCCAGCCGCATGTTGTCCCCTCCAAACTATCCCATTTTGGAATACATTATAGCGAAATCAGAATTGTTTGTAAAGAGTGCCGGCGGTACAATGGAAAAACAAGGAGGGCGGGAATATGTCCAATCAGGTCAACGATTTAAGAAGTGCTCTGGAGCTGCTGCGGGGAATGCCCGGACAGCTTGTGGAGACCGAGGTGCCGGTAGACCCCGCGGCCGAGCTGTCCGGCGTGTACCGCCATGTGGGCGCGGGCGGCACCGTGGCGCGGCCCACCCGGGAGGGACCCGCCATGCTGTTCCGCGGCGTCAAAGGACATCCGGACGCGCAGGTGGTGATCGGCGTGCTGGCCAGCCGGAAGCGGGCGGCGGCGCTGCTGGACTGCCCGGCGGAGCGGCTGGGCTGGAAGCTGCGGGAGTGTGTCAGCCATCCCGTCCAGCCGGTGCAGACGGCTGAGGCGGAGCCACCCTGCCAGGAGGTGGTTCATCTGGCGAGCGAGCCCGGCTTCAATCTGAACAAGCTGGTGCCCGCGCCCACCAACACCCCGGATGACGCGGGACCGTACATCACCATGGGCATGTGCTATGCCACCCACCCGGACACCGGGGCCAGCGACATCACCATCCACCGGCTCTGCATCCAGG
>JBJEYS010000275.1:0-25290 GCA_051886995.1 Oscillospiraceae bacterium
CCACGGTGGGCAGGAAGATCTCGTCCATGCAGCGCCGGGCGAGGTCCTCGGTGTAGTAGGGAGAGGGGGAGATGGCGCCCATGCCGCCGGTGTTGGGGCCCTGGTTTCCGTCGAAGGCGCGCTTGTGATCCTGGCTGGAGGGCATACAGACCAGATGCTCGCCGTCGCAGAAGGCCAGCACGGTGGCCTCGGGGCCGGTCATGCACTCCTCGATGACCAGGCGGGTGCCCGCCTCGCCGAACTTCTTGTCGGCCATCATGGAGCGCACGGCGTCCTCGGCCTCCTCCACGCTCTGAGCCACCACCACGCCCTTGCCCAAAGCCAGGCCGTCGGCCTTGACCACGATGGGGGCGCCCTGCTCCCGGACGTAGGCCAGGGCGGCGTCCATGCCGGTGAAGGTCTTGTATTGGGCGGTGGGGATGTGGTACTTCTCCATCAGGTTCTTGGAGAAGACCTTGGAGGCCTCGATAACAGCGGCGTTGGCCCGGGGGCCGAAGGCGGGGATGCCCGCGGCCTCCAGCGCGTCCACCATGCCCAGGGCCAGGGGATCGTCGGGGGCCACCACCACGAAGTCCATGGCGTTCTCTTTGGCCCAGGCCACCATGCCGTCCACATCGGTGGCTTTGATGCCCACGCAGGTGGCCACTTCGGAGATGCCGCCGTTGCCGGGGGCACACCAGAGTCCGGTGACTTTCGGGCTTTGGGCCAGCTTCCAGCAGATGGCGTGCTCACGCCCGCCGCCGCCAACTACAAGTACTTTCATAAGTTTAACCTCGCTTCACAAATTTCGCCGCAGGCGAAATCAAATTGAGATCGGTTTTTCGGGGAATTCATTTCTCCAAAAAACACCCCTGCCATTCCGGGGCCCCCGGCAAAACCCAGCGAAGCGGTTTTGCTGGGGAGAGGAGGAGCAGCGGAGTGATTGAGCTTTCGGGCGTGCCCGGAAGCGAAGGATACGGAGCTTGCGACGACTTAATGGTGGAAGAGGCGCATGCCGGTGAACGCCATGACGATGCCGTACTTATTGCAGGTGTCAATGACGTGGTCGTCCCGGATGGAGCCGCCGGGCTGGGCAATGTAGCACACGCCGGACTTGCGGGCGCGCTCCACGTTGTCGCCGAAGGGGAAGAAGGCGTCGGAGCCCAGGGACACGCCGGTCAGCTTTTTGCCCCACTCCTTCTTTTCCTCCCGGGTCATCACCTCGGGCTTGACCTTGAAGGTGTTCTGCCACACGCCGTCGGCCAGAATGTCCTCGTACTCGTCGGAGGTATAGATGTCGATGGCGTTGTCCCGGTCGGGGCGGCGGATGTTGTCCACAAACTGCAGCCCCAGGACCTTGGGATGCTGGCGCAGCCACCAGATGTCGGCCTTGTTGCCCGCCAGGCGGGTGCAGTGGATGCGGCTCTGCTGGCCGGCGCCCACGCCGATGGTCTGGCCGTCCTTGACGTAGCAGACGGAGTTGGACTGGGTGTATTTCAGAGTGATCATGGCCAGCAGCAGGTCGTTCTTGGCCTGCTGGGTCAGCTCCTTGTTTTCGGTGACGATGTTGTCCAGCAGGGCCTCGTTGATTTCAAAGCTGTTGTAGCCCTGCTGGAAGCGGATGCCGAAAATGTCCCGCTGCTCGATGGGCTTGGGGGTGTAGTCGGGGTCGATCTGCACCACGTTGTAGTTGCCCTTCTTCTTGCTCTGCAGGATGGCCAGGGCCTCGTCGGTGTAGCCGGGGGCGATGACGCCGTCGGACACCTCGGGCTTGAGCAGGTTGGCGGTGTCGGCGTCGCAGATGTCGCTGAGGGCCGCCCAGTCACCGTAGGAGCACAGACGGTCCGCACCGCGGGCCTTGGCGTAGGCGCAGGCCAGGGGGGACAGCTCACCCTCCACGAAGTAGATTTTCTTCTCCACCTCGGACAGGGGGGTACCCAGAGCGGCCCCGGCGGGGGAGACGTGCTTGAAGGAGGCGGCGGCGGGCAGGCCGGTGGCCTTCTTCAGCGCCTTGACCAGCTGCCAGGAGTTCAGGGCGTCCATGAAGTTGATATAGCCCGGCTTGCCGTTCAGGACGGTGACGGGCAGCTCACCCTCGGTCATGAAGATGCGGGCGGGCTTCTGGTTGGGGTTGCAGCCGTATTTCAGTTCCAGTTCGGTCATGATTCAGTCCCCCTGATGCTTATTCTTAATGACGGTATCGGTCTCGCCGGTGGCCAGGTCGATCATGCGCACGAACAGAGAGACCTTGTTGTCGGCGTTCAGGCTGTTCCAGATCTGGTCGGCCCACTCCGCGGCGGAGGCGGCATTGACGGCCACCTGCTCGGGCTCACCCTCAAAGGAGGGCAGGGGGCTGCCGTCGCCCATATAGGTGTGGATGAAGTGGCCCTGGCCGGCCAGGGGGTTCTCGTAGCCAAAGAACTGGCGGCGGCAGGAGGAGGGATCGCCGTCGGCGCTCTTCAGGATGGACAGGGCATAGCTGCCGTCCTTGTGGACCAGGCCGGAGATGCGCGGGGTGTAGTTGGGGTCGTCCGGCTCGAATTCGCGGGTTTTCAGGGCCAAGGCGAACACCTTGCCCTCCAGCAGGCCGTCCCGCACGGTGTCGGTCTGGTCGCCGTTGGTGACCACGGTGTCGTCGCCCACCACGCGGACGGGGTGGTAGATGATCAGGGAGGGGTCGGTCATTTTGGATTCGTCAAACGCCTTGGTGCGGATGCCGTCCTCGGTGACCTCAAAGATGCGGTTGCGGGAATTTTCGCTGCGGCCCATGATGAAGTAGGCGATGGCCGCCTTCTTGCCGTCCTGGGTCTTGCCCAGCACGATGCCCCGGCCGGGGTAGGGGTTGCCGCGCAGCAGCGCGGAGAGATCCATGGTTTTCATAGTGTACCTCCCGTAATGTGTACGATTCTGCCCTCCACGCGCAGCCGGTCCTGGCAGAACAGGGAGACCGCCTGGGGCAGAATGATCCATTCCGCCTGTTCCATGATGCGGCGCTGAAGCGTCTCGGGGGTGTCGCCCTCCTCCACCGGGACCGCCTTCTGCAGCACGATGGGGCCGCCGTCGCACTCCTCGCTGACGAAGTGGACGGTGGCGCCGGACAGCTTCACGCCGTATTCCAGCGCCTTCTCGTGGACATGCAGGCCGTAATAGCCCGGGCCGCAGAAGGAGGGGATCAGGGCGGGGTGGACGTTCAGAATGGCGTTGGGATAGGCCTTGACCATCTCCTCGGTCAGGATGACCATGAAGCCGGCCAGCACCACCAGGTCGATGTTCAGCTCACGCAGCTTGTCCACCAGGGCCAGGGTCATGGCCCGGTTGGAGTCAAAGCTCTTGCGGGCGATGACATAGCCGGGGATGTTTGCCTTGGCGGCCCTCTCCAAAGCAAAAGCTCCCTCTTTGGAGGAAATGACAGCGGCAAGGCGTCCATTGACGATCTCGCCGCGTGCCTGGGCGTCGATCAGGGCCTGCAGGTTGGTGCCGCCGCCGGAGACCAGCACGGCGATGCGCTTGGGGGTGCTCATACCAATTCCACTCCGGCGTCGCCCCTGACCACGGAGCCGACGACGTAGGCGCGCTCACCGGCACGGGTCAGGACTTCCTTCGCCGTGCCCACTTCGTCCTTGGGAATGGCGATGACCATGCCCAGACCCATGTTGAAGGTGTTGTACATATCCCGCAGGGGGATCTGGCCCTCCTTGGCGATCAGCTCAAAGATGGGCAGGACGGGGAAGGAGTCCACATCGATGCGGGCGGTCAGGCCGTCCTTCATCATGCGGGGCACGTTCTCGTACAGGCCGCCGCCGGTGATGTGGCTGATGGCCTTCACATGCACGCCGTGGCTGAGCAGGCACTTGATAGCCTTGACATAGATGCGGGTGGGGCGCAGCAGAGCTTCGCCCAAAGTTTCGTTCAGCTCGGGGATCTTCTCGTTCAGGCGGGCGGGGTTGGCGTCGATGCCGAACACCTTGCGCACCAGGGAGAAGCCGTTGGAGTGCACGCCGGAGGAGGCCAGGCCGATCAGCAGGTCGCCCTCCTCCAGGGTGGAGCCGTCGATCATCGCTTCCTCGTCGGCCATGCCCACGGCGAAGCCGGCCAGGTCGTACTCCTCCTCGTCATAGAAGCCGGGCATTTCGGCGGTCTCGCCGCCGATCAGGGCGCAGCCGGCCTGGCGGCAGCCCTCGGTGACGCCGGAGACGATGGCCTCGATGCGTGCGGGCTTGTTCTTGCCCACGGCCAGATAGTCCAGGAAGAACAGGGGCATGGCGCCGGAGCAGATGATGTCGTTGACGCACATGGCCACGCAGTCGATGCCCACGGTGTCATGCTTGTCCATCAGGAACGCCAGCTTGAGCTTGGTGCCTACGCCGTCGGTGCCGGAGACCAGCACGGGCTTTTTCATGCCCGCCACGTCGGGGGCGAACAGGCCGCCGAAGCCGCCCAGCGTGCCCATGACGCCGGGAATGTAGGTGGATTCCACCAGGGGCTTGATGCGGTTGACCGACTCGTAACCGGCGGTTACGTCCACGCCCGCGGCGGCGTAGGATTCAGAGTGAGAGTTTTTCATCTTTTAAACCTCCAAAATTTAGAGCAGAGCGTGGAGAGCAGAGGACTCTCTTTGGGTTTACTCTTTGCCGCTCCAACAATAGGTGCACACCTTATCCCGGTCGATCCCGATGGCCTCCAGAAGGCCGTCCAGGGACTGATAACCCAGGGAATCGAACCCGAATTTTTCGCAGATGGCTTTCAGCATGCACGCTCCCCGCTGCGTGGAGGCGTCCGCATACTCGTCCAGGTGCTTCTGACCCTCGTCGCCCTCCAGCTCCTGCACGGTCCTGCGGGCCAGCAGCTCCATGTCCGAGCGGCTGGAGGAGAAGTTCAGGTACTTGCAGCCGTACATAATGGGGGGGCAGGCGGAGCGCATATGCACTTCCTTCGCGCCCGATTCGTAGAGGAACTCCACGGTCTCCCGCAGCTGGGTGCCGCGGACGATGGAGTCGTCCACGAAAAGCAGCTTTTTCCCCTCGATCAGTTCGGGCACGGGGATCTGCTTCATTTTGGCCACCTGGTTGCGCACCTCCTGGTTGGCGGGCATGAAGGAGCGGGGCCAGGTGGGGGTGTACTTGACGAAGGGGCGGGCAAAGGTCTTGCCGCTTTGGTTGGCGTAGCCGATGGCGTGGGGCAGGCCGGAGTCCGGTACGCCGGCCACAAAGTCCACGTCGGGCAGGGTGCCCCGGTCCGCCTCGTCCCGGGCCATGACCGCACCGTTGCGGTAGCGCATGACCTCCACATTGACGCCCTCGTAATTGGAGTTGGGGTAGCCGTAATAGGTCCACAGGAAGGCGCAGATCTTCATGTCCTGCCCGGCGGGGGAGAGGGTCTCATACCCCTCGGCGGTGACCTTCACGATCTCCCGGGGGCCCAGCTCGTAGGCGTTCTGATAGCCCAGCTTCTGGTAGGCGAAGGACTCGAAGGAGATACAGCAGCCCTCTTCATTCTGCCCGATCAGCACCGGCAGGCGGCCCAGCGCGTCCCGGGCGGCGATGATGCCGTCCCTGGTCAGGATGAGAATGGTGGCCGAGCCGTCGATCTCGTCCTGGGCGTGGCGGATGCCGGAGACCAGGTCGCTTTTCTGGTTGATCAGGGCGGCCACCAGCTCGGTGGAGTTGACCTTGCCCGAGCTCATGGCCATGAACTGATGGCCGTGGTCGGAGAAGTACTTTTCCACCAGCTCCTCCGCGTTGCGGATGATGCCCACCGTGGTGATGGCGTACAGCCCCAGGTGGGAGCGCACCAGCAGGGGCTGGGGGTCGGTGTCGCTGATGCAGCCGATGCCGGAGCAGCCGTGGAAGTCGGCCAGGTCGTGCTCGAACTTGGTGCGGAAGGGGGTGTTTTCGATGTTGTGGATCTGGCGCTGAAAGCCGTCCTTTTCATCGAAAATGACCATGCCGCCCCGGCGGGTGCCCAGGTGGGAGTGGTAGTCCGTCCCGAAGAAAATATCCAGTACGCAGTCCCGCTTGGAGACCGCGCCAAAAAATCCTCCCATGCGCTGCTCCCGATCAGGCGAAGAACAGCTCGGACAGGGTCATGGGATCGATATACTTCCCGTCCTTGTACACGCGCATATTGCCGGAGGCGATCTCGTCGATGAGCATGACCTTGCCCTCGGCGTCGTAGCCGTACTCAAACTTGATGTCGTACAGGACCAGGCCCTTCTCCTTCAGGTCGTCGGCCACGATCTGGGTGATCTTCTGGGTCATGTCCTTGATATCGTCATACTGCTGCTCGGTCATGACGCCCAGAGCCACCAGACCGTCCTTGGTCACCAGGGGATCGCCCAGCGCGTCGTTCTTGAAGGTGGTCTCCACATAGGCGGGCAGGTCGGCGCCCTCCTCGATGTACTGGCCGTAGCGGCGGAAGAAGGAGCCCACGGCCTTGTGGCGGCAGATGACCTCCAGACCCTGGCCGAACACCTTGGCGGGCAGGACTTCCATGGTGGTGTTCGCCAGGTCGGCGCTGACATAGTGGGTGCGGATGCCGGCGGCATTGATCTTCTCGAAGAAATAGATGGACATACGCAGGTTCACGTCGCCCACGCCCTCGATGGTCAGGCCCACGCTGTTCTCGCCGGGATCGAACACGCCGTCCTTGCCGGTGCAGTCATCCTTGAACTTCAGCAGATAGTTCCCGTTCTCCAGAGCGTACACATTTTTGGTCTTACCGGTGTAGACAAGTTTCTTTTCCATTTTAAAACTCCTCCTGCACTTTTTGATCTTTTTGAGTTACTTCTTCAGCCATCTTTGCTTTGAAATCCGCCAGCCTGGCGGTCAGGTCAGCATCGCTGAGGGCCAGCATCTGAACGGCCAGGATGCCGGCGTTGTCGGCGCCGTCCACGGCCACGCAGGCCACGGGGATGCCCTTGGGCATCTGCACCATGGACAGCAGGCTGTCCAGTCCGCCCATCATGGACGTTTTGATGGGCACACCGATGACGGGCAGGGTGGTGTAGGCGGCCAGCACGCCGCCCAGGTGGGCGGCCTTGCCCGCGGCGGCGATGATCACGCCAAAACCCCGCTCGGCGGCGGTGGAGGCGAACTCCTCCGCGGCGGCGGGGGTGCGGTGGGCGGAGATGATATGCACTTCAAAGGGGACGCCGAATTCCTTCAGACGCTTCATACAGGGGCGCATGGTCTCCAGATCGGAATCGGAGCCCATGATGACGGCGACTTTTTTCATAAAACTTCTCCTTTATCGGTATAAGTGAACCATAAGCAGGCGTGAAAGGGGCTCCGATTCTGGTCCCGGCGAAGTCGGGCGCGCCAAATGGCGCGTCAATTCGGAGCGCAGCGGAGAATTTGTCCGCAGGGCGAATTTACTTCGCCCAAGGATTTGAAATCAAAGCGGGGCCCCCGCGGAATGGGACATTCCGTGGGGAGGAGGAGCCCATGATGACGGCGACTTTTTTCATAAGGAAGACCTCCTGAAGCAAAAAATTCACACATGAATCCTAACGAAAAATTCGACCAAATGCAAGGGCGTACGGTGATTTTCGTAGGCTTATACAATTAAAAAGGAAAATTCCGCAGTTCTCATGACGTTGCCGTCAGAAAAGGCCGTTGGCCTCCAGGATCCGCGTGACCTCCTCCGCCCGAACGTCCCACGCGGCGGCGGCTCCGTAATCCCGCCTGCGGCGCAGCAGACCGGCGGGGTCCTCGGCCAGGGCCTGTTCGCACTGGACCACAAACTCCTCCGCCGTGCGCGCGGGGCGGATCACGTCGGGAAACTCCTCCCGCTGGTGCTTCCAGAGCATGGACACCACCGGCTTGCCGGCGGCCAGGTACTCGTAAACGCGGGCGGGGATCACGTCACTGTCCTCGTCCAGCGTGCGCAGCAGATGGACACATACGCCGCAGCAGCCCAGATAGTCGGGCAGATCCACCAGAGGGCGCTTGCCCAGCAGGCGGATGTTCTCCCGCTGCTCCAGCTGGGAAAGGTAGGCCGAGGGCTCCACCGGGCCGATCAGCAGGATGGTCCAGTCGGGGTGGCGGTCAGCGGCCAGCAGCAGGGGGGAGACGTCCAGATCGGCGCGCAGGGAGCCCACAAAGCCCAGAACGGGCCTGCCCGCCAGGTCGGCAAGCTCCTGGGGCGTGTCCAGCAGCTCCCGGCAGAACAGGGGGTAGTTGACCCCGTTGGGCAGCAGGGCGATGTTCTCGTTGCAGGGGGACAGGCGGTCCACCAGCCCGTCGGAGGCGGCGAAGCACACGTCGGCCGCGGCGGCCAGCTCGCCCTCCCAGGCCACGGGCAGGTCGGACCAGTAGCGGTGGCAGTCGTACACCAGACCCCGGTAGGCCAGGTAGTCCAGCTGATGGATGTTTTCAGGGGTGGTGCACCAGAGCAGCGGCTCCCGGAACCGGTGGCGGGCCATGGCCTTTTCGACGCAGGCGGCGATCTTTCGCCGGTTGTGGCGGCCCACCAGTGTGGTGTGGGAGGCCAGGTCGATCATCTTCGGCAGCTGGTAGACCATGACGTTGGGGCGCACCTTGCGGCCCTTGCCGTCCGGCTTGGGCCCGGGGGGCTCGAAAAAGAGCACGTCCGCCCCCGCCAGACGGGTCATCAGCTGCTGGGTGCGGGTGGGACGGGAGCTCCAGGGAGTATGGGAAAGACAGATGATTTGTTTCAAACGGGGTCACCTCGAAGCAGTTTTTGGGCCGTTTCGCTGTTGACGTTCTCCACCGCGCGCAGGCGTGCCACGCTGCCGGACAGGAACTCGGTATCCCCGATGCGCGCGCAGGCGGCGTCCAGATGGGCGGAGAGAATCTCCAACGAGGCCTCGGACAGGTCACAGTACAGGTTCTGGCCGATGTAGGACAGGAAGGAGCTGATCTTCTGGTCGTAGACCACGCCCACCAGGGGGACCCCCTGCCCGGCGGCGAACACCAGGGCGTGCAGGCGCATGGAGACCACCACCTGCATCCGGGCGAACAGGCCGATGGTGTGGGCGGAGGAGCCGGTGTGCTCCACGATGTGGTACGGGGCCTTTTTCACATGGGCGGCGGCCAGGCGGGCGGCGGCGGTGTCCAGCCGGGGCTCGATGGGCAGGAACACGGGGATCAGCCCGTACTTTTCCCAGGCGTAGTCGGCCAATGCGCCGAACACGGGAGCCTTGGCCTCATAGCCCGGCCAGGGGCGCAGGGCGAAGCCGATGTATTTGCCCCGGGGGTCCAGGCCGCGGCTCTCCATCAGGCCGTCCACGATCTCGCCGCCCGCGGCGGGCAGAATGACCGTGGGGTCGGCGGACAGAAGGACCCGGGGGTTGGTGATGCCCATGTCCTCCAGCTCGGTCTGGGAGTGGGTGTCCCGCAGGGTGATGGCGTCCACGCTGCCCTGCAGCACCCGGGCGGTCAGCTTCCGGTTGGAGGGGTAGCGGATGGGGCCGATGCCGCAGCCGTACATGAGCACCTTGTTGCCCCGGCGCTTGGCGCACCAGATGGTGAACAGGTAGAACCACAGGGAGCGGCGGGAGGTCACGTCCTGCATCAGCGAGCCGCCGCCGTTGATGTACAGGGCGGTTTTCCCCATGCGGCGCAGGAATTTTGGAATGGAAAAAATATAGAGGGAGTTGACCCGGTAGGTCAGCCGGGTATCCTTGGGGCTGCGGGAGAGCACCCACACGGGCATGTCCCGGTCGATCTGCCGCATCTCGGTCAGAATGGCCTCCAGAATGGCGTCATCGCCGGCGTTGCCCCGGCCGTAGGCGCCGCACACCAGCACGCCGTCCCGCTTCGGGCGGGGGCGCGCCTGTTTGCGCAGGATGGCCTGATAGATCTCCAGCTGGCGGTTGATGGTGGCCTCGATGGAGTACTCCGTTCTGGCCTTCTCGTACAGGCGGCGGCCCAGCCGTTCCCGCAGGGCGGGGTCGGCGGCCAGAGCCGTCATGTGTCCGGCCAGGGCATCCGTGTCGCCCGCCTCAAACAGAAGACCGTTGACGCCGTGGTCGATCAGGTAGGGCACGCCGCCCACGCGGCTGGCGATGGTGGGCAGGCCGGCCCGGGCGCCCTCGGTCAGGGAGTAGGGGAAGGTCTCGGACAGGGAGGTCAGGGTGTTCACGTCGATGGCGTGGTAGAAGGAGTCCACGTCGCTGAGCCAGCCGGCGAAGCAGACGGTGTCCGCCACGCCCAGCTGGGCGGCCAGGCGCTTGAGCTCTTCCATCTGGGCACCGTCGCCGGCGATGAGCAGACGAAGCTCGCTTCGCTGGGCATGGGCCTTGGCAAAGGACCGGATCAGGGTGGAGATGTCCTTGACCGGGTTCAGGCGGGCGGCGATGCCGATCACGACGCTGTCTGCATCGGCGTTCAGACCCACGGAGCGGAAAAAATCCTCCCGCTCCAGGGCCGCGGGGCGGGGGGAAAAGTCCAGGCCGTTGTAGATGGTGAACAGCCGGTCCGGGTCAAAGCCCCGGGAGATGAGCAGGTCCACCATGGCGTCGGACACGCCGATGCGGTAGTCCAGCTTGCGCAGGGCGATGGTGTTGATGGTGCCGTAGGTCAGCCGGGAGAAAAAGCGGCCCATGTAGTCCAGCTTGTAGTCCGAGTGGACGGTGGTGACCACGGGAAGGCCGGTGGAGCGGCGCAGCAGGGCCCCCATCAGGTTGCCCCGGGCGCCGTGGCAGTGGATGATCTCATAGCCGCCGTCACGGATCATGTTTTTCAGAGTGCGCAGGACGCGGAGAATGTTGCGGCCGGGCAGGATGACGGTGGGGATGCCCAGGTCCCGGGCCTCCTGGGCGAAGGGGCCGTCCATAAAGCAGACCAGGGTCAGTTCCACATGTCCTTCCAGGCCCTGAAGCAGGGAGTGGACATGGGTTTTGGCGCCGCCTGTGTCGCCGCCGGAAATTAAATGAATGACTTTCATAAACTCTCCTGTTTCATGGTTGAATCAGAAAAAGGGCTTGTACAAACAGTGAAAATATTATACAATAATTAAACAGTCAATGCAATGGAGGAGCACTATGAAAGTTGTGGACGAAAAAGGCAAGCTGTTCGGCAAGCTGAACATCATCGACCTTCTGGTCATCATCCTGATCCTTGCCGCCGTGGTGGTCGTGGGCGTGAAGGTCCTGGGCGGCGGGGACGACACGGGCGTGCCGGCGACCCGGCTGACCTATACCGTGCGCGTCACCGCGCAGGATGCGTCCCTGGTGGACCGTGTGGCGGAGTATGTGGACACCGCCACCGGGAAGAAGGACCAGCTCATGGCCGGGGGCAACCTGCTCAACGCGTATGTGGTGGACTATTGGACCGAGCCCACCCGCTATAACAGGGTCAGCAACGGCAGCGTGGAGTTCTGCGACGGGGACGCGGCGGCGGAGGCCGGCCTGGTGGACATCTGCTTCGTCATCGAGGCTTATGTGGACAGCACGGTGACCAACGAGGTGGGTACCCAGGAGGTGCGCATCGGGAAGTCGCACATTGTCAAGACCACCCATATGGAGTTTTCCAGCGGCGTGATCGAGAGCTGCACCTGGGAGCAGACGGCGTAACACACCGTGCTGGACTGGCTTTTTTCCCTGGATGGCGGAGTGCTGCTCTGGATCCAGGCGCATCTGCGCGCCCCGGTGCTGGACGCCGTGCTCAGCTTTTATACCGCCCTGGGCAACGCCGGGGCGCTGTTTCTGATTGCGGCGGCGGTGCTGCTCTGCTTTAAGCGGACCCGGAAAGCGGGCGTGACGGCCCTGCTGGCCATGGCGGTCGGGTTTGTGTGCACCAACCTGATCCTGAAGCATCTGGTCAGCCGCCCCAGGCCGTGGCTGGATGTGGCGGGCCTGACGGCGCTGGTGGCGGAGAACGACCCCAACTCCTTCCCGTCGGGGCACACCACGGCCGCCTTTGCTTTTGCGTCCGCCCTCTGGCGCACGGCGCCGGACAAGTGGATGAAGGGGGCTGCCCTGGCCGCCGCCGTCCTCATGGGCTTTTCGCGGCTGTATGTGGGCGTCCACTATCCCAGCGATGTGCTGACCGGCGTCGTTGTGGGCCTGCTGGCCGGCTGGCTGGCCTGCCTGTTGGTTCGTCGGCTGCGGCTGAAAAAACAAATCGGATAAATGCTGAAAAAGAGCGCCGTAGGGCGCTCTTTTTTCGTCCCGAAACTTTTCTGATTTACCCATTGACAAGGTAGGTAAAGAGAGCTATAATTTAACCGACCTAAATAGTAGGTAAAAAGGTTGGGAAAACTATTTGAGTTGTTTGAACAGCTCATTGGAGTACGCTCCGGCATGACAGCGCCGGAGCCGGAACAGAAAGGTTTGTTATCATGACGAAGAGAATTCTTTATCTGGATCACGCCGCGACCACAAAAATGAGCAAAACGGCCATCAACGCCATGCTGCCGTATATGGAGGAGTACTTTGGAAATCCCTCCAGCCTGTATTCCATCGGCCAGCAGGCCAACGAGGCCCTCTGCGGCGCCCGGGAGCGCATCGCGAAGCAGCTGAACTGCCAGGCGGCGGAGATCACCTTTACCTCCGGCGGCAGCGAGGCGGACAATCAGGCCATCATCTCCGCGGCCCGGCTGGGGGAGCGGAAGGGGAAGCGGCATATCATCTCCACCGCCTTCGAGCACCACGCCGTGCTGCATACGCTGAAGAAGCTGGAAAAGGAGGGCTTCGAGGTCACTCTGCTGGACGTCCACGAAAACGGCCTGGTGACGCCGGAGCAGGTGCGGGAGGCCATCCGCCCCGACACCTGCCTGGTGACAGTCATGTACGCCAACAACGAGATCGGCACCATCCAGCCCATCGGGGAGATCGGTGCGGCCTGCCGTGAGGCGGGCGTGCCCTTCCACACCGACGCCGTCCAGGCGGCGGGGCACATCTCCCTGGATGTGCAGAGGGATAACATCGATATGCTCTCCCTGTCCGCGCACAAGTTCCATGGGCCCAAGGGCATCGGCGTTCTGTATGCCCGCCGGGGAATCCCCCTGACCAATCTGATCGAGGGCGGCGCCCAGGAGCGCGGCAAGCGGGCGGGCACCGAGAACGTCCCCGCGATCATGGGCATGGCGGCGGCGCTGGAGGAGAGCTGCGCCCACCTGGAGGAGAACGCGAAACGGACAGCCCGGCTGCGGGACAGGCTGATCGAGGGACTTGCGCAGATCCCCCACTGCGCCCTGAACGGCGACCCGGTGCGCCGTCTGCCCGGAAACGTCAACTTCTGCTTCGAGGGGATCGAGGGCGAGTCCCTGCTCCTGCTGCTGGACGACAAGGGCATCAGCGCGTCCTCCGGCTCGGCCTGCACGTCGGGCTCCCTGGACCCCAGCCATGTGCTGCTGGCCATCGGCCGGCCCCATGAGGTGGCCCACGGCTCCCTGCGCCTGTCGCTGGATGAGAAGCTGACCGAGGAGGATGTGGACTACGTCATCCAGGCGGTCAAAGATGTGGTCGGCTATCTGCGGTCGATCTCGCCGGTGTGGAAGGACCTGGAGGCCGGCAAAAAAGAATATGTGCTTTAAGGAGCGTGTTTGAATATGGCATTGTACAGTGAAAAAGTGATGGACCATTTCCGCAACCCGCGCAACGTGGGCTCCATCGAGGACGCCGACGGCGTCGGCGAGGTGGGCAACGCCAAGTGCGGCGACATTATGAAGATCTACCTGAAGATCAAGGACGATATGATCGAGGACGTGAAGTTTGAGACCTTCGGCTGCGGCAGCGCCATCGCCTCCAGCTCCATGGCCACCGAGCTGATCAAGGGCAAGCCCGTTTCCGATGCCCTGGAGCTGACCAACAAGGCCGTGGTGGAGGCCCTGGACGGACTGCCCGCCCACAAGCTCCACTGCTCCGTGCTGGCGGAGGAGGCCATCAAGGCGGCGCTGAAGGACTACTATGACAAAAACGGCATCGCCTACGACAAGAGCCAGTTCCCCGACTGCGAAAGCTGCGGCCACTGCTGCGAGCACTGACGGGAGGGCATTGAGATGGCGAGCGTTGTTGCGGTCTGCATCAGTGAGAAGAAGGGCACCATGAAGCATGAGGTGCCGGAGATCCAGGTCAAAAAGAACCACGGCATCGTCGGGGACGCCCACGCCGGCGACTGGCACCGGCAGGTCAGCCTGCTGGGGTCGGAGAGCGTGGACAAAATGAAAAAGGTGTTTCCCGACATCCCCATCGGGGCCTTTGCCGAGAATATCCTGACCGAGGGCGTCACCCTGTACGAGCTGCCCATCGGCACCCGGCTCCGGGTGGGCGGTCAGGTGCTCCTGGAGGTCACCCAGATCGGAAAGGAGTGCCACGCCAGCTGCGCCATCCGCAAGCAGGTGGGCGACTGCGTCATGCCCCGGGAGGGCATCTTCACCATCGTTCTGGAGGAGGGCCCCATCCGCGCCGGGGACCCCATCGAGATCATTCCCAAGGACTGACGGCAGGGAGACGAGCGGGATGATCGTTTCAACAAGGGGGCGCTATGCCCTGCGCGTTCTGATCGATCTGGCGGAAAACCAGAGCGGCGGCTACATTCCCATGAAGGATGTGGCACAGCGGCAGGAGCTGTCCCTGAAATATCTGGAAAAGATCCTGCCGGTGCTGACGAAGAACGGCTACATCGAGGGTGTGCACGGCAAGGGCGGCGGCTACCGGCTGGTCCGGGAGCCCAGGGACTGCCGGGTGGGCGACATCTTCCGCCTGACGGAGAAGGACCTGGCCCCGGTGTCCTGCCTGGAGCGGGACGCCGCGCCCTGCGAACGGGCGGGTGCGTGCCGCACCTGCTCCATGTGGAACAGGCTCAACGATATGATCCAGGATTTCTTCGACGGCATTACCATCGCTGACCTGATGGTGGAATGAGAAATGTACGCGCCGCGCTGCTCAGAATTGAGCGGCGCGGCGCTTTCGCTGTCAGGACAGCTTGATTCGAATATTCCCGCTGGTGGTGATGATCTCGCAGGTCCCGGCGCTGGGGGAAGCAACATTCGGAACATTCACGGTTCCGCTGGTGGTGTGGATCGTGAACCGCTTTTCGGTGAGCAGGGTGCCCGATACGTCTCCGCTGGTGGATTTGATCCACAGGGTCTCCCCATCGCTGCGTTCCAGTTCGATCTCACCGCTGACCGTCTCAATCTCCACGCGGCCCGCGGCGACTGTGTCAGTCAGCTCGACCTCGCCGCTGGTGGACTGCACGGAGACAGTCTGGGCGTTTACCCGCTCCAGGCCGATCTCGCCGCTGACGGTCTCCACGGCCACACCACCGCCGACCCCGGCGGAACGAATGACCACATCTCCGCTGGTGGTCACGGCCGTCAGACTGTCCGCCTTGACGTTGGAGATCTCCATCTTGCCGCTGGTGGACCGGACTTCCAGCGCGCCCGCCGTCAGATCCCGGACATTCAGGTCTCCGCTGGTGGTTTTCAGGGTCAGAGCATTGCCGGTGGCGGCGGCGTAGTCGATTTCCCCGCTGGTGTTGATGATCTCCGCCCGGGAAAAGGTGAAGTCGCCCGGGACCGTGATGTCCCCGCTCATGCTCCTGATGAAAAGGTCGCCGTATACGCGCCCGGGGAGGCAGACCGTGACGGACATCTCATCGCCCCAGTAGATGCCCATGCACTCGTACCATTTCCGGTTGTCGGTGCGGGTGATTTTCAGCGTATCGCCGTCCACGGCCACGGTGTGGGAGATGTTCTTCCCCTCAGAGCAGACCACCGTGCACGCGTCCGTCTGGGAGGGGAGCAGGCGGACGGCGCACTCGGCGCCCTCAATGCGGATGTTGGAAAAGCTCTCCTCCACCTGATAGGTGTTGGTTTCAAATTTCATGGTATTCAGCCGCGAAACGTCAAAGCCGATGACGGCCAGGGCGCCCAGGGAGATCACCGCGCCCGCGGCAACGCAGGCCAACGCGATGACCAGCGCGGTCTTCTTGGCTTTTTTCATTTCGCTTCCCCCTTTCCGATGAACCGGCCCTTGATCCAGTGGACCGGCATTTTACTGAGCCCGATGAGACAGCGGGTGACCTGATTGAAGGCGAAAAACAGCAGGATCGCCAGGCCGGCGCAGACCAGGCCCCCGCCCAGGAACAGCACCGCCTGGACCGGAATGCCGCCGTACAGCAGCAGGAAAAGCCCGGCGATACCGCCCACCGCCGCCGCCGCGAAGGACAGGTCCACCGCATACAGCACCACGATGACCGCCCAGAGGACGATGTACACGGCCAGCACGATGATCCCCGCCGCCAGCAGCAGCGGCAGCCACACGGGAGAGCCCAGGACCAGCAGAACGATCTCCCATGCTTTCAGTGCGCGGGAGGGCTTCAATTTGGCCTTGACCAGCTTGGGAAGGGGCGTTTCCATCAGGATCTGGGCCGCGATCTCCTCCGGGCTGCCCAGGGCCGCCACCGCTTCCTCCTCGCTGAGCCCGTCCTCCATGCGGTCGTCGATCATTTCACAGTAGTAATCCAGCGATTTTTCCACATCGCCCGGCGGAAGGCTTTGGATCTGTTCTCCGATCGCCGCGAGAAATTGTTGTTTATTCATCTTGTTGTTCCCCCCTGACCACGAATTGATAAATGGACATGATCTCCTTCCACTCCTCGGCGAAGGCCGCGATGCGCTCCAGCCCCGCGGGAGTGATGTGGTAATACTTCCGCAGCCGTCCGTTGTGCTCCACGGAGCGCACGGTCAAAAGCTCCGCCGCCTCCAGCCTGCGCAGGATGGGGTACAGGGTGGACTCGGAGATGTCCACATACGGCTTCATGTCCTTGATGATCTGATAGCCGTAGGAGTCCTCGTGCTTGATCGCCGCCAGGACGCAGACCTCCAGCAGGCCGCGCTTGAGCTGAACGTCCATAGAATACCTCCTTTCGTACAATACTATACAACGCATAGTATTGTTTGTCAAGAAGAAAAACGCCTCCGGGAAGATTTTTTCCCGGAGGCGCTTTGCATGTAAGTGTTTATTCGGGAATGAGGAAGAGCGCTTCCCCGTCCCCCTCGTGGGCTTCGCTGGCCCGGCGGATCAGGTGCTGGGGGCACTTGTCGATGCAGGCGCCGCAGGAGACGCACTTGCTGTAGTCGATGGAGGCCAGGTTGTTTTCCACCGTGACGGCCCCCTGGGGGCAGGCCTTGGCGCACAGGCCGCAGCCGATGCAGCCGCAGTCACACACGGCGCGGGTGTCCACGCCCTTGTCGCGGGAGGCGCATTTGACGCAGATGTCGGAGCCGTAGGGTACCACGGTGATCAGGTTGCGGGGACAGGCGCTGACGCATTTCAGGCAGCCCACGCATTTTTCCATGTCCACCCGGGCGCAGCCGTTCTGGACGGAGATGGCGCCGAAGTCGCACACCTTCATGCAGGTGCCGAAGGCCAGGCAGCCGTACTGGCAGGCCAGAGGGCCGCCCGCGGCCAGGCGGCTGGCGGCCAGACAGTCCGCGATACCCTCATACTTGTACAGATTGCGGTTGCTGCCGCTGCCGCTGCAGCGCACCAGAGCCACCTGGCGCACGGCGGCGCCGATGTCGGCCACGCCCATGATGGAGGCCATTTTTTCCGCCGTCTCGGCGCCGCCCACGGGGCAGACGCCCACAACGGTGGTGCCTTCCAGCACCGCGTCCACATAGGCCGAGCAGCCGGCGAAGCCGCAGGCGCCGCAGTTGGCGCCCGGCATGACCTCCAGAAGCAGCTCCTTGCGGGGGTCCTCCTCCACGGCGAAGACCTTGGAAGCCAGCGCCAGGATCAGACCGAACACCAGACCCAGACCGCCCAGGACGGCCACGGTGATGGCGATTGTTTTTAAAACAAGCATCAGATTCCGTCCTTTCTCAGCCCAGGCTCAGCCCCGAGAAGCCCATGAAGGACATGGCCAGCAGGCCGGCGGTCACCAGGGCGATGGGGAAGCCTTCAAAGGCTTTGGGATATTCGGCGAACTCCAGCCGCTCCCGCACGGAGGCGAAGAGGATGATGGCCAGGGTGAAGCCCAGACCGCCGAACACGCCGTAGGCCACGGACATGAGCACGCCGTACCCGTTCTGCGTGTTCTGCAGCGCCACGCCCAGCACGGCGCAGTTGGTGGTGATCAGGGGCAGGTAGATGCCCAGGGCGGTGTACAGGGCGGGCATGACCTTTTTCAGGAACATCTCCACGAACTGGACCAGGGCGGCGATGACCAGAATGAAGGCCACCGTCTGCAAAAAGCCGTCCAGCCCCAGGGGGACCAGCAGATAGGTGTTGATCGCCCAGGTGCAGAGGGAGGCCAGGCCCATGACGAAGGTGACGGCCATGCCCATGCCCAGGGCGGTGTCCATTTTTTTGGACACGCCCAGGAAGGGGCAGATGCCCAGGAATTGCACCAGGACGAAGTTTTCCGCCAGGATGGCGAAAAGGGCCAGGGAGAGCAGTTCACTCAGACTCATGCCTGCTGCCCTCCCTTCTTGGGACGGGAGCGCAGCCACTGGACGAAGGCGATCAGGCAGCCCAGGGTGATGAAGCCGCCGCAGGGGGACAGGATCAGGTTGGCGGGATAGGCGCTGATGCCGGGCAGGGGGATGCCCCAGATGGTGCCCGCGCCCAGAATCTCACGGATGGCGCCCAGAATGGCCAGAGCGCCGGTGAAGCCCAGGCCGATGAACAGGCCGTCCAGGAAGGAGGCGCCCGGCTGGTGGCGGGAGGCGAAGGACTCGGCCCGGCCCAGAATGATGCAGTTGACCACGATCAGGGGGATGTACAGGCCCAGCGCGGCGGACAGGCCGGGCACAAAGGCCTGCAGCAGCAGGTCCACCGCCGTCACGAAGGTGGCGATGATGACCACATAGGAGGCGATGCGGATCTGATTGGGGATGACCTTGCGCAGCAGGGAGATGACCAGGTTGGAGCAGGCCAGGACCGCCGCGGTGGACAGGCCCATGCCCAGGCCGTTCTGCAGGGAGGTGGTGGTGGCCATGGTGGGACACATGCCCAGCAGGAGGACGAAGGTGGGGTTCTGGTAAATCAGGCCGGTCAGGGCGATGCGCCCGGCCTCGGACCGCTCCACGCGGAAGTTCTCCTTCAGCCAGCGCCCGACGCGTTGGAGCGGATTTGCGCCCGCCTCCCGGACCGCTGTGTTTTGCTTAGTCGTTTCCTTCATCGGGGGTCTGACCTCCTTCCGCGTTGTAGTTGAGCACCGCTGTCAGCGCCGTGTTGACGCCCGCGGTGACCGCTT
Source organism: Oscillospiraceae bacterium (assembly GCA_051886995.1). Taxonomy (GTDB): domain Bacteria; phylum Bacillota; class Clostridia; order Oscillospirales; family Oscillospiraceae; genus JAJPXI01. Next base: position 19,149 of record JBJEYS010000275.1, read on the forward strand.
TGCTGGTAATGGTGGCGCCGGTCAGGCCGTCAATGGCGTTGCTGCCGCTGTTGACGGTGATGGTGCCCGACAGGCCGGCGTACTGGCCCAGGAACTCCGGGGAGTCCGCCCGGGCGCCCAGGCCGGCGGTCTCGGAGTGGTCCAGGATGGCCACGCCGGTCACGGCGCCGCCCGCGTCCACGCCCACCATCAGGCTGATGGCGCCGCCGAAGCCGTTGGGGGAGACCTCCACGCAGTAGCCCATGAACCGGGTGCCCGCGTAGGCGCCCGAGATGCAGTCGATCGTCTCATCCTCGCTGTACAGCTCGGAGAACACGTCCGCGCCCGGCACCACGGAAGCCATGGCCGCCTGGCGCTCAGCCTCCTTGCGCGCGGCGATGGTGTCGGCGGTCAGGGCGTTGACCAGGGCCAGCACCAGGGCTGCCGCCGCGGCGATGATGAACAGGGCCAGGCCCAGGCGCAGAAACTGCTTCCAGTCGATGTCCAGGCCTTTCTTTTCCGCAGCCGCGGAATTTACACTGCTCATGCCTTTTCCCCTCCCTTCTTTTTGCTCCAGAACCGGGGAGTGCCGTACCGGTGGGGCATGCCGGCCTTATCAATGAGCCAGGCGAAGGCGTTCATGATCAGAATGGCGAAGCTGACGCCCTCGGCATAGGTGCCGAAGTAGCGCAGGAACACGGTCAGAGCGCCGCAGCCGATGCCGTAGATGATCTGGCCCCGGGGGGTGACGGGGGAGGTGACGTAGTCGGTGGCCATGAAGATGGCGCCCAGCAGCAGGCCGCCGCCCAGCAGGTTGTAGAGCATCCACTCCAGGGGGTCGTTCCCGCCCCTGGGGAACAGGAAGGTCAGCACCGCCACGGTGCCGATGTAACAAACCGGGATACGCAGGGTGATGACCTTGCGCAGGAGCAGGTAGATCCCGCCCAGGATCAGGGCGATGGCGGATACCTCGCCCAGGGAGCCGCCGTGGGCGCCCACCAGCATCTCCCGCAGGGTCAGGTCGGGCAGAAGGCCCTGGTGCAGGCTGGCCATGGGAGTGGCGGCGGTCACCGCGTCGGCAGCGTTGCCCAGGCCGGACCAGAAGTCGGTTCCCGCCGCAGCAAAGGAGTTCATCAGGGCGGGGAAGGAGAACAGGAACACGCGGGCGGCCAGGGCAGGGTTCATAAAGTTCTTGCCCAGTCCGCCGTAGAGCTGCTTGACGACCACGATGGCGAAGAAGGAGCCGACCACCGCCATCCAGTAGGGGGCGTTGACGGGCAGGCACATGGCCAGCAGCATACCGGTGACGCAGGCGGACAGGTCGCCGATGCTCTGGTACTTCTTCATCAGCAGGCGGTACAAAAACTCAAAGGCCACGCAGGAGACCATGGCCACCAGGGTCATGAGCAGCGCCCGGGGGCCGAAGAAGTAAGTAGACACGCCCAGGGAGGGGACCAGGGCGATCATGACGTCCAGCATACAGCCCCGGACGCTCTCGCCCGAGACGATGTGGGGCGAGGAGGCCACCGTGAAGCGGGGCGGCAGCTTATAGTCGGGCTTTTTGGCCACGGCGGCGTTCTTTTCCGGCGCGCTCATTGGGCATCCTCCTTTCCGGCGTGGGCGGCCCGGACCTTCTCCAGGGCTGCCTGGCGCTCTTTTTCCAGCTGCGTCTGGCGGCGGATCTCGTTCTTGGCGGTGCGGATGCTCTGCACCAGGCGGATGTGCGAGGGACAGGCATATGCGCAGGAGCCGCATTCGATGCAGTCCATGACGTGGAATTTCTCCAGTTCCCGGGGCCGGCCGTGCCGGGTGTACAGGTCAAAATACAGGGGCGTCAGGTTCATGGGGCAGGCCCGCACACAGCGGCCGCACCGGATGCAGGGGGGGTCCTTGACGGGGATGGGGGAGCATTCCCTGCGCTCCAGCAGCAGCAGGGCGTTGGTGCCCTTGATGGTGGGGGAGTTGAGATCGTACTGGGCGTTGCCCATCATGGGGCCGCCCAGCAGGACCCGGCCGGGCTCCGCGATCAGGCCGCCGCACTCCTCCACCAGATGGTCCAGAGGCGTGCCGATAGGGACCAGCAGGTTCCGGGGTTCCCGGATCGCTCCGCCGGACACGGTGACGATGCGCCGGGTCAGGGGGATGCCGTCGTGCACGGCGTCATAGACCGCGGCGGCGGTGGAGGTGTTGAACAGGGCGCACTTCACGTCGGCGGGCAGCTTGCCCGGCGGCACCTGGCGGCCGGTCAGCTTCTGGATCAGCTGCTTTTCCGCGCCCTGGGGGTAGCGGGTCTTCAGGGCCACCACTTTGATGCCGCTGTCTGCGGGAAGAAGGGAGCGCAGATGCTCGATACCGTCCATCTTGTTGCCCTCAACGCCGATATAGGCCGTCTTCAGGCCCAGGGAGCGCATGAGGATCTCCACGCCGCCCAGGAGGCGCTCGCCGCTTTCCAGCATGAGCCGGTGGTCGGCGGTGATGTAGGGCTCACACTCGGCACCGTTGATGATCAGGGTGTCCACCTTGCCGATGGCGCCCTTCAGCTTCACGCTGGTGGGGAAGCCCGCGCCGCCCAGACCCACGATACCGGCCTCGGCGATCAGATCGACCACCTCCCAGCCCGTCAGGTTCTCCGGGTCCGCTTTGCGCTCCAGGGGCGGGGCGGGAGTGTCCTGAAAGTCGTTCTCAATGACCACCGACAGGACGGGAACGCCGCCGGGATGCTGACGCAGCTCCACAGCGGCGACCGTGCCGGACACGGAGGCGTGAATGGGGGCGCCCAATCCCGCGGGCTCTGCGATTTTCTGGCCCAGCAGGACATGGTCGCCCTTGGATACGATCGGCTTGCAGGGAGCGCCCACATGCATCGCCATGGGAAGCACCACGAAGGCCGGGGCCTGCTTCAGCGGGGTGACCGGAATGCGGTTGGTGGCGCTTTTTCTGTCGTTGGGATGGACGCTGCCGTACAGTCTGTGCAGCATAGTATTTCACCTCATGCCTTTTGCCGCGCGGCTTCGCCGCGGGAATACTTCATTGTATTGTATTTATTGTATCGTACGGCGAGGTCAAATGTCCACTATGGCAAAACACAATTTTCAAAAAATGACTTTGAGAATTTTTGGTTAATTTAACACTGGAAAGTGAGAAAATTTTGGCGTGCCGGGCTGTCATATTTAATAAAAAAGTGATGAATAATTTCCGATTTGGAAACTATTCATCACTTTTTGGTAACTGTTCAGATTTGCACACGGCGGTCCGGACGGGCTGGTTTCCCCGCCGGACACGGATCACGCGGGCCGGATCATCAGCTCTTTGATCAGGCCGGTTTCCTTATCGTAAGCCTCGATGGTGGCGACCGCGTGTACGATACCGCCGCCGTAGGAGGCGTAAAAGTTCACTGTGCGCTCGTCCACGATCTCGGGGTCATAGATGGTGTAGCCGCCCAGGAAGAACTTGTTGTGGTAGAACATGTCGATCGCCCGGGAGCCATAGATATAGTAATTGGACAGGCCGCGGCTGGCGGGGCAGTAGTCAAACATGCGGCTCTGGTCGCAGAAGCACTGGCCGAGCGCCGTGTAATCCTTGCTGGCCATGGCGTCAATGAAATTTTTGATCATCATGGTATGTCCGCCTCCTTAATAAACCTTTTCAGAGTTGAGCAGCGCGTCGGTGCCGCCGTCCACGAAGAGCACCACGCCGTTGATGCCGTGGGCCTCGGGGGAGGCGAGGAAGGCGATGGCGTTGCCGATGTCGGTGGGATCCATCAGCGGCTCGGAGCCGTAGTTGATGGGAACCTGCAGGGCCTCCATCGCGGCGCGATGCGCCGGCGTCAGCTTGCTGGTCATGGCGGTACGGACGTTGCCGGGAGCGACCGCGTTGACGCGCACGCCCTTGGCGCCCCAGTTGGCGGAGACGCGGCGGGCCCAGCGGGCCAGAGCGTACTTGGTGGCGGCGTAGAACGCGTGGGAGGTGCCGGGCTCCAGGTTGGAGACCAACTTCAGGATGCGCTCCTCATCCGCCTGGTTGTTCAGCAGGCCGACCACGTCCATCCGGGCGCCGCCCTGCGAGACTGTATTGGAAGAGAGTACGACGCAGCTGCCGTGGCGCTTCTGCAGCAGGTCGAACACGCCCGTGGCGATGTCCACCGCGCCGAAATAGTTGACCGAGATGATGAGAGGAATGCTGGCGTTATCGCCCATGACGCCGGCGTTGCAGATCATGCCGTCCAGACCGTCGGGGCACATCTCGTGCAGCTGGCGGACCGCGGCGGTCCGGTCATCCTTCTTGGCCAGATTGGCAGTGATGTCGCCGCCCTTCAGGTCGATGTTGATGACCTGATGGCCCTTTTGACGCAGGATATCCGCTGTGCAGGCGCCGATGCCGCTGGAGCCGCCGGTGATCGCATAAATACCCATATAAATAGCCTCCTTAAATCTTAAATTCCTTGACAGCACGCTGTTTTCGTGCCGACGATGCGGTGTTGTCTTCTGCCTATAAGTTTGCGCCGAACGGAAACGAAAGTAAATGGTGAGAGGTTACAAAATATTTTGCTAAGTTCAAATAAAAATGAGAGTAATTTATTTTTTCACAATTTGTTGCGAAAAAAGGGGAAAGATTGATAATTCACAAACAATGATGTTAAAAAAGTAACAGGAATTGCGGGGGACGATTCGCCGTCCCCGGCCCTTGCCGGCCCGGGGACGGCGCGTGCGGCGGGCGCTTTTGTGTGCAAAAGCGGCGGCAGAGGGGGGAAATTCTACCCGGAAAATAGAGAAAACGCCGAAATCCCATGCGGTTCGTTGACAAAACGAAAACGGAAAGGTAAGATATGTGATAACACTTTACCGATTTAAAGGAGGCGCAGGAACCATGAAAATGCGCGGCGCGAAAATCGTATGGGAATGCCTGCTGGAACAGGGGGTCGATACCGTGTTCGGCTACCCGGGCGGCACCATCCTCAACATTTATGATGAGCTGGAGCTGGGCGGCTACAACAAGAAGATCCGCCACATCCTGACGGCCCACGAGCAGGGAGCGTCCCACGCCGCCGACGGCTACGCCCGCTCCACCGGCAAGGTGGGCGTGTGCTTCGCCACGTCCGGCCCGGGCGCCACCAACCTGACCACCGGCATCGCCACGGCCTATTATGATTCTTCCCCGGTGGTGTTTATCACCGTCAACGTGGCCGAGTCCCTGATGGGCAAGGACACCTTCCAGGAGGTGGACATGACCGGCATCTCCATGCCCATTACCAAGTGCAACTACCTGGTGCGGGACGTCAACCAGCTGGCCGACATCATCCGGGAGGCCTTCGCCATCGCCCGCTCCGGCCGCCCCGGCCCGGTCCTGATCGACATTGTCAAGAATGTCACCGCTGAGGAGGCCGAGTTTACCCCCCTGCCCCGCAGCGAGCACGCCTCCCAGGGCCGCCTGGCCGCCATGCTCCGCCGGGCCAGCCATGACCTGAAGACCCCCGAGCCCGACGCCGGCGACATCCAGACCCTGCTGGATATGATCGAGCAGGCCCAGCGCCCCCTGGTGCTGGTGGGCGGCGGCGTGATCCGCTCCAAGAACGCGGTGCCCGAGTTCCGCAAGTTCATTGAAACTCTGGACGCCCCCGTGACCTCCACCATCATGGGCGGCGGCGCCTGCCCGGGGGACCACCCCCTGTTCACCGGCATGATCGGCATGCACGGCTCCCACGCCTCCAACATGGCGTCCCATGAGTGCGACCTGCTGATCGCCATCGGCTGCCGCTTCTCCGACCGCGTGGCCACCGACCCCGCCTCCTTCGCCCCCAATGCCAAGATCGTCCACATCGACATCGACCGCGCGGAGATCGACAAGAACGTCAAGACCGACCACCACATCATCGGCGACGCCCGTCGGGTGCTGGAGCTGCTGAACAAGAAGCTGCCCAGGCATACTTACCCGGAGTGGAAGGCCCAGGTCTTTGCCCGCAAGGAGATCCCCCTGAAGAAGGACGACATTCTTCACGCCCATGAGGTGCTGGAGACCATCCAGAAGGTGGCCGGGGACGCTATCATCGCCACCGATGTGGGCCAGCACCAGATGTGGTCGGCCCAGTATTTCCACTTCTCCCGTCCGGGTCAGCTCATCACCTCCGGCGGCTTCGGCACCATGGGCTTCGGCCTGGGGGCCGCCA
>JBJEYS010000276.1:0-5145 GCA_051886995.1 Oscillospiraceae bacterium
TCCAGAAAGGCGTCCGAGGTGGAGCTTTTGGAGCCGTGATGGCCCGCCACAAGTACCTCAATGTCGGGCAGATGGCCGTATTTCACCAGAAGGGACTCCACGGAGGAGTTGGCGTCTCCGGTGACCAGCAGGTCAAAGTCGCCGCAGGTGGCCAGGACGAACAGCCCCTCCTCGTTGGCTCCGCCGTCGCCCAGCGGAGCGTAGAGTGTCAGCGTCGTCTCCCCCAGGGGGAGGGCGCGGTTATCCGTGAGCAGAGTGACCTCAGTCCCGTTCTCCTGTGCCAGGGAGAGGATCTCATCCCGATAGGCGGATTCATCCTCCGCCAAAGCGGGCAGGACCAAACTGGACACCTTCAGCCGGGCGAAAAGCTCCGGCACGCCGTTGGCGTGGTCATCGTGGCAGTGGGTCAGCACCAGAAGGTCCAGCCGGGAGATGCCCAGGGACTGCAAATAGTCGGCGGCGATGTCGCCGGCGTTGTCCTTGCTGCCGCCGCAGTCAATGAGAGCGGTATATCTGCCGGAACAGAGCAGGATACACTGGCCCTGGCCCACATCCAGCATGGTGATGGAAAGCGGGCAGGAGAGCAGGGAGACCCGGGTCAGCAGCAGGGCGGCGCAGAGCGCGAATACTCCGGCGCAGACGGGGAGGATGGGCCTTCGGTACCGGCGCAGCAGCACCAGCAGGAGGATGGCGTAGACCAGCACCAGCCAGGCACACAGGTAGAAGCTGTCCATGGAGACGCTGGCAAAGGGGAGGGAGCCCAGCGCACGGGTGACTGCCAGAACATAGCGGGTCAGCAGCGTGACCGGGACTGTCAGAAACGCCGAGAGCCCGGGCAGCGCGATACCCAGCAGGGTCAGGATCAGTCCCGGAGAAAAGGCCAGGGACACCGCCCAGAGGATCAGCAGATTGGTGAGCGGGGCGATGAGAGATACCGAGCCGAAATAATACGCCGTCAGAGGCGTGGTGAAGAGCAAGGCGCCGAGGGTCACCGACAGATTGGCGGCAAAAAGGCGGAAAAGCCGGCGGCAGAGCCGGCGCACACGGGAGCCGCCGTTGGACAGCGGGCGGGTCATAGCCTGGTAGAGGGGCGTGGAGACCGCGTGAATGCCCGCCACCGCTCCGAAGGAGAGCTGAAGGGAAACACTTTGGACGGCATAGGGGTTCACGAGCAGCAGGATCAGGAGAATGGCCGTCAGCGTGGTGGGCTTATCCTCCTCCCGCCCCAGCAGGGGAGCCAGAAGGGTCATGGCAATCATGAAGGCGGCCCGGGTGACCGATGGAGTAAACCCTGCCACGGCGGCAAAGAGAAAGACCAGAAGAATGGTCAGTCCGGCGCCGAGTTTGCTGCGGCGGCGGAAGAAAAGGGAGAGCAGGCCCGCGAAAAAGGACAGGTGCAGGCCGGACACCGCCACGATGTGGGCCGCGCCCGCACGCTGCAGGGCGGCGTAATCACCGTCGCTGAGGCTCGCCTTATCGCCGGTGAGCAAGGCGATCATCAGACCGGATACGTCATCGGGAAAGAGTGCGGCGGCGCTTTCCTTGATCGCGTGGGAGATATAGACGGGCCAGGTTGTGACAGGGGGAGTATCGGGACGCTGAACCGCGGGCGTGCCCATGGCACTGCCGCGCAGGTAGATCCCTTTTGCCTCGTAATAGGTGACGGTTTCACCCCGCACGGTGTCAGCCGTCTGGAAGCGGGCGGTGCCCGAAATGGTGTCGCCGGGAAGGAGATCGGTCCCTGCGGAATCGACATAGAGCAGGACTTTAGGATCGGGCGCGTTCGCCAGGTGCAGGCGTACCTCCACCCCAAAGCTGCCGGTGGAGGTCTCCTGGGGCCAGCCGGTGACGGTGGCGGTAAAGGGGGCGGTCTGCCCGGCCAGCGCCTGCGCCGGGGCGCGAACGATCTGGGTATAGCCTTGAAACCAGAGCAGGCCGAAGGTCACACCCAGACAAGCCAAACAGACCGGAAGCCGCTTCAGGCCCACGGCCAGAACACCGAGCGCGGCTGCGGCTAGGCTGATCGGGAGCAGAAAGGGAAGTCCACGGCAGGCGGCGAAGATGGCCGCGCAGAAAGGAAGAGCGAACCAGCAGAGTTTACGCATTCCGGTTCTCTGAGCGGCCAAGGATATAGTCGGTACTGGTGTGGTAGTAATCGGCTAATTTGGTCAAAGCCCAGATGGGGAGTTCACGTTCGCCGGATTCATACCTGCGGTAGACACTGCGGTGCATGTTGAGATAATCAGCAATTTCCTGTTGAGTTTTATCCGAATCTTCTCTTAAGTCACGAAGTCTCTGAATGTACATCCAACCACCTCAAGGAGATGTTACCAATCGGAAACATCTCCTTGAGAAAATTGTGCCCATACGGAGTCATTTTATAATATAAAAAGAGAATTGACAAGGAAAAATAACGCGCCCGTTCGGGCGCGTTATTTATTCGACCCATTCGGGGACAGCGTACTGTTCCGCATAGTCGGGATAGAGAGCGGTCAAGCGGTCGGAGATCAGATGATATTCCTCCGCTGTCAGGTCCCGTGTGCGCTCGTAAATGCGCACCGTCACGTTGCTTTTCAGGAGAAAGGTCTCGGGCAGGGCACGATAGGCCGAGCCGGGGCCGGTTCCGGCCAGCACATCGCGGGCGAGCAGGGCGAACACCTGCTGGTTCTCCTCGCCCAGATGGGTCTGGACCGGGTCGCCCACGATCAGGTAATCGGCGGTCACGGTGTTCCAGTTGAAGGGGTCCCGCTTGTCCACCGTGCCCTGGTAGCGAATGACGGTTTTGTGATCCGGCTCCGGCAGATTCAGGGAGAGACGCAGGTTGGTCAGGGTCTCGCTGTTAAAAGTCAGGGAGGAGGCGAGCACCGCCGCGGTCTTCTCGCCTTCGGCCGAAAGAGAGTCCACATAGTCGGCCAGCTCCACAAGCTGGTCGATGTCGCCGCGGGAGGGCCCGTAAAATACGAAAGAAGGCAGAAGGTCAACGCCTTCGATGGCGTCGATGGAGGCGGGCTGTTCCTTGGGGACCAGACACCAGCCGAACACGGCCGCCGCGGCGGCGAAAGCCGCCCAACGGCGGGGGCTTACCGGCAGGACGGAGCAGAGCAGCAGCGCCAGGCCGGGCAGATAGAGCAGCAGATGCTGCTGCCCGTGGGACTGTACCGAAACGAACGCCGCAAAGCAGGCTGCCAGCTGGACCAGGCAAAGGGTCAGCTCCCGCCTGGGGCCGCCCCTGACCAGGCGGACCAGTGCCCACACCGCCAGAAGGACCAAAAGGATCAGACCGAAATACCGGCAGAACAGCTTCAGATCGCTGACCAGTCCCAGATCGTAGGCGGAGTACAGGTCATTGTAGTTGGTACCCAGCACTTTTTCCAACAGGAAGTTGGGAGTGAAGTATACCGCGCACACAGCGCAGGTGCCGAACAGGGCCAAAAAATCAGCCCATTTCTTTCGCTCAAAGATCAGCTTGACCGCCAGCGCCGCCAGGCCGAAGGAGGCGGCGAAAAAGAAGAAGTACCTGCGCAGCAGAAAGGTGCCCACCAGCAGGGTGCCGGAAAAGACGCCGCGGCTGACCGCGTTCCTGTCGCTGGTGTAGATCACATAAGCCCAAATCGCCAGGGTGCAGGCGGCCACATCCACGAAGCCCACAAAGCCGATATAGGTGAACATGGGGAAGATCCCCGCCAGCACCAGTCCACCCCATTTTTTGTCCTTTGCCAGAGCACATAAACCCCAGAGCCCGGGCAGGGTGTACAGGTTGGAGATGGAGAACAGAAACACTGCCCGGCTTTCCCCAAAGACCCGCATGACCAGGGAGATGGGCCAGGCCGGCAGGTAGTTGTAATCCAGCGAGATAGTGGTTTTCAGAACCTCAAGGATCTGGCTGCGGCCCAGCCACTGCCGCGACAGGCTGCGGGCCACCGCCCAGTAGCCCGCGTTGTCCCACACATAGACCGTGCGGGAGGTAAAGGCGTAGAGCGCCGTGACGGCATTGAGCGCCAGAAACAGAATGAGCATCTGCTTCCAACCCACGCGGCCCAGCCCCTTCAGATCTTTTGCCGCGCGCAGGAGCGCCAGCACGATCAGGGTGAAGATCAGCCCGCCCAGCAACCGGGAAGCGAGGAGAAACAGGCTTGATCCGGCCAGCGCGCTGCCCGGATCAAGCCGAAACTTAGTCAAATCAAAATAAGCCCCCAGCAAAAACGCGGGAACGGCCACAAGCAGATTATAATACCATTTGGAAAAGGGAAACCATTGTTTCATATCGTCCTCGATCAGTCAGCCGGGAGGCCAGGTCACCGCAGCGTTAAGCAAATGTGCGCCGGAATGCAGCTTTCAGGGGACCCCGCCGAAGCCCAGCGCAGCGGGTTCGGTGGGGAAAGGCGGAGCAGCGGAGTGAGTGAGCTTTCCCGCTTGCGGGAAAGCGAAGGATATGCAGCTTGCGATGCCGTTAGCCGGGAGGCCACGTCACCGCAGCGTGAAGCAAACGTGCCAGTGGCACGTTTGTAGCGTAGGCCCGGCGGCTATGCCGCCGGGGTGTCGTTATTGGCAGGGGAATCAGCCCGGAGGCCAAGTCATATCTCTACCGGACAGGACATGGAAGTGCAGATGGAATACGCTTTGGCCCGCCTGTTCGCCGATGTTGGACACCACACGGTAGCTGTCCAGACCCAGCTCCTTGGCCAGCTTGGCGATGACGGCGAAGATGTGGCCCACGACGGCCTGATTGCTCTCGTCCACGGCGGACACGGAGGGGATGTGGGCCTTGGGAATGACCAGAAAGTGAGTGGGTGCCTGGGGGTCGATGTCATAGAAGGCGTAGCAGAGCTCGTCCTCGTACACCTTGTTGGACGGAATATCCCCGGCGATGATCTTGCAGAATAAGCAGTCGTTCATGGAAAGACCTCCTTTGCTCCCCATTTTACCGCAAATGCTGACAAAGGGCAAGGGAAACCCCAGGGAGTTTTTTTAGGGAATTGTAACATTGCGTTGCGGAAATCCGAAGCGCTTTCGTATAAAATATACATAAAAGAATGGAGGGGAACCGTATGGAAGTGAAGCAAAACAAAATGGGTACGACTCCTGTTCCAAAGCTGCTTTTAAGCATGGGAGTACCCATGATGCTCTCCATGGTGGGCCAGGCGC
>JBJEYS010000277.1:0-5078 GCA_051886995.1 Oscillospiraceae bacterium
TGTCAAAGGTGACCCGCAGTTCGGGGTCCTCCCGGCCGGCCAGGGCCTCCCGGTCGTAGGCGATGAATACCTTGGGCGTCGGGTGGTAGCTGTTCAGAAACCAGTCGATCTCATGGCAGATCTGCCCCTCTTGGCTGGGCCGGGCCGCACCGGAAAGGTAGGCCATCGCCTCGGAGATCTCCATGACCACCCGGCGCTTGTAGACCTCACCGTGAAACTTCTTTTTCAGTTCCACGAACACATTGCCGCCGTCGCCGGGGACGCCGTAGCTGCGCAGCCGCAGCTTTTCCTTGTAGACCGGCTTTTCCAGGGAGGTGCGGATCAGCTGGTAGTCATCTGTGTCATAATAGAGATTGCAGATGGTGTAGCGGCCGTACTCATCCGGCCGCAGGTAGGGGCTCATGCCATCCAGCAGAGCCGCGTATTGGGCCGGTGCCAGCAGATATTTCTTTTCAAACCGCTGGAAGGTGCTCTGGATCTTCAGCTTTTTGGCCATGGAGGGTCCTCCTCGTGTTTTCTGAATCTATCATGTGCCCTTTACCTAAAGAAAACCTAAAGTAAAGACCTTGTAAAAATGAATGATTTGTAAACTTGTTTTTGCTCTGCCCCGGCTTTAACTTCTCTTTAGCTTTCTGCCTTTATATTAGAACGGAAAAACCGAAAAGGAGGTCTTCCGATTGAAAAAACGAAATCAAGTAATCGCGCTGGTTCTCTGCGCCGCGCTCAATCTGACCGCTCTCAGCGCCTGCGGTGATACAGCTGACACAAAGTCCCCCTCCGGCAGTGCCATCACGACACCGGGCGCCGTGTCGGAGCCGGGCGCCGCTCTTTCTGCCTCCGACACGGCGGATCCCCGGACCGCGGCGGAAGCGGACCTGAACGGAGCCACCGCCATCACGCTGTCCGGCGGCTCCGTTCAGATCGACGGCAGCGGGGCCGGGGAGGCGGGCGGCGTGATCACCATCACCGCCGGCGGGACTTATGCGGTCAGCGGGAACCTGGACGAGGGCCGGATCATCGTCAACGCTTCCGGGAAGGATGTGACGCTGGTCCTGAACGGGGCCTCCATCACCTGCTCCTACGGCAGCCCCATCTATATTTATAAGTCCGCCAGCACCACCATTCACCTGATGGAGGGCACCGAAAATACTCTGACCGACGGAGAAAGCTACACCTTCGCGGACAGCCTGTCCTCCGCCGCCGACGAGGAGCCCAACGCCTGCCTGTACAGCAAGTCCGACCTGATCATTCAGGGGGCCGGTTCCCTGACCGTGAAGGCCAACTACAAAAACGGCATCACCGGTAAGGATACTCTGGAGATCTATGACGCCGCGCTGAACGTGACCGCCGTCAACCACGGAATCAACGGCAAGGACTCCAATACCATTGACAGCGCATCCATTTCGGTTACCTGCGGCGGTGATGCCATCCGTTCCAGCAACGACACTGACAGCGCCCTGGGGTGGGTCAGCATTTCCAATTCCACACTGGACCTGACCGCCGGGGAGGACGGCATCCAGGCCGAGACCTGGTCGGCCCTGTCCAGCGGGAATTATACCATTACCTCGGGCGGCGGAAGCGCCGTGACGCCCCGTGAGGACGTCAGCGCCAAGGGTATCAAGGCCGGGACGGATCTGACCCTGAACGGCGGCGTTTATACCCTGGACTGCAGTGATGACGCCCTCCACGCCAACGAAGATGTGACCATTTCCGGCGGTGCCTATACCATCTCCACCGGGGACGACGGCGTCCATGCCGACGAGACTTTGACCGTGTCCGGCGGACAGATCAGCATTCTCAAATCTTATGAGGGCCTGGAGGGTTCCAATGTGGAGATCTCCGGCGGAGAGATCACCCTTGTCTCCTCCGATGACGGTGTGAATGCGGCCGGCGGTGCCGACGGCAGCGGTTTTGGCGGCCGGGGAATGGGGAACGCCTTCGCCCCTCCCGGTTTCGGCTCCGGCTCTGACCACGCTCTGACCATCTCCGGCGGAAGCCTGCGTGTCACCGCCGGCGGTGACGGCCTGGACGCCAACGGAAGCATCACCATGACGGGCGGCACCGTTTTGGTCAGCAGCACCGGAAACGCAGACGGCGCCCTGGATTACGACGCGGGTTTCACCCTGGAGGGCGGTGTTCTGATGGCCGCCAGCTTCGGTAATATGGCCCAGGCCCCCACCGACCCCGGGCAGTACACGGTGTCGGTTCAGTTTGGAACGACCCTGCCCGCCGGGACCTATATCCAGTTTGCCTGCGAGAACCGGGAGTTTGTCTTCTGCCTGAGCGCCCAGGCCAACCACATCGTGTTCAGCTCCCCGGAGCTGGAGGGCGGGGAAACCTGCTCCGTCTCGTACGGCGGAGAGTACAGCGGTGAGAGCACCGGAGGCCTGTGCACCGGCGGGACCTACAGCGGCGGCACTCTCCTGACCGAGCTGCCCCTGTCGGATCTCCTGACGACCTACGGACAGGTCGGCATGGGCGGTTCCAAGGGCGGCAATATGATCGGCGGGCCCGGCCAGCACGGCAGCTTTGGACGGGGCGGCATGGGCTGAATCAATGAGCGGTCCCACTTTAAAATGCCGGAAGAAACGGGCCGACTGGGAAAATCTGTGCTTTTGACCGGCCAGGTAAATTCTGAGCGGTGTATTGTAAGATTTCGAAAATTATGATACTATTTAAATATTCATTTTGCCGTTTTACGACAACCCATTACAGAGGGGATGAATATGACGCACCGCTCAAAGCTTCAGACGGCGGCCACGATAGCCTACGCAATCGTTGCGGCTTTCTTTATCCTATTTTTCGTCTATATGAATTTTCTTGAGAATGTTTCGGTACAGAAAGTGAGAGATTCTCGTTTCTGCCATGCAGTCGGTGATTATTCCATGGAGGAAGTCGAGGATCCCGCGGCACCGATCGGGGTGCGCAAGGAATATCGCTGGATGTTGGGTGAGATCGGAGCGAATGATACGACGCTTGCATTCTATCTGGTTCACCAGTGCGCAGAGGTTTATATTGACGATGAACTGGTATACAGCCTTATGCCGCAGGCCACCAACCGCGTTAGCAAAGGTGTCAGCAGCAACTGGGCAGAGATCCCCCTATACCCCGGCGACAGCGGAAAAGAAGTTTGCGTGATCGTTACGCCTGTTTATGAGAGCGTGCGCAATCGAGCGGTTGTATTTCAGCTTGGTTCCCTCTACAGGATCTATTTTACCCAGCTGAAAGCGGACCTTCCCCAACTGATCTTATCGGCCGTCTGTTTTGTGCTGGGCCTTTTAATTATGCTGGTACAGCTTGTGCTGATCTTGCGCAGAAAGTCCCGGCACTGGGACATCTTTTTCCTGGGGAACTTTACCATGATACTCGGCTTGTGGAAAATTACCGATACCCGTTTTTCTCCGCTTATGTTTGCGAAAAACACGCTGGTGCTGGGGTATCTTTCCATTGGGGCATTATTTCTTGCTGCCATCCCGCTTGGGCTGTATTTAAAGGATCGCTTTGCGGAGTACAAAACCGCCCCGGTGCTGGCGGCCTCCCTGATCGCTTCCGGCGGGGCGCTGATCGCCCTTTCCTGCCAGGTGTTTGACATCGCCGAGTTCAGGCAGACATTAAGTCTTGCCCACATTATAATTGTCCTGATGGCGCTGTCTTTGCTTGCTGCATTGTTTGCCGGCAGCAGGGAAAAGAAAAGCAGAGTGGTGGGAAGACCCTGGGGTTTTGCGCTGCTGCTGATTATCGGCGTGCTTGCAGATTTAATTATTTTTTATGTGAGCCACAGCTCCTCGGGCCTTGTTTTTTCGCTCCTGGCGGTTTTGATCTATACACTGGCCCAGTTCGGGATCAGTATCCTTGAAACCAATCGAAAGGCATCTACCGATACGTTCACCGGACTGTTTAACAAGAGCCGCTGGGACACCTTGCTGGATTACCCCGATCCCATCAGCAAGCCGATCGGCATGATCATGTTCGACCTGAACCATTTAAAATACACCAATGATACAATGGGACATGAGGCGGGCGACAAAGTGATTTTCGCCTTTGCTAACATCCTGCGCAATACCATTCCGCCGGAAAACACCATCTGCCGCTGGGGCGGGGATGAGTTTGCGGTGATGATCGCAAATGCGGATCGTGAAACAATGGAACTGTATCTGGAGAAAATTGATGCTTCGGTGTCTGCCTATAACGAGCAGGGGGAGAAGCCCGCTTTGTACTATGCAGCCGGCTATGCGCTGTCCTCTGAGTTTCCCGGGCTGTCCCGCAAAGAGCTGTTCCGAAAAGCGGATGAACGCATGTATAGAAACAAGCAACTTTGGTATTCAAAAAATTCCGTTCAGTAATGCATGGAGAAAAGGCGCGGGCGGCATCTTTTTGCCGCCCGCGCCTCAGTCTGTCGAGAAACCCGGCTGCCGCTTGATGCGCAGCCGGGTTTCTCGACAGACTGAGCCGCAGTACAATACGCTTGTACTGCGGCAGCCGGCTGACGTTCCTTTCGGGGCAGTCCCTATTATAGTTTTGCGTCACCGGACTTCTCCGATTTTGCCTTGCTTTACAGCCAAAGTATAGCATACGCAAAAAAATCTCAACGGCTTTGTGGGCCTGCCTCAAAGCTTTCCCACTTCTGTTTTTGGACTCCTTGCATTTTGACCGGGAGCATCGTATAATATCTAAATTGTAAGACTAAATTTCAGATCGGAGCTTCATTGATATGATGGAAAAGACTGTGATCCCCCAGGACTATGCGCCCATTCTGGGCCTGTATGATACCCAGAAGGCCATCAGCCTTTTGAAACGACTGTTTGAAGATACCTTGGGCGGAGCCCTTCATCTGCGCCGTGTGTCCGCGCCTCTGTTTGTGGAGGCCTCCACCGGCCTGAACGACGACCTGAACGGTGTGGAGCGCGCGGTGGCCTTTGACATCCCCGCTGCCGGCCGGGACGCCCAGGTGGTCCACTCCCTGGCCAAATGGAAGCGCCTGGCCCTGTACCGCTACCAGTTCTCCGTGGGCGAGGGTCTGTATACCGACATGAACGCCATCCGCCGGGATGAGCTGCCCGACAACCTCCACTCGGTCT
>JBJEYS010000278.1:0-4991 GCA_051886995.1 Oscillospiraceae bacterium
GCGGCGATCTGGTCTTTGACCCACTGTTTCATATTCATGATAAAACCTCCATGCGCCGGTCGGCGCTTCAAATGGAAATGGAAACCTACTGTGTTCCTTGCCTTTATTAAACAGGATACAGTCGAGATGCGGTAGGGAGAAAACAGATACTTTTGGTATTTTTTTATGATAGATGAATTACAAGTGAAGTTAAAATGAAAATGTAAATGTGAAAATATTAAGTGAAAAAGGTGAATCCTGCTGGACTTTCCAAGGTTGCTATTGTACAATGAAAACAAAAGGAGAAATTAAAAATCTTAAAATAATCCTATTTTTATTTGTTTATTTATAGTGCTATGCCCCGCAACGCCGTATAGTTGATATCGAGGGATACGACATGAATCGAAGTACTGATCGTGAAAACCTTTTTGATATGCAGATCGCTCGGGAGATGGTGGACGCTTTTGTTTGCTCCACGGGTGTCAGCTGCCTTTTGACCGATGCAGAGGGCAAGGAACTCTACCGGCGGGAGCCGGGGTATGCGCTGTATGCCCAATGCCGTAAGATCATGGGCGATCAGGCCTGCAAGCGCCTCCATCTGTACGGGGCCTGCGAGTCCGAACGCTTTGGTGGACGCTACATCTATTTTTGCCCCATGGGGATGGGATGCTTTGCCGCGCCCATCATTTTAGGGGGAAGGATGGTGGGCGCTCTCGCGGCCGGACCTGTGATGGTCATGGATCCGGAAGACCATGTCACAAGCACACCCGCTTTGCAACAGCTGTCCGATGAAGAAAAAATGGCGGAAGTAACCGAACTTCTGCAGAAGTTTCCGCGGCGTGAGCCGGGCGACCTGAGCCATCTGTCGGCGCTGCTGCTCTCCGCGGCCCTGTATATCGGAGGAGAACGTCGCTCTCTGCTGGAAAACCGCCAGACCCAGGAGCAGTATCAGAACATTGGAGAATACATGCAGCAGCTCAAGGTAGAGGGCGTGCAGGCGGCATACCCGTTGGACAAGGAGCAGGCGCTGATCCGGGCGATCACTGAGGGGGATCAAATCGAGGCGCGCAGGCTGCTCAATGAACTGCTGGGCCACATCTTTTTTTCCACCGGCGGAGATTTCTCTACCATGCGTGCCCGCTCTCTCGAACTGATGGCTCTGCTTTCCCGCGCGGCTGCCGACGGCGGCGCCGATCTGGAGCAGGTCCTCACCCTTAATCAGCGCTTCCTCCGGGAGAGTGACTATCTGCGTTCCACCGATGAACTGACTGTGTGGCTGACCCAGGTCATTGAGCGCTATGCCGCCCTGGTGTTTGACCTGGTGGATGTTAAGCACAAGGACATCATTTACAAAGCGATCAACTATATGAAACGCAACTTTACCGGAAAACTGACTCTGGAGGACACCGCTCGCCACGTTGGGTTTTCGCCCACATATTTCAGCAAGGTCTTTAAGGAAGAAATGGGGATGACCTTCAACAATTACCTGGGAAATCTCCGTGTGGAGCGCAGTAAAATGCTGCTTTTGGCCGGGGAACTCTCAGTGGGAGAGGTGTGTACCGCCGTAGGCTTTGAGGATCAAAGCTATTTCATCAAGGTGTTTCGCCGCTATACCGGCGTAACGCCCGGAAAATTTCGTAAACAGCAGGGCCGTCTGGACAGCAAGAAGGAGCGCGGCTTTGTGGAAAAATAATGGAGGAGAAGAAAGATGAGCACACTGATTGAAATTTCCGAAGCCCTGCAGAAGGGACGTGCCAAGCAGGTCAAGGTCCTGGTGCCTCAGGCCCTGGAAGAGGGCATCCCCGCGCAGCAGATCCTGGAAGAGGGGCTGCTGGCCGGCATGAGCATTATCGGCGAGAAGTTCAAAAACAACGAAGTATTTGTCCCTGAAGTCCTTGTGGCTGCCCGTGCCATGAACGTGGGCGCCGAGCTGCTCAAGCCCTATTTGACCGAGGCCGGCGTAGAGTCCAAGGGCAGGGTATGCCTGGGTACCGTCAAGGGCGACCTGCACGACATCGGCAAGAACCTGGTGCGCATGATGTTTGAGGGCAAGGGCCTGGAGGTCATTGACCTGGGTGTGGATGTGGATGCCGAGACCTTTGTTCAGACCGCCATCGACAACGACTGTCAGATCATCGCATGCTCCGCGCTGCTGACCACCACCATGTCCGCAATGGAGGATGTGGTCAACAAGGTCAAGGAAGCCGGTATCCGCGACAAGGTGAAGATCATGGTGGGCGGAGCCCCCGTTTCCGAGGCCTTCTGCAAGACCATCGGTGCCGACGCCTATACGCCCGACGCCGCCTCCGCCGCTGAAAAAGCGGTTGAGCTTCTGGCCTGAGTCTGTTATAATGAAATAAGCTTCGAGACGGGCGTCCCTCCCGAGGGACGCCCGTTTTTATCATGTGTGCGAAGGAGGGAGACCATGCTGATCGTGGTGACCGGCGGCGCCGGGAGCGGAAAATCTGAATTTGCCGAGGGGCTGGTCACCGCCGCGGGCAGCGGCGCACGCTGCTATCTGGCCACCATGCAGGTCTGGGATGAAGAATGCCGCCGCCGGGTGGAACGCCACCGGAAGATGCGCGCGGGGAAGGAATTTACTACTGTGGAATGTCCCTTTGATCTGGCGGCCGCAGCGGAGCAGGTGCCCCAAGGGAGCGCCGTGCTGCTGGAGGACCTGACCAACCTGGCCTCCAATGAGTGGTTCGGCGGCGCCGGAGCGGAGAACATGGAGCGGTGCGTGCTGGAGGGACTGGAGCGGGTCTGTGAGCGCGCCGCCCTGACGGTCGTGGTCGCCAACGAGCTGTTTTCCGACGGAATCAAATACGACGCCGAAACCGCCCGCTTCCTGGAGGCCCAGGGGCGGCTCAACCGGGCAGTCTGCGCGCGGGCGGATCAGGTGTATGAAGTAGTATGCGGGATACCCGTTTGCTGGAAGGGGGAGAAAAAATGAAACTGCTGCGGTCCCTGTCCGCCGCATTTACCATGTACTCCAAATTCCCGGCGCCCCGGGTGGAGTGGACGGCGGACACCATGGCTTGGGCACTGTGCTGCTTTCCCTTGGTGGGTGCGGCCATAGGCCTGGTGCTGTTTCTGTGGCTCTGGCTGGCCGAGCTGCTGAACTTCGGGACAATCCTGACGGCGGCGGGCGCTCTGCTGTTGCCCGTTTTCCTGTCGGGGGGCATCCACTTGGACGGCCTCTGCGATACGGCGGACGCCCTCGGCTCCCATCAGAGCCGGGAGCGCAAGCTGGAGATCCTGAAGGACTCCCACATCGGCGCCTTCGGCGTCATGACCTGCGCGCTCTATCTGATCGTCTTCTTCGCCGCCTGGTGTGAGATCCTGCCCATGGACAGGCGTGTCATGGGAGCGGCGGCTCTGGTGCCGGTGCTTGCCCGCAGCTGCTCCGGACTGAATGCGGTCACCATGGCCAATGCCCGGGGCGGCGGATTGCTGGCCACCTTCACACAGCCCATGGATCTGCCCAAGGCCCGGCTGGTGCTGGGGGCGTGGGCGCTCTTCAGCGCCGCTGCCATCGTGGCCCTTGCGCCGCTGGCAGGGGGCGCGGCGGTATGTGCCGCAGGTTTGACGGTTCTGTATTTCAGAGTGATGTCCCGCCGGCAGTTCGGCGGCATCACGGGGGACCTGGCGGGCTTTTTCCTCCAGCTCTGCGAGTTGGGCTGTATTCTGGCCATGGCCGTGATTCCCAAAGTATGGGAGGCGATGCGGATATGGTTCTGATCGTAGGCGGAAAAGCCCAGGGGAAGCTGGGCTATGTTAAGAGTGTGCTGGGCGTGTCCGACGGAGAGATCGCACGGGACGCGGACGAGGCGCGGACGGCCCGGGTGTTTGACGGCTGCAGCCGTTGGGTACGGATGTGCCTGCAGGCAGGGGAGGACGCCGATGCGCTGATGGACGCGCTTTTGGAGGCGAACCCCGATTTGGTGCTCATCTTTGACGAGGTGGGCTGCGGCGTCGTGCCGGTGGACAAAGAAGAACGGCTCTGGCGGGAGACGGTGGGGCGCATGACCTGCCGTCTGGCTCAAAGGGCTGAACGTGTGGAACGTGTTCTGTGCGGCCTGCCTATGACGCTGAAGGGAGAAGGAACATGGAACTGATTCTGGTCCGGCACGGGATCACCCAGGGTAATCTGGAGCGCCGGTTCATCGGGGTCACAGACCAGCCCCTGACGCCGGAGGGCGAGGCGCTGGCCGCCCGCCGGGCGGAGGTGATTCCGGCAGTGGAGCATGTGTTCGTCAGCCCGCTGCGCCGCTGCCTGCGCACAGCGGAGATCCTCTGGCCGCAGACGCCGCGCACAGTGCTGCCCGGGCTGCGGGAGACCGACTTCGGACGCTTTGAGTGCAAATGCCACGAGGATCTGCTGGATGACAGGGACTATCTGGCTTGGTTGGATTCCGGCGGAGCCGCGGACCTGGCCGGTACGGAGACCCGGGAACAATGTGTCCTGCGCGTGGAGCGGGCTTTGCGTGATGTTATCAATGCCTGTAAGGCAAATCAACTTAACAAAGTCGGCGTGGCGACCCACGGGGGCACGATCATGAATCTGCTTTGGAAGTTCGGCCGCCCGGAACGGGAATACTATGATTGGCTGACCCCCAACTGCGGCGGCTGGGTAGTCTCGGTTGAGGAAAACGGACTGGCACTGAATGTGCTCAAGCCCCTGGAGGAGCTTTGATACGGAGCGCGCTGCGGGAAAACGGAGCAAAACAAATGGAGAGAAAAGCGGACAGCCGCCTTTCTCTCCATATTTGCCTTTTTGCTGCAGAAATCCTTACCTGTTGACGGCATTCTGCAGATTGGTATATAACTCCGTCGTACCTTCCGCCGTGTCGGTGTTGAACACGAGAATGCCGTCGGTATAGTGGACGATCACATAGGGCTCCACATTCAAATTGACCTGCAGCTGGTATTCGCCCAGGGAATCATTGACGTAGATGCCGCTGCAGCAGGAGGAATCTTCCGTTCCCGACTGCAGGGTGCCCTTGTCAAAC
>JBJEYS010000279.1:0-4946 GCA_051886995.1 Oscillospiraceae bacterium
CTTTTTCCCGTGGAGCCAGATCTCGCCGCTGGCCAGCTTCTTGGCACCGCACAGCAGTTCCATGGTCTCGGTGCGGCCGGACCCCACCAGACCGGCGAAGCCCAGGATCTCCCCCCGGTGGAGCTGAAAGCTGATGTGCTCCACCGAGTTGCCGGTCAGGTCCTTTGCCTCCAGGATCACGTCGCCCACCGCGCCGTTCCGGGTGGGGAAGCTCTCGTTCAGCTCCCGGCCCACCATCAGGCTGACCAGCTCCTTGCGGTTGGTGTCGCAGGTGTTGATGGTCTTGACGAAGCAGCCGTCGCGCAGAACGCTGATGCGCTCGGTGATCTGGAACACCTCGTCCATGCGGTGGGAGATGTAAATGATGGTCACATTGCGCTGCTTCAGCTTGCGGATGATGGAAAACAGCAGATCCACCTCGCTGGCCGCCAGCGGCGCCGTCGGCTCGTCCATGATCATGATCTTTGCCTGGTTGGAGATGGCCCGGGCGATCTCCACCATCTGCTGGTTGGCGGGGGACAGACGCTCCACCCGCATGGCCGGGTCCAGGTCAAAGCCGTATTCGTCGAACAGCTCCTGGGCCAGCTTGTTCAGACGCCGCTTACTGTACACGCCGCCCATCTTGCGGCCCATAAAGATGTTTTCTGCCACGGTCATGGGGGTGACCAGGTTAATGTCCTGGTAGATCACCGCCACGCCGTTCTGGGCGGACAGCGCCGGGGTCATGTGGCTGTAGACGTTGTCGTCAAAGGCGATGGTCCCGCCCGGGTCCGGCGTGATGGCGCCGGCGATGATCTTGATCAGGGTGGACTTACCCGCGCCGTTCTCGCCCAGGATGGCGTGGATCTCTCCCTGCTCAAAGGACAGGGACACATCGTCCAGCGCCGTAACGCCGGGATAGGTCTTGGTGATATGCTCGAGCTTCAGCATGAATCGCGCTCAGCTCCTTTCTCGCGGCAAAGCGTGCCGGCTCATTCCACGGGGGTGAAGGTGCCTGCGGCGTCGTCCACGGTGATGGCACAGTCGCCCGTGCTGCTGTCAATGAAGCTCCACAGGCCGGGCGTGGGGTGCTCGGAGGCCGGACCCACATTGGTCAGGCCGGTCACGGCCACGGCGGCGCCGTCCCGGGTGTAGGTGCCGGCGTAGACGTCGGTGATGACGGGATTGCCGGGCAGGGAGAACTGGCAGGTGCCGTCCTCATTCAGCACAAACTGCAGGGTGTCGGTACCCATCATGCCCGCCAGCTCACAGGTGTAGGTGCCGCCGGCGGGAGCATCGGGGGCGGGGGCGTCCGGCGCGTCGGCGCCGCCGCCCTCCGCCGGGGTGAAGGTGCCGGCGGAGGGGTCAATGATGATTACGGCGTCGCCGGTGGTGCCGTCGATGTAGCTCCACAGGCCGGGCGTGGGATAGGGGGAGGCGGGGTCCACATTAGTCAGGCCCTTGATGGACACGGTCACACCGTCGGCGGCGATGGAATAGGTGCCGGCGTACACATCGGTGATCATGGCGTTGC
The DNA here is from genome assembly GCA_051886995.1 of Oscillospiraceae bacterium. Classification (GTDB taxonomy): domain Bacteria; phylum Bacillota; class Clostridia; order Oscillospirales; family Oscillospiraceae; genus JAJPXI01. Next base: position 1,514 of record JBJEYS010000279.1, read on the forward strand.
CGGGCAGGGAGAAGCGGCAGGTGCCGTCGTCCATCAGGTCGATCTCGTGGGCCTCATCGCCGCCGATGCCGGCCTGAATGCTGGTGTACGCGGTGCCGCCCTCAATGGCTCCGCCCGTGGGGACGTCGGCGGGCGCGCCGGCGCTCTCCTGCATCGCCTTGTTGTAGCCGTTGACGGAATCCCAGTAGACCATCAGGTTCTCCTGGGCCAGGATCTCCTCGTAGGTGTAGCTGGTGATCTGCCGGGGGGTGTCAAAGCAGACCAGGGCGGCCACGCCGTTGTTCACGGAGGGGTCAATGGGGAAGTACAGACCGATGCTGTTGGGGTTGGACTTGCCGTAATCCACACCGGCCTCGCCGAACATGACGCTGTAGGCCAGGTTGGCCAGGGTGGCCGCCGCGTCGCCGCCGCCGAACTGGCAGGCGCCCCGGAACACGCTGGGCGTGCCCGCCTCGTCGGAGGCAGCGCCGATCAGATACTCGTACTCGTCGCCCATAACGCCGCCGGAGAAGAAGGCGAACTCCTTCTGCTCGTTCTTGGGATAGGTATCCATGATGTACTGGCTGCCGGCGGTGGAGACCAGGGAGTTGTAGGCGATGATGACCCGGACCTTGTCGTTGTCGGTGAGCACACCGGCCACGACGCTGCGGTTGTCGCCGGAGATGTCCATTTCGGTGGCGCACGCGTCATAGCTGTCCACGCGGCTGGCGATCATCTCGCAGTAGATGGGGTTCTCAATGCGCTCGGACTCGGGGACCACGTCGCCCATGAGATTCACGTACTCGCCGTCCATGTTCTTCAGCCAGGGCTCCAGGATCTGGGCCTCGCCGGCGCAGCGGGCCTTGGCGTCGTCGCTGATGGTGGAGGACAGGAACGCCACGTCCCAGTCGCCGTTGGGGTCCATGTTGGCCTCCACCCAGGTCTTGGCCGCGGAGGCGACGAACATGCCGATCAGGTACTCGTCGTCGCAGGAGACAGCGTCGTAGGCGTCCTCGGAAATGGTGCCGGTGCCGCCGCTGATGACGACCTTGATGCCGGCCTCCTTCGCGTCCAGAAGGCAGTCCTCCAGCGTCTCGATCTCGCAGGGCAGGACCACCAGCATTTCGGCGTCCATCAGGATGAAGTTCTGGATCTGCTGGGTCTGGTTGGAGACGCTGTCGTCGGCGGAGACGACCTGGACGTCATAGCCCAGGGGCTCGAACATCTCCACCAGGGCTTCCGCCTCCAGCTCGGCGATGGAGCTGGACATGTTCTGCATACACACGCCGATGAGCTTGCTGCCCCCATCGTCCTTTTTGCCGCTCTGCCCGCAGGCGGTCAGGCAGCCTGCCAGCATACATAAGGCCAGCAGCAGTGCAAGTTTCTTTTTCATAAGATCCTCCTTCATGTATCGATCTGCGTTGTACCGATTCCTCTATTTTGATTGTAGTCTTCTTTTTAGTTTCTTTAAATGCACTTTCACTGCTTTGTTATTCGAAATTTTTGTTTTCAGTGTTTTGCTTTTTATACAAAACAACCGTTTTGTTTTTGTGAAACCCGCCATTTCTTGACATTTTAATGCAGATGATGTATCGTATAAATCTGTAAGATCTCTCCTCGGCTTTCTCTGTATTATTATCTTTTATGTCAACTTTTTTATAAAGGAGACTGTGGAATGGATCTGGCCCGTCTGGCAGACTTCTTTGCCGTAGCCCGAAACGGCAGCATCAAAAAGGCGGCGGAGGAGATGTCTGTCTCCCCCGCCACCTTGAGCGCGCGCATTCGCAGCTTTGAAAAATCGCTGGGCATTTCATTGTTTGTCCGGGAAGGGAAGAATCTGGTCCTGACGGAGGAGGGGGCGCGCCTTGCCTCCAACGCGCCGGAGATCCTGGACTCCTACAACCGGCTGACCCGGGAGCTGCGCGCCGCCCAGCGGCACTATTACCGCAGCCTGCGCATCGCCGTCACCGGCTCCGGTCTGCCGCTGCACCTCGGCCCCTTTCTCGACCGGCTGAACCTGACCTACCCCGCTGTCCGTCTGGAGCTGCTGGACGATTCCCGCTACTCCATTTCGGAGGGGTTGCAGAGCGGCGCGGTGGATGTGTATTTCGCCTCCGTGACCGAGCTGTACCAGCCGAAAAACGTGACCAAGCATGTCATCGCCGCCTCCAACCAGTACGTTCTCATGCCCCGGCAAAACCCACTGGCCAACCGGACCGCGATCTCCATCCGGGAACTGGATGGCGCGTGCTTTATCCCCTACCCCAAGACCGCCGAAAGCTGCATCCGGGACTTTCAGCTGTCCAACCTGAACGCGTCCGGGATCCGTTACACCCTGTACGAGGGGGAGACTTCACTGCTCTTTTACAAGCTGCTGGTCCCCGTAGGCAAGGGGCTGATCCTCTGCCCCACGCCCATGATGGACCTGCCGCCCAACACGGTCTGTGTGCCCGTCAGCGACCTGCCGTACCCGGCCACCCCCTGCTTTTTCTATGACAAGACGCGCCCCAATTCGGAGGTGGATGCCTTCGTTCAGGATTTTATCAGCTACTTAAAGGAGGCCCACAGCCGTGAACACGGAGCAGCTCTACGAATTCCTGGTGTTGTCCCGGACGCTCAATTACACCCAGGCGGCCAAGACCCTGTATATCTCGCAGCCCATCCTGACCCGTCACATTCAGGAGATGGAGCGTGAGCTGGGCACCACGCTGTTCTGGCGGACCACCCACGGTGTCACCCTGACCGAGGCCGGCCGCATCCTGTCCATGCAGGCCCGGGAGCTGATCAACAAGTGCGACGCGGCGCTGAACCTGCTGCGCATCCAGAACCTTCCGGTTAAGGGCGGCATCCGCATCGCCTGCGAGGTGGAGATTTCCTACGCCTCCTATCTGAGCTCCTTTGTCGGCCAGTTCATGGTCCGCTATCCCAACATCGACATTCAGCTTGAGGTCAAGCCAGCCAACACGCCCCTGGAGCTGGTCCACGACTATGACTTTTTGTTCACGCCGTGCAATTACCCCCATCTGCCGCCTCAGATCAGCCGGCACCTGCTGCGCAGCCACGGCACCTACGCCCTGCTTCCGCCCGGACATTCCCTGATGAGCAAATCCCTCCTGGCCCTCCATCAGCTGGCGGGGGAAACCCTGATCGTCCCGTATGCCGACGAGATCTTCGGGCCTTACGCCCAAAACTGGCTGCTGATGGAAAAAAGCACCCAGGGACGTCTGAGCTGCCTGAAGGTCCCCAATCTCTCCACCGCCCTGTTCTGGGTCGCCGCCGGGCGGGGGATCGCCATCGTCCCGCGCCATGTGCGCAACATGGTCCCCTCGGACGCGTTCCTGGTGGGCATTTCCGACCGCAATTGCCGCTTCAATGAGTACCTGTATTACAACGACCACGCGGACAACGGCGCGGCGAAGCTGTTTTTTGAGGAGTTCCGCAGCGCCCATTTCCA